>JBBRCC010000091.1:0-17209 GCA_038205175.1 Cytophagales bacterium | reverse complement strand
GTTCGGGCTCCGCCGGAGGTGGTGTAGCTACAAAAACTTTAGTTCCGCAGGCTGCACAGAATTTTGCTTCCGGTTTCAGACCTGCTCCGCAATTCAGACATAATTCCATAACTTACGGTCAAAACCGAAAAGTTTCGGAATCATTAGATCTGCCTTTTTCCAGTAATCCCGATGAATTTATCTATAAAACTGTTTACGCTTACAATGCTCAAAACCTTGAAACAGAAACTATTTTTAGCTCCAGAACTCTAAATGTAACTGAATTCACATTGGATAACAGAACTACTTTATCCTACCAAAGCAACAAGCTGAGCGAAGAAATTGTATATAAACGACTAAGCAACAATTGGGAAGAAGACTATAAAACAACTTACACGTACGATGGCCAAGGCAAATTGACCAGAGCCAACGGGTATACTAAGACTGGAAATGTTTGGGAAGAAGACGAGAAATCAGAATACACGTATGAAGCCAACCGACTAACCAAACAGGAGGACTTTTACTTTGAAGCTGGGAGCTATGAAAAATTCTATGAAATCAGATACATCTACAACGGCGCTGGAAAAGTAAGCGAAGAACAGTGGTACAATCACAATCCTGTTGAAACGTTGCCAGACCCCCACTATCAATACAGGGACGTATTTGAATATGATGTGGCTGGTAACAAAACTTCGCTTTCGCATTATGCATCGAATTCATCTGCTGCGCCTTCACCAGAATACAGGGATAACATGGTGTTCGACACCCGCTATAATATTTCGACAGTTGCTGTGCCATTCAACGATAGTTACATTGTCGAAAACTTCTTTACCCATGGCATTGTGACATTCGTTCAGGAATTTGAATGGGATGAAACCATTAACAATTGGGCCAATGAAGAGTCTGGCCGAACCAGGTTTGCATACTCCGGCCTGCAGGTTTCTAACAAACCTGGTATTTCCTCAAAACCAGTAAAAGTATTTCCTTCGCCAGCACAGAACCAGATTTTTATAGAAGGTAACCTCTTGGGCGACTTTCAGATTTTTAACATCAACGGAAAAGAAATGAACGCAGGAAAGTTGACTGCTCAAACTGCAATTAAAGTGGAGGCGCTGCCGAAAGGCGTTTACGTTTTAAAAGTAAATGCTGGAAATGTGGCTTATACATCCCGATTCATGAAAGATTAATCGAAAAGTGTAATTCAAAAAAAAGAGTCGGTTGGCAGCAACTGACTCTTTTTTTTGGGTTAAAACAGGATTAAAATACCTCTATAATTTTCACTTCTTTCTCTCTGAAATTGAAAAATTCTCCCGCTTTTTTACCTGAGAATGCCTTAAAGATGGGTGCAACAGGAGATATGGCAAAATAGGTAGTGCCGTCCACTTCGACAGCTCCTAAACTGATGGAAATGAAAAACTTCTGCTGTTCGGTCACCACAACGGTTCCAAAAGATGCCTCTTTATATTCGGTTGAAGGCAACACCTTGTTGAGTAAGCCAAGATCGTCTAAAGCCAATTCATAATGTCTGGCAAACATATCTCGTTGGTTTTGCATTTCTTCCCTGTAGGAGTTGTACAGCTTTTCTTCGTTGCCGTCGTCGCCTTCTACTGCACTCACCTGAAATTCTGTCATAGTTCTTTTAGCATTTTCCACAACCACTTTCTGCATTTTTATGCACTCTGCCAGTAGTTTCTGCTTCAGTTGTTCTTGCTTGTCTGTCATATAAGTGAAGGGGTTTCCTTGTTAGCGCCTTTCCAATTTGTTGTTTGCTACTTGAAAAGGCAGGCAAAGATAAGGGTTCTAAAAAATCGGACAAGAAGCAAATTGGCATTCAATGCCTGAAATGGAACAAATATTGACTTATTTTTGCAAGTCAGAATTGTAAAAAATGATTTACCCGATAGTTGCATACGGAGATCCTGTTCTAAGAAAGAAGGCGGCAGAGATTGTAAAAGGCGAGACAGATGTGGCCACCTTGGCTTCCGATATGTTTGAAACCATGTATAAGGCAAATGGTGTGGGCCTTGCCGCTCCGCAAATGGCCAAGAGCATTCGCATGTTTATTATTGATACAGATCCATCAGCCGAAACCGGCGAAATAAGCGAGGAGACGCCAGAAGAAGATGACGAGCCAAGAGTAAAAAAAGTGTTTATCAATGCCCAAATCTTAGAAGAGTCAGGCGACGAATGGCCATTTGAAGAAGGTTGTCTGAGCATTCCCGGCGTGAAAGAAGATGTGATACGCCAGGAGTTTCTCACCATTCATTACTTTGATGAAAACTGGGTTGAGCACACCGAAAATTTTGAAGGATTTGCTGCAAGGGTCATTCAACATGAATATGACCACATCGAAGGAATTTTATTTATAGACCACCTTTCGCCACTTCGCAAAAGGTTGCTCAAGGGAAAACTTACAGATATTTCGAAAGGAAAAACTGATGTTACCTACCGCATGAAATTTTCCGTCAGATAGGTTTATGGTTTTACCACCAACCTTCTGATCTCTTTGGTTCCTTCAAATGTTGCTCTCACGGTATAAAAACCCGGTTTTAGCTTTATCGCATATTGAGGCTGATAAACCCCGGCTGGCTTCACGCCATCTTCTAAAAGCCAAACCCGCCTCCCAAGTGCATCTACTATTTCTATGGTAAGTTTCCCTTCCCTGTCGAGCACATACGATGTATTCAGCTCATTTTGAGCCGGATTTGGAAAAAGATCAAACATTTTGAAAGACCCGGAAAGTGAAAAACAACCCCTGTTATTTTCGGGTGTTATGTCCTTTGCGGTATCTGGCAAACTCGCATTAACACACACAAAGTCGATGCTTCCGGGACGATTGATAGCAATTTGACTTTTAAAAGTATATGTGAGCAACCCGCCTGGAAGTAGAGACCCTATCCATTTTTCATTCAGCACGGTTTGGTCGTTCAGCTCACCTCTGAAGTCAATTTCTCGAAGTTCTACATTGCTTTCGTTCTCTACTTCTGCTCCAAATGTGAGCAAACCATCCCGCTCAGCAGCCGAAACTACCCGCACCCGTACCCCTCGAACTGGATTTAAAATCACGTTTACTACCTTGGAAATCATGGTAGAACAAAGGTTGTTTTTGTAAGCAGTAAGCGAAATGATATATACACCTTCCCTTCGATAGGTATGACTTGGCGGGTTTGAAGCTGAAGATGTGGTTGAATCTCCAAAATCCCATTTGTATAAAATGGCATTGCTCGACTGATTTCTAATGCCAACTACAAAAGGAGGAGCCGCAAAAGTGGTGTTCAAAATATCGAAAGCAGCCACAGCAGGCGGACCAACCTGCACCACATTTGTTGCAGTTACGCTCGACTCGCATCCGTTGCCCGTGGCCACAGTGAGCGCCACGCTATATTCACCAACAAAATCAAAAATGGCTCTTGGGTTTTTAATGTTAAATCGTTGGCCACCTATTGTCCAACTCCAGGACACAACACTGTCTCGTGAACCGGCAGGAACGCTGATATCTCGAAACAAATAAGGCGTGCCTAAACAGCCTTGTTCGAATGTAAAGTTGGCAGAAAGCAGATTGCCAATGCTTAGGATTTTGGTAATGGTATTGGGGCATTCGGCGGTAGTTGTTACTGTGAGTCGCACGGGGTAGTCGCCAGAATTGTTAAACACTATTGGTGGCGGATCCAAGCCCAAAAAGGTTTGACCGTTCCCAAAATCCCATGAATAGCCAATAATGCCGCCGGGAATACCATTGGCCGATGAACGATTTATGAAATTGACCGGTCGGCTAAGACATGCTGTTGAAAAATCAAACTCAGCGATGGGGCCACGTTTCACTTCTACTGTGCTGGTGTCGTTGCCCGTGCATCCATATTGCGAAGTGAGCTGGAGACTTACCAGATAGCGACCATCTTGCTGAAAACTTTTTGTCGCAATCTGAGATGTATCCGTAGTTCCATCTCCAAAATTCCACAGTTGCGAAACCACAGCTCCTTCAGATACAATGTTTTGAGGACTAAAAATGAGTGGATTTCTCATGCATACCAACGTTTGGTTCACGAGCAGTGAAGCAGTAGGTTTAGCATACACCCTGAAATTTCTTTCAACCCGGGTCACACATCCTTGGTTATTGTAGGCAGTGAGCGTTACCCTGTAGGTGCCCGTAGCAGGATAAAACATCAATGGATTTTGCTGTCGACTCACAACTGCATTGCCCAAATTCCAGACCAAAGAATCAAGAGTTGTTCCGGCAGGGTTCGAAATGTTTCCACCATATTGAAGGGTGTCGCCAAGGCAAAAAGAACCTGAAAGCAAACCAATGGAAACAGAAGGCCCTTGTCGGTTGATATTCACCGTTTTGCTGATGGAAGAATCGCAACCTGATAAGCCAATAACTTTTAGCCTAACATTGAAAATTCCGGCTGTAGGAAAAGCAAATTTTGGGTTGCGAAGGTTGGAGGTTCCGATGCTACCAAAATTCCACTCCCAGCTCACAATCTGATCTAAGCCAGGTAAAGTAACATCGGTAAACTGAATAGAATCATTTGAACAACCTGAACCAACGCTGAAGCTAAAATCGGGAGAAGGTTTATTCAATATGCGGACTGTTCTGCTCACTACACTCGTGCAACCAGAAGCCTCGGCCACACTGAGTGCAACAGTATAGGTTCCAGAGGCGGCAAAGGTGTGAACAGGAAAGCGTATGGAAGAGGTGTTTTGATTTCCACTGCCAGGGTCACCAAAATTCCAACTGTAAGAAGGCGGATTGGGACTATTGATGAGCGTGCTGTCTAAAAATGTGATGGGCAGGTTTCTGCAACGGTTTCCTGCAAAACCAAATCTTGCTTCAACAGGGTTTCTTATTTGCACAGAATCTAAGGTCTGAACTTGTCTGCCCAAACTGTCAGAAGCTGAAAGGGAAACAAAATATGTTCCTGGAGTGGCATAGCTCACCAAAACAGAATCGGCTGTTGACGTTCCTGGCGTTGCCGAACATCGGTTGGTAAAGTCGAAACGGATTAAATTTCGATTGTTGAAGCCAACCAAATGAAGTTGATACTCAGAGCGACTGGTCTTAATCAGACTAGATGCACTGATGGTAGAGCTGGTAAGCTGCCCTCCAAAATTGCCCAGATTAGTAGCATTCACCTGGTTTGAACCAATGTTACTTCCAAAGTTTAACCTAAACATGAGGCCTGAATTTCCACCAGCTTCTGTGCCCACAAATGCCACATAGCCGCTTTTGTCTCTGGCCAATTCTATTGCAATTGGCGTTGGAACCGAAAAAGTTCCTGTCAACTCAGGAGTTTTGTACAAACCATTTTTAAATTCAAGTCGATAAACAGCGTTGTTGGTTTGGTCAGTTGCCAAGGCATACCAAACATTGCAATGTTGAATCATTGCAATTTTGTTTACACCAGAGAAAACAGAAATTGGGTAGGTGTATATAGTTGGCGAGCTGAGCAGTGATTTTCCAAAGTCTAATACCATCAGGTTTCGGTTTCCCCGATTCACAACCAAGGCATAGTAATTGGCTCCATTGAATATCAAAGCCATTCCTCTCGGGTTGTTGAAACCTAAACCACCATTCAAAACGGAATAAGTTGGTGTAGTATTCAATAAATCGGGTCCAAAGTTAATTCTACCCAAATTATCGGTCGCTCCATTTACAATAATACCTATCCAGTTGCCGTCCTGTTTCCTGATTTTAATTTCTTGCGCACCTCCGAAAAATCCTGTTGGAAAGCCTGTGATATTTACCAATATGGGGTTGTTGAGTAGGTCGTTTCCATAGTCGAAACGAACAAATGAGTTGCCGGAATGAACAAGAAAACCATAGAAATTCCCATCCAGTTCCAAGATTTCATATCCATTTGCTGCGCCAAAAGCATTGGCTGGATTTGCAAAAACGGGGTTTGTAACCAAGGGCTGGAGCAAATCTCCCTCGCAAAAGTCCCACGAAACATTATTGAGACCCGGGGTTGCAGATTTTACCCTAAAGTTTTGATTGAAACAGGCTTCTTCGGGCATGTCAATGACCGCCTGCGTGCAAATGGGAGCATGCGTTTCTGGCAAATCATTTACCAGAATGGAATCTACTGTTGTGAGATTCCAACCAAAATTATTCAAAGCCTTTGTAGTAATAAGCTGTCTACCACTTCGGCCAAATCTTATGGTTTGAGGCTGGCTCACCAGATTTGTAGCAATAAAACTCGGGCTGGCATCGCAGCGATTAGGAAATTTTATGCGGTTCAACGTGCGGGCATTTGCATCCATGGAAAATGCAAACCATTCGGAACCTTGGTTTATGAATGTAGGCTGAATAAGATTGTTCACAATGCCAAAATTGCCAAGAGACTGGGCTGATGAAGCATTATTTACCAGTCCATTTCCAAATACAACCCTGTAAAAATTGCCAGTCGAATTGTTGATAAATGCAATGGTTTGCCCCAAATCGCTCACCAAATTCACTCCTCTCAGATTGGCAAGAGATTCAGAAACAGGCAGAAAATTGGTTACCTGATCTGTGATTAAAGAAAATTGGGGTGCCCGGGTCAACGAAATGCCAAAACTCATTTTATATACCTGACTTGCTCCTACCATTACACCAAACCATTCATTGCACTCTTTTCTAAAGTCGAGAGAAAAAAATCCGTTACTATTTTGAATGTTGGGTGGATTGCTGAATACCGTAACAGTGGGTGTATCCAGAATACTTCGCCTGAATACCAACCTGATGATATTGTTGTTGATGCTGTTGTTGTTGTTCACAATAAAAGCAATAGTGGTATCCCGATCTCTGAACACACGAATGCAAGAAGGCGTTGACAGTGTGCCGGCAGGCAATGTGATGGTCTGGGCAGTTGGAAAACTATCAAGAGCTGTTCCAAAACGCAGGCGTGACAATGAATTAGTAATGGAACTAACACCAAGGCCATACCAAATTCCATTTTCTTGCATCACCCGCATTTGGGTTTGCCTGTTAAATGCATTTTGTGGATTTCCCAATTGCGAAATCCCGGGGTCGTTGTTCAGGTCATTTCCAAAAGAGAGCCTAAACAAGGAGTTGCCACTGTTGGTATTCTGATCGGCGGGCACAAAACCAAACCAGTTGGTACCATCAAAGACAGGTTGCACAAAGCTGGTAGCGGTACCCAAAATCACATTTTGAGCAGTAGGTTGCTCAAACAAATCACCAGCACAAAAATCCCACTCCAATGTGCTGGCTCCAACTGAATTTGGAGTGAATGTTGCCGTTTCGCCCGTTGAAATAGAAGGAGGGGCGGTGGCGGTTACAACGGGGCAAGACCCAATAATACCAACTTGAAAAGTGCTGTCGGACACGCAGCCACGGTCGGTTCTGATGCGTAGTCTCAAAGGAAAATTGCCGGAATTTGGAAATGTGTAAGTAGGATTTTGCACAAAAAACACCTGATTCTGACCCTGAACAAATGGAAATTGCCAGCGAATTGTATCAATAGTTTGCGAAGGCAAAATACTCAGGTTCTGAAATGTAAGGGGCTGATTAACAAATGGTAATGTAGGAATGCCAATGCGTAAAATGGGTCTGGCATACACCCTTAAAGGCCGGGTGAAGCTCGAACTACAACCAGCACTGTTTGAAACAGTAAGTCTCACCTGGTAAGTTCCGGAGTCTGCGAAAGTAAATGTTGGATTGGCTAAAGTGCTGGTGTTTCCTTGACCGGAGCTCCCAAAGTTCCAAAGTCTTGAGGCAAATGTGGTTCCTCCTTGAAATGTGGTGATATCTGAAAAAGAAACAGAGGAGCGAGCGCAAGCAGATGTAGCAGTAAAGTTGACATTGGCACCAGGATTTACAGTTACAGACCTTGTGACCGGATTTCCACAACCACTTGAATCACTTGCCACCAAAGTAACCTGAAAAGTGCCTGGAGTTGAGAAAAATAACTTAGGATTTCGGGAATTATTCGTTCCAGGAACACCAGCTACTGTCCACCTCCACCTCACAATCGTTCCAGTTGCCCAAGTAGATGCATCTGTAAATTGAACAGAATCAAAAGCGCAAACTTGTGCCGGAAAAGTAAAATTAGAAACAGGTGGTGAACTTGGACGAGTGTAAATACGAACTGGCTTATTAAGTTCAAAGGTTCCACATCTATCGGATGTTCTCACCCGAAGACGAACATTGTACAAGCCTGGGGCTGCATACGTTTTTGTAACAGAGGCTCCACTCGCCGTTGTGTTGTCGTGAAATGTCCAATTGAAACTAACCCCAGGATTGCCAGCAACAACCGCATTCAGCCTTGTGGCAGAACCCACACATGCTTCGTCGGCCAAAATATTAAGCAAAGGTGTTGGCTGGCTAGATTGTTGACTTTTAACCACAATTGAGTCAAGAATATGTTGACTTAACAGCTCCTGGTTGGTTACAATCAAGCTTACATAATATTTTCCGGCCTGGGTATATTGAATTGTCGGATTGGATTGAAAAGATGCAGGTACGGAAGCAGCACAAGGAGCACTAAAAACCATGTGTATGATTCTGTTGGCTACCATGCCAGTAATCAACACTTGCCCATCTGGCAGGTAAAAGTGGTTTGCCCCTGTTGCTAAATTACCAGATAATAGCCCTGAAATTGACACTGTAGAAATTTGAGCACCCAATAGTCCACTTCGCAAGTTGATAAGTTGGGCAATACCAGCATTCGATGCAACAATCCCATAAAATTGTCCTTTGTTTCTAACAATGGTTATTCCATTTGGAGCTGCACCCGGAGAAACAAACGCAGTGACATTTGCAAAAGTAGGAGTGGGATTGTCAAGGTTGTTTCCAAAATCTACTTTATGAATCCTGTTTCCACTAAAGTCAGAAATGAGGCCAAACCAGTAACCACAATTTTCTTCTACATCAATATCATTTGCAGAAACTGACCCGGTGATCAATGCATTATAACCAGTTATTGGACTGTTTGCCAGGCTGTTACCTAAATTAAGTACAAATAATCGATTACTTAATCCACCAACCACAAAAATGTAGTAGTTATCATTCGACTTTTTTACTGTCAAGCTATTGCAACCAGTAAGGATAATTCCAGATGGAGGGTCAACCTGGCTTACTTCGGGAGAAACATTGGTAATTGACGACCCAAATGAAAGCCTCACTATGCGGCTTCCTGTTCTGCTGGCAACAAAAGCGAACCAGTTTTCCCCATCTTTAAGCACACTTAATCCTGCAGGATTGGCTAGCTGCCCACCAAAATTACCCAGATTTACAATAGTTGGTGTAGCATTAAAATTGGTGCCATAAGAGGCTCTGCTTATGGTAGCGCTGGTTGAATTTATGAAAAATACGTAATACCTTCCACTGTCTTCAACCATGATGGCACCCGCCCCTGAACCGGTTTGGCCGGTAACTTTAAAACTTATCGCTGGGGCAGCGACCATATCGTTGCTACACACGTCCCAGGCATAGTTGAGGCCTTGAGGTAAAGCCGGGTAGTTAATTGTTTGCCCAGAGCAAACTGTATCAGGTAGTTGAAGACTGACTTGAGGACAGGTTTGTGCAAAAACAAAACCTGAATAAATAAAAACAAACCCCAATACTAGCCATCGGGTAAATAAGTTCATAAGTGTGTTGATGTGTACAATGGTGGTGTAATATAGAGCCAAACAAGCTTTTATTGCAAAATCAAAAACCAAAATTAATGTCTTACGGTTGTAAGATTTCACTTCAAAAACCTATTAAATTCGAATTGCTGCTATTATGCAATGAAACTTTTCAATTGTTCTAACCCTCTTTACGTCCTGTTTATCACTTATTTCGATTGCTCAAAAAGAAGGGAAAATCCTTGGAATAGTTAGAGATGCCAAAACCCAAGAGCCCTTTACTGGCGCCACTGTTCAACTAGAAGGCACAGGCATTGGAACCACTACCGGTTTAGATGGAAAGTATTCCATTGTAAACATTCCGCCTAAAACCTACAATGTGAAGGCAGCGCTACTTAGCTACAAAGCCTTGGTTAAATATGACGTGGTAATTACCATCGGAAACACCCAAAACATCAATTTTGAGCTCGATGAAGCAGAAAGCAACCTGAATGAGATAGAAATTGTGGCAAGCCCATTCAAGCAGTTTGGAGAAACGCCAAACAGTATTCAAACGCTGTCGAGGCAGGAAATTCAAACCTATCCCGGAGGCAACAACGACATTGCCAAAGTGGTGCAATCGCTTCCTGGCGTGTCTGGTTCGGTTGGCTTTAGAAACGATGTTATTACTCGTGGAGGTGCACCAAACGAAAACGTGTATTACCTCGATGGGATGGAAATTCCCAACATCAACCATTTTGCCACACAGGGAAGTGCAGGTGGACCGGTTGGCATTCTCAATGTGAGTTTTATAGAAAATGTTACGCTTACCACAAGCTCTTTTCACTTCAGGTACGACAACCCGCTTTCAGGTGTTTTACAGTTCAAACTAAGAACAGGAAATCCCGACAGGGTACAGGACAATTTCAGAATTGGAGCCCACCAGAAAACCCAGGCCCGGATGTCGATCCTGATACACGCCAACGATACGTTGAAAGCTTAGCCATACTCGATCAAATCCCGATTTTCAGGCAACAAACGAATACCATGGGCCTCAGTTGGAAACACCCAATGGAGAATGGAATTTTCACACTTACACTAAGCCAGAATGCCTTGCTGAACACCATTGAAAAATATACAGACAACGACAACAATAAGCCCAGGTTGCTACGTTTAAGGTCGCTTGAAAGAGAGAACAAGCTTCGGTTTGAAATGACAAACTTCTTGGGCCGGACTACCCTGTCATACGGAGCCATTGTGCAGGATGCCAAATACACAAACGACTTTTTTCAGCAGGTAAAAGTGCCTGTTACTGATCCCAAAAACATTCCACCACATGGCTCAGTCAGTTTCAAAAATAAAATCAACTTTTTGAAATATGGTGCTTTTGCACAGTCCTCAACCAACTTTATTGTCCAAAAATTGAAACTGGCTATTGGGTTAGGGTAGATGGAAATATATTCACAAACAACGGAAATAAAGTTTGGGAAACGTTTTCTCCCCGTGCTGCAGCAAGCTACAATGTAAATGAAAAATGGAGCGTAAATGCTTCTGTTGGCCGATATTATAAAATTCCGACCTACACCGTCCCTGGCTTTCAAACAACCAACGACAATTTGTGAACAGAGACAACAGATACATTCGCTCCGACCATTTGGCCTACACATTGGTATAAAAGCGAAGCTACAGGCTTCGACACTAAAAAGTTTAGACCGACAACTTGGGACAACCGCCACCTTGTTTCGTTTACCGGTGGGTACAAATTCCCCCGAAATTGGGAAGCAGGCGTTCGATTTCGCTACCTGGGCGACGCACCCTACACACCTTCCGACACCTTGGGTTCACTCTTCAACTATCCTGTTGGAGGTGGCGAAAAATTAGATTTTAACAGGGTAAACAGTCTAAGGCTAAGGGCATTTAACGCCATGGATTTGCGGGTCGACAAAAAATGGAACTTTTCGAAATGGGCACTCGATGTGTACCTGGAAATCCAAAACCTGTACAATTCTTTAAACCCAACTCCTCCATCTTTTACCCTAAAACGGAATCCAGATGGAAGCATACAAACTTTAGACGGAGCACCTTACTCTCCAGCAAATCCATTAAACGCATCGCCGGTATTTCTTCAAAACACGAGTGGTGCGAGGCTACCTGCAATTGGGTTAATTGTTGAACTTCAGGCAACCTGGAATCACAAAAAAGGCGGGAATGATCCCGCCTTTTTTGTGATTTTTAAAGAAGCTAAATGCATTAATGTCTTACCACAAACTGGCTTCTACCTTTGCCTTCATTTGCCTTCCAGGTCAGAATGTAGACTCCTGCCGGCATGTAATAGGTATCCATTTTAACCCGTCCTTCTGCCGAAGCAAAAAACGCTTTCTCAGAAACTATTTTGCCTGTAAGGTCGGTAATCGTGACCTGAATGGCGGCACTTGGAGCATAAGTCCAGGCTATTTCTACTATGTCGTTGGCCGGATTCGGGAACAATTTCCACTGCCCTGAAGTCTGAGTCACTTTCAAATCAGTAATCGTAAAATTGAACGGAGCAGACATGGGCGACCAGCAATTTCCATTGCTTACTTGACAAGTGTATATTCCATTCACTGCTGGCTCAAAGACGGCATTATTTGCTCCCGGAATCAGATTTCCTGCCAAAAACCATCGAACCTGATTGGTAGTGTTTACTTCAAGCGATCTGCCTGGTGAAGTAATCTGAGGCCTCACAGGTATATCTTCAAGTTGTAGGTCTGCCTCAGCAGTGAATGCAGTAGTGCCATTTAACCTAAACTCTACTTTGTAGCGACCATTCTGAGTAGGAGTAAAATTCATTCCTGTTGCACCTGAGATAATGGTGCTGTTTCGCATCCAGCGAATGGCAGTTCCAGTAAATGGTACTGAATTGATTTGCACTGCCGAACCCCGACAAACAGTGTCGGATGTAACGTCTAATGCAGGAACCGGATGAACAAGTATCCTTCTTGTGGCTGAACCGGTGCAACCATTTTGGGTCACGGAATATGTGAGCAGCACAGAGTCTCCGGCCAGAGCTGCAGCCGTAGTGAAAGCACCATTAGCAGTAACACTTGTTCCGGTCCAGGTGCCACCCGTTGGCGTTACTCCTGTTAAGGTTACAATCTGTTCGCTAGCCAGAAAGTTCATATTGTTGCCTGCATTGGTATTAGGCATAGTATTCACTACCACAGTCATATTTGCGGTAGCCGTACAGCCATTTTGAATAATTCTGTAACCAATCTGGTGAGAACCAGATCCAGCAACAGAAGCATCGAATCTGCCCTGACTATTCACACCTGGGCCTACCCATGTACCGCCGCTTGGCGAACCACCGGTCAGTGTTTGAAGACTAGCATTCGAGCACACTGTGAAGCCGGTGCCAACTGTTGCACCAGGTGCTGTTACAATGGTAATTTGTCGGGTAGCAGTTCCGGTACAGCCACCAGCAGATACTGAGTAAGTGAGTGTTCGGGTTCCTGGTGCACCCGATGTTGGGTTAAATACCCCTGCTGCAGTTACGCCCTGGCCCGACCATGTACCACCGGCCGGAATTCCTGCCAAAGTTTGATTCCCTGCATTTGTACAAATGTTTGTAGCCGAACCGGCATCCACCGCTAGCGTTTGATTTACCTGAATTACTGTTGAAGCTACTGTTGTGCAGCTATTCTGAGTAACTGTATAAGTGATGTTTTGAGCACCACTCATAGAAGTAGTGGGAGTAAACAATCCAGATGCTGAGATTCCATTTCCGCTCCAGGTTCCACCTGTTGGCGTTGCAGTTTGTATTATAGCAGGCGAGTTGGTACATAATGAACTGGCATTGGCAGTGCCAAACACCACGTTTGGAGCAGCCCTAACTACAGCGTTTTTGCTTGCCGTGGCGGTGCAGCCATTTTGAACTACCCGATAGGTGATCGGAAATGTTCCTGCTCCTGCAACAGTAGGATCAAAACGATTTTGGTTGTCAACTCCCGCACCGCTCCAAGTTCCTCCTGCTGGTGTGCCCCCTGTTAAATTTAGAATGGCAGCATTCGAACAAACATTTAATGCTGCTCCGGCAGAAACTGTTGGGGCTGCCACTACATTTACTTGTTTTGTAGATGATCCTGAGCATCCATTCACTGTTACTGTGTAGGTGAGTGTTCTGTTGCCTGTGGAACCAGTGGCCGGATTGAATACGCCAGGAGCTGTAATTCCGGTTCCCGACCAAGTTCCTCCTGTTGGTGTCCCTGAAAATGTAGTTGTGCCTTCGTTGTTACAAATAGTTTCAGGCGAACCCGCACTCACATTTGGTGCTGCATTCACCGTGAGTGTAATTGTGGCTATATTAGCACATCCATTTTGTGTAGCGGTATAGGTTATGGTTTGTGAACCGACCAAGGTGGCAGCAGGCGTGAATACACCCGAGGCAGACACTCCATTTCCTGTCCAGTTTCCACCCGTTGGTGTTGCGACTAAAGTAGCGGCATTGCCATTGGCACAAATAATAGCCGGGTTTGAAGAATTGAAAGAAATGGTGGGTAAGACTCTTACAACTGCATTGGAATTGGCCGTTGCAGTACAGCCATTTTGAACAACCCTGTAGCTGAGCGCAAATGTTCCAACTCCAGAAACTGAAGGATTAAACCGGTTTTGGTTGTCAACTCCGGTTCCACTCCAGGTGCCACCGCTTGGTGTTCCGCCAGTTAAATTTTGCAAAGAAGTGTTTACGCAAACATCCAAACCTGAACCTGCATTCACTGTTGGCGCAGCAACCACAGCCACTTGCTTTGTGCCAGATCCTATGCATCCGCTCACAGTCACAGTATAAGTTAATATCCTGTTGCCTGGCGAACCTGTAGCAGGATTAAATACACCATTGGAAGCAACTCCGTTTCCAGACCAAGTTCCACCGGCAGGTGTAGCTGTAAAAGTTGTTGTTCCCGAATTATTGCACAATGTTTCTGCTGCTCCTGCATTTACGTTTATGGTGGCTGCAACATTTATCTGCGTGTTAGCAGACGCCGAACAACCACTTTGTAAAACTGCGTATGCAAGGGTTTGAGCACCACTCATGCTTCCATTTGGGGTAAAGACACCCGATGCATTAATTCCATTACCTGTCCATGTACCACCAGTTGGATTAGCAGCAAATGTGGCTGGCGAACCTCCTGCACATATACTCGTAGGATTGGAATTACTAAACAAAATATTGGGCAATGCCCTTACAATCGCATTAACATTTGCTGAAGCCGTGCAACCATTTTGAACAACAGTATAAGTTAATGGAAAAGTTCCAGGACCAGCAACGAAAGGATCAAAACGATTTTGATTATCTACGCCTACACCACTCCAGGTACCTCCAGCAGGTGTTGCTCCGGTCAGGTTTTGGATGCTTGCGTCTGCGCAAACATTAGGACCCAAACCTATAGAAACTGAGGGGGCAGACAATACAGTTACCAATTTGGTGGCCGAGCCAGTACAACCACCAACAGTTACTGTATAGGTGAGCGTTCTGTTGCCAGATGATCCAGAAGCAGGATTAAATACGCCATTGGAAGTTATCCCATTTCCAGACCAGTTACCGCCAGAAGGACTACCTACAAATGTGCTGGTATTTTCATTATTGCAAATTGATTCAGCCGAACCTGCATTTACATTGATGGTAGCATTCACATCTATTTGTGTGTTTGCAGATGCTGTACAGCCACTTTGATTTACAGAATATGTTAGCGTTTGGATTCCGCTCATAGAGCCGGAAGGAGTAAAAACACCTGTAGCATTAATACCATTTCCACTCCAAGTACCTCCACCCGGGCTTGCAACAAAATTTACAGAAGAACCTCCCGCACACACGCCAGATGGATTTGAATTATTGAATGTTATGGTTGGTGTTGCATTTACTTGCACAGAAACAGAGCTGCTACTTGAACATCCATTTTGACTCACGGTATATGTAATGGTTTGACTGCCAATAAGATTGACTGCGGGGGAAAATACACCGGAACTATTCACGCCATTTCCACTCCAAGTTCCTCCAAATGGAGATGCTGATAAGCTGAAAGGACTTGCATTAGCACAAACGGGTGCCACCGAATTGATATTCACGCTTGGACCTGCATTCACAGCAACAGTTCTCGTAGCTGAATTTACACAGCCATTTTGTGAAATAGTGTAAGTTAAAGTGATGGTTTGCCCTTCCATTGAAACAGAAGGTGTAAAGGTGCCTTGGGCAGATACTCCTGTTCCCGACCAGCTTCCACCACTTGGGGTAAAGTCATCGAAAATAACAGGACTACTTCCACTACAAACAGTGAGGTTGTTTCCGGCATTTACTATTGGGAGAGCATTCAGCTGAACAGTCATGCTTGAAAATCCTGAGCAACCACTTTGAGAAACTGTATAAGTAAGTGTTTGGGTACCTACCAAAGAACTGTTTGGCGTAAATAAACCAGAGGCAGAAACCCCGTTGCCAGTCCAGGTTCCTCCAGTTGGAGTTCCTGTTAAACTGAAAGGACTAGCATTGGAACATGTAGTTCTATCGCTTCCTGCGCTCACATTCGGCGATGTATTCACTGTAACTAACCTTGTATCAGTGCTCGAACAACCATTTTGTGTAACAGAGTAAGTCAAAGTTTGGGCGCCAATCACAGAACCTGATGGTGTGAAAAGACCTGAAGAATTAACTCCTGAACCTGTCCAGCTTCCACCTGTAGGCGAAAAGCCTGTGAGATTGAAGGCAGCATCGCCAGAGCATACACTCAATGTGCTACCTGCATTTACTGTAGGAGGAACTGTAACTGTTACTATTTTTGCATCAGAACCTGCGCATCCGTTTTGCGTTACGGTATAAGTAATCGTATTACTACCTACTGAAGCCGACGAGGGATCGAAAACACCTCCTGAAGTAACTCCACTGCCAGACCATGAGCCTCCTGTTGGCGAAAATCCTGTCATGGAAATAGAAGTTGCATTTGAACAAATGCTTTGATTGTTGCCTGCATTTACACTGGGCACTCCATTTACAATTATTGTTTTTGTAGAGGTAGACGTACAACCACCTTGGGTTACTGAGTAGGTCAACGTTTGCGTACCAACCAACCCCGTGGCAGGTGTAAATAAACCTGATCCGTTCACACCATTTCCACTCCAGGTTCCACCGGTTGGAGAAAAACCTGCCATAGTAAATGCTGTAGCATTGGCGCAAATGCTTTGGTTGCTGCCTGCATTCACGGTTGGAACTGCATTTACAGTTACGGTTGTAGTAGCCGAACCTGAGCAACCGCCACTCGAATAG
Source organism: Cytophagales bacterium (assembly GCA_038205175.1). Lineage (GTDB taxonomy): Bacteria > Bacteroidota > Bacteroidia > Cytophagales > Flexibacteraceae > JBBRCC01. The sequence continues at coordinate 393 of JBBRCC010000091.1, read as the reverse complement.
GAATAAGTCAGCATATTAGCACCTAAATTTCCACTTGGCGTAAAAACTCCGCCTGATGTAACGCCAGTGCCAGACCAAGTGCCTCCAGATGGCGAGCCTGCAAGAGAAATATTTCCTGAATTTGTACAAACTGTTTGGTTGGCAGGAGCTGTTACAGTGTTGCTATTTACTGTAAACGCCGTATTGTTTGAAATAACAGTAGATGGATTTGAGGCAACAACTCTGATGAGGTAGTTTGATCCTGCAGACTGACCGCCCGAAATATTGCCTGCAATAGGACTGGTAGCACTGCTTCCTAAAGTAGAAACCCCAGAAGCGAAACTGCCTGAAGAGTTGCTCAATTGTGCAGTAAATGTATTGCCAGAATTGAACGTGCCTGTTGTAGAGAAATTT
>JBBRCC010000090.1:0-17278 GCA_038205175.1 Cytophagales bacterium | reverse complement strand
TATAGCATAAAACAACTACTCAATTGGCTCATATACAAGGAGAAAACCGGCACCAGCTTTTTATAAGAAGCATGGACGAAGCCATAGAAAAAGACAACCCCGTTCGATTTGTCGACGCTTTTGTAGACCATCTTGATTTGGCTCAGAGTGGCTTTGCCATCGCAGAGGTCAAAATTGAAGGTTGGCCTTCTTTTGAGGCCAGGGTGTTTCTTAAATTGTATCAATGATGCCAACGAATCGATATAAAAGATAACCCAGGTAGCCCAAAAGTTAGAAAGACTTAAAACCAACAAGATCAAATACCAGGCTCATACTCACTTAGATGAAAACCTGGCTTTTAGAAAATGCCATGAAGGTGCTGCCCCAAAGCGCCATCGTGCAAGGCCATCGCCTACGCCCTCACCCTGTGGCCAGAAGCAGAAAACTACCTGCTGGACGGCGTGCTCAAAATAGACAACAACCGGGTGGAGAATAAAATCTGCCCGGTGGCTCCAGGTAGAAAGAACTATCTCTTTGCCGGAAGCCACCAGGAGGCGCAGCGGGCAGGCGTGCCCTACTAAATGCTGGCCATGTACAGTGTGGCGGAAGTGAATCCGCAGGAATGGCTCAGTCACGTGTTGGCCCCAATCCAGGATTAGCCCATCAAAAGAATCGCCGAACTGATACCCCAAAATTGGAAAAACATCCACCAATAAGGCTATTTACTAAAAATGAAAGACGTGGTTTATCGGTGGGATACCGTTAATAGAGGTTACAAACCGTTGGCTTTATTCAATGCATGGTTTGCAAACCAAACAGCATAAACAAATTATCATGCTCCGTTTCCAATGCTTTGTAAAGGATATTGGATAGCATAAAGAAAATCCAAACCTGCTTTTAGACTAGGATTGGTTGAGTAAAAACGGGCCCGGATAGACGGTTTATTCTTGAATATTTCTATGACACTTCTTGAATTCAAATGCTCTAAGGTATAATCTGAGTTCATGGAATTGCCAAACGTTTGCATGTTCCTCCAAGCGGACGACCGATTTTCCAGCGATTGATTAAACCGCTACATCTCTTGATCTATACTCCTCATACACCATTGCTATGCCTTCTGGCAGTTCAATCTGATGTTTCCAACCCATGTTGTGTAGCTTCGTCACATCCATCAGTTTTCGAGGGGTGCCATCGGGTTTTGATGTATTCCAGACGATTTTTCCTTCAAATCCAATCACTTTGGCTATCAGTTCTGCGAGGGCTTTGATGGTGAGGTCTTCGCCAGTTCCGATGTTTACCAATTGCGCATCTGAGTAGTTTTCCATCAAAAAGAAGCAGGCCGCAGCCAGGTCGTCTACATGCAAAAACTCCCGCATAGGCGACCCTGTTCCCCACACTTCCACTTCGGCTCTGCCTTCCATTTTTGCTTCGTGAAACTTTCGAAGCAAGGCAGGCAGCACATGGCTGTTGTTCAGATCATAGTTGTCGTTGGGGCCATAGAGATTGGTGGGCATCACGGAGATGTAGTCGCAACCGTATTGGTGACGATAGGTTTCGCACATTTTTATGCCTGCAATTTTAGCAATGGCATAAGGTTCATTGGTTTGTTCGAGTAAGCCAGTGAGCAAATAATCTTCCTTCAGTGGTTGGGGTGCCATTTTTGGATAAATACATGAACTGCCCAAAAACAACAGTTTTTCAACTCCATGCAGGTAACTTTCATGAATTACATTGTTCTGAATCATGAGGTTTTCATAGAGAAACTGACCTCTAAAAGTATTGTTGGCATGAATGCCGCCTACTTTGGCAGCTGCCAGAAACACATAGTCTGGCTTTTCAGCGTCGAAGAAAGTTTTTACTTCTGCCTGATTTTTTAGGTCAAGCTTTGCTGAAGTTCGTGTGATGATGTTGTTGTATCCTTGTTTTTCCAACAACCTCATAATGGCCGAGCCTACCATTCCACGGTGGCCGGCCACATAAATTTTGCCGATTTTCTGCATGTTACAGCTCGTAATAGTTCAAAATATTGTGTCCGCCACTCTTAAGGTATTGGTCACGTTTGAAGAGAGCCACATCGGCCTGCATCATGTCTTTCACCAAAGCAGGTAGATCATATTTTGGTATCCAACCCAACTGTGTATTCGATTTAGTAGGGTCGCCAATCAACAATTCCACCTCAGTAGGACGGAAATAACGTTTGTCTACCGCTACCACTACCTGGCCTTTTTCTATTTGGTATTCCGGATTGTGGCAAGCCACTACCTTGGCTATTTCCTCATCTCCTTTACCAGAAAATCCTACTTCAATACCTACTTCGGCAAATGCCATACGCACAAATTCCCGCACATAAGTTGTTACTCCGGTGGCTATTACAAAATCTTCTGGCTTAGGTTGTTGCAAAATCAAATACATGGCTTCCACATAATCTTTGGCGTGGCCCCAATCCCGCTGTGCATCCAAATTTCCCAGGTAAATGGCGTCTTGCAGGCCCATGGCAATTCTGGCTACGCCTCGGGTAATTTTACGGGTTACGAAAGTTTCGCCACGCAAAGGAGATTCGTGGTTAAACAAAATCCCGTTGCAAGCAAACATACCGTAGGCTTCCCGGTAATTTACGGTGATCCAATACGCATATATTTTGGCTACTGCGTATGGCGAACGTGGATAAAATGGTGTTCGCTCACTTTGAGGCACTTCTTGCACCAAACCATACAACTCAGAAGTTGATGCTTGGTAGATTTTGGTTTTTTCTGTTAAGCCTAAAATTCTTACTGCTTCCAAAATCCTCAAAGTGCCAATGCCATCAGCGTTGGCGGTGTACTCAGGTGTGTCGAAACTCACCTTCACGTGGCTCATGGCACCTAAATTGTAAATTTCGTCTGGCTGTACTTCCTGCACAATTCTGATGAGGTTGGTAGAATCTGTCAGGTCGCCGTAATGCAACTTGAAACGAATATTTCGCTCATGCGGATCCTGATAGAGGTGGTCGATGCGGTCGGTGTTGAACAAAGACGAGCGTCGCTTCACCCCGTGAACTTCATAGCCTTTGGCCAACAAAAAATCGGCCAAATAAGCTCCGTCCTGTCCGGTAATACCGGTGATTAATGCTTTTTTCATCTGGTAAAGTTCTTAGATGTAATTAAAATAAAGGGGCAAAAATGAACAAATTTCTCTAAATCTATCCCTTTCATTTGTCAAGGTGGAGTTACCTTTGCCAATCACTTTTAACGAAACGAAGGGCATGATTGCAGGAGATAGGGTCAGATTAATCCATGACCGGGAAGAGGGAACCATTCAAAAAGTGTTGCCAGACGGGCGTTTGCAGGTGTTGCTCGACAATGGTTTCGATATTCCCATGCATGCCTCCGAAATTGTAGTGATTTCGCAGGTTGAGAAAAGATATTTTGGAACTTATGAAGAACCAGAAGCAAAGGATATAAAAAATCAGCAAACGCCGAGAGAAAGGGTGCTGATTAAAAAAGGATTTTTTATGGGCTTGGTGGAAGCTGAACCTGGAAAGTTTAGCCTGTTTTTGGTGAATAACACCGATTTTGACTTGTTGACCACAGTGGGAACAAATGGTTTTAAAGGTTACACCTACCAATGGGCAGGCATAGTGAAAGCCAAGTCAGATCATTCCCTGGAAAAATTGCTAAAGGAGTCGGACCTCCACCATCAACCTGATTATGAAGTGCAGTTTCAGCCATATCGGTTTTTGCATTATGAGCGGCTGCAAGGTGGAGTAGGAGTGGTCCCATTTTCAACATGGAAAAAGCCTGCCAAACCGGTTATGATTCAAACCATGGGAACGAGCGGATACTTGATTCAGCTCGATGATGATCCGGTCGATTTTTCTGAAATTCAGAAGGCATTGATCGATAATCAGGCCAGAACAGTAAGCGATTTTCTAAAGCCAAAAACCAAACCCATGTCACCGGAAGTCGACCTGCACATTGAAAAATTGGTCGATAATCATACCACCATGTCGGCAGGCGAAATGTTAAAATTGCAGATTGACGTTTTTGAAAAGCAACTGGATAAATCTATTTTGCAACAAGCTGATGTTGTGGTGTTTATTCATGGTGTGGGCAATGGAGTTTTGAAAAACGAGATTCACCGTCGCTTATCAGGTCACATTCATGTGGCTTGGTTTAAAGATGCCAGGAAGGAAAAATTCGGTTATGGGGCCACGGAAGTGAAATTCAAATAACCAAAGTAGGATTTCATGCTGTTTTTATCATTGGGGAGCAATGAGGGCCATGAACTGGAAAACCTGTTGGAAGCGTGCCGTCAGATAAAGGGAAAAATTATTCGGGGCAATTTGAAATGCTCTGCCGTATATGAAACGCCTCCATGGGGCAATCTGAATCAAAAGCCCTTTTTGAACATGGCTGTAGCAGGTGAAACCCAACTTTTGCCTGAGCAGGTACTCGAAGAAGTGTTGCAGATTGAACAAAAGATGGGCCGGTTAAGAGCTGAAAAATGGGGCTCACGCATGATTGATATAGATTTATTGTTTCAAGGGAGGGTGGTCTTGAATACACCCGAGCTCACTTTGCCACATCCTTTTGCAGATCAGCGTTTGTTTGTGCTGAAACCTATGCTTGACCTGGCTCCTGATTTTATACATCCTGTTGCAGGGAAAACCATGAGAGAATTGGCTGATGCTTGTTTGGAAGAACATTTTAAGGAGAAAATGACTGCAGCTGAATTTAGGCAATTATTGAATTCAGCCATTTAATCCTTCACCTTTTCGAGCAAAGTTTCCCAGGTTGTGGTTGCCAATATTCTTTCGGTTTTTGTTTCACATTGTTGAACTCCGGATTCAATTTGCGATGCTCGTTCGTCATTGTCTGGGTGTGTGCTCAACCATTTTAAAGCTTCGTCGTCATTGTTTGACTCCATGTTCTTTAAAAAATCAGCGAAAGGAAGTGCGTCAATTTTTGCGCTACATAAATATTTGGTAGCCAGTTGGTCAGCTTCTGCTTCGAGGCTTCTGTCATAAGCTGTAGATGTTAGCACGTGCAGCATTTCCCGCATTATTTCTCCGCCGGCTCCGTTTGTAGTGATGTTGATAATCACAGCAGATCCTAATTCTTTGATCAACTTTTTAACAATATGTTTTTTCTGGATGTGGGCTATTTCATGCGCCAATACACCAGCCAAAGCTTCTTCGTTTTTGCAGGATTCAATCAACGCGGTGTTCACCATGATGTAGCCGTAAGGTAGCGCAAATGCGTTGATTTCGCTTGACCTCACTACATACAACCTGATGGAAATCGGGTCGATATTATTGGCTTTGCACAACCTGAGTTTTATCGAATCTAGCGGCAGTACAACACTTTTGCGATGCACTATTTTGCTTTCAAACGTGCTGAAAATCAGTTTCCCCAGCTTTTTCTCAGCGTCTTGTTTTGTTTCTGATGTTCGCAGTAGTGGTTTCCAATCTATTTGAGAAAGGGCAAACCAAAAGCCGATAAACACGGCAATCAAAATCAGACCTTGAACAAGCGGATTCTTCATGCTATTTGGAAGTGAAGATGTTGACTAAAGTTCCATAAAAAAACCATTCCACGTGCAAGCCTTTTCGGGTTTGAATGGCAGAATAAATGGTGGCAACGATTTCGACCAGGTTGTAGCCAACCACGGTGATGAAGTAAGCAATATATTCGTTTGTAAATGCAGCCTTGTCAGTAATAATGGCAATGGTCCACCAAAATAAAATGCTGTTGATGATGACCAGGGTGACTTGCGAAAACAAGGCCTGAAGGCAATGCCAACGCACAAAAGGAGTCGATTTTCGATTTCCCAAATAGAAAAAAAAAGTAGCTAGCAAATTGAGTATAGGAAGGGGCAAGCCGGCTATGATGGCGACCAGGCTCATCAGGTAGCTGTTAGATGCTTGTTCTTTTTCGCTTTCTAAGGGACGGTAGCTGAAGGGGCGAATTTTAATCATAATTCTTTTGAAATATTCCAGGCCCAATTGGCCAATACAAGTAAAATTGAAGGCCAAAAAATGGCAGGTTTTTTAAGATTTGTTTCCAGGTAATTCCAACTTGAAAGCAAGGTGGTCTTTTTGCTCAACGCATCTGCGAGCAACCAACAAGGAATGGTAAGGATGGCTGCAAGCCCAAACAAGCCAAGCGGATTGATTTGGATGGCTTCCCAAATACTTCCATGAATCAATGCTTGTATAGATCGGGTAGTGCCGCAAGAAGGACAAGCCAGCCCGGTTGCGTGTTTGAAGAAGCAAACCGATGTACCGTGATCTGTTAAGGCATTCGAGAATGATACAGCCAACCACGATACTCCGGCTAACCAAAACAAGCTCATAAATAAATAGAACCTGCTGGGCTTCATGCTTTTAGTACATTAATGCGTAAGTAAATGTTTCCAGATTTTTGCGTTTGGCAGCATCCATAATCATAAACCAATCCACAATGGTCCAGATGCCAAGGCCACCACAAGTGAGTAGTTTGGCAACGCCCAATCCGGTATCACCAATGTAAAACCGGTCTATTCCAAGCGAACCCGCCAAAATAGAAATGATGATGGTGGTGGTAGGATCTTTGAATTGCATGATTTGAAGCATGCTCCATTTTTGGTCGTCTAGCGTTTGTAATTTATTTCTTACTTCTGGTAGTGCATGGCTTTCGAAAAACTTGCCATTGGTCATCAGGTAAAAGTCAACTTTATCAGCGTTCATAGGCTTGGATGTTAATGTTTGTGAAAGCAAACGGATTTGAAAAAGTAAAAGTGGGATAAAAATTGATAAACAAAAGGAATGGCAGGAAGAATGGGTTATTTTAATGAAATAAATTTTCTTGAGCCATCAACATGCAGAGCTCATTGGTTTCAATAGCAAGCATCATGAAGTTTCCTTCAGCAGTTTTTTGATGTCGTTGTTGTTGCCATAAATCACCATAATGTCCCCTTTTTCTAAAACTGTTTTTGGCGATGCAACTCCCTGAACAAGATTTACCTTACTTGTTTTGCCAATGAGATTTGGACGTTCGGACACTTTGATGGTGGTGAGTACAACCATGTTGTGCTTTGCCCTGAAATTAATTTCTTCCAGAGATTTACTGATATACTGCTTCGGAACTTCTATTTCAACAATGCTAAATTCAGTGCCCACTTCAAACGAATCAATGACCCCTTTCATGGTGAGTTTTTTGGCCCAACGCTCAGCTGTTTCTTCTTCTGGATGAATGATTTCTTCTACTCCCATGGCTTCGAGCACGGTAGTTTGAAGCGGAGATATAGCCCTGCTGATGAGTCTGTTTACTTTCAGTTGTTTCATTACTGCAGTGGTCATGATGTTAGCTTCCAGGTTTTCGCCAATGCCAACTATCACCACATCGGTGTCTTTCAAAGGTAAACTCATAACTGCCTGTACATCTGTACAGTCCAAACAAACAGCGTGGGTTATTTTGTCTTTTATGGCATCAACTTTACCCATGTTGTTGTCTACGCCAATTACTTCGTTGCCCATTTGGGTGAGCATTTGGGATAAAGATGACCCGAAGTTTCCCAGTCCGACGATGATATATTTCATGGTTGTTTTTTAATTAGTTGATAAGAATTTCTTCGGTAGGGTACCTGTAGTTTTGGTGTTTGATTTTTCGAAGCAGGGCAATAATAAAGGTGAGCATGCCTACCCTGCCCACCAACATCACAAAGATAATAATCACTTTTCCGGGATCACTGAGGTGCGGAGTTACCCCCAAACTTAGTCCGACAGTGCTGAAGGCCGAAAAACATTCGAAAGCAATATGAAGCAGGTCTTTTTCTTTGTCGAAATAGGCCAGCAAGAAAATAGATAAGCCTAACATGATGAGCGAAAGTGAAATAATGGCAAATGCTCTCCTGACTGAGATATAAGAAATTTCACGTTTATACACTTCTATGCGGTCTTTGCCTCGGGCAAGACTCATAATGTTAAGTATAGAAATAGCTATGGTGCTTGTTTTTATACCTCCACCTGTCGAGGCAGGAGAAGCTCCAATCCACATGAGCAAAAAGATAAGCATAAGCGTAGAAAATTCCAGGTTGTTGAAGTCGACGGAATTAAAGCCTGCTGTTCTGGGAGTGGTGGCATTAAAAAATGCAACCACAAGTTGACCATACCAACTATGATGTTTCAATGTATTGTCGTATTCGAAGAGCAAAAATAAGGCAGTGCCGGCTACGATAAGAACAAACGTGGTGACGAGAACGATTCTAGAGTTGATGCTAATAATCCAAGGTAAATACATCCTTTTTTGGCTCATCCCTTTAGATAGTATATTGTTGCTAAGCCAATATTTCATGAACCTGAACATGTTGAAAACAATGGGGAAGCCAATGCCGCCAAGAATGAACAAGAAGGCCAGAATAAGTTGAAGGGGATAGTTGAAGCCAAAGCCTTCCTGAAACAGGCTGTTGGGCAAAGTTGAAAAACCTGCATTGCAAAAGGCTGAAACTGAATGGAAAACCGAAAAGAAAATCTTTTCCTGAATGCCATAAACATAACCATTAGATAGGGTGAAGAACACAATGCCAGCTCCTGCAAGCTCAATGCCTAATGTGAGTAGAATAATTCGTTTTAAAATGGTAAAAACTTCACCAACTTTGTCAGAATTGGTCATTTCATGCAGCATGAGTTGGTTTTCGTACGATGCGCCACCTTGAAAAAAGTAGCTGAAATAGCTGGCAAAGGTCATGATGCCCAACCCACCAGCCTGAATCAGGCATAAGATGATGATTTGCCCGAATTTGGTGAAGAAAGTGCCTGTATCTACCACTGTCAAACCTGTTACGCAAACGGCACTGGTGGATGTAAATAAGGCGTCGAGAAACGAAATGTTGCCTCTGGTAGCATTGGGTAGCAGTAAAAGCAAGCTGCCAATGAGAATTATGACCAGGAAGCTGGTGATAAAAAGTTGAGCTGGATTTATGTATTGCTTTTTGAACTTGTAACGCAAAGCAGAGAGTTCTCGCAAAAACACCATGAACACCCCCCCGTAAACAAGTATCCTATGCTGAAACACAGCTATGAGGTATTCGTTGTGCGAAATCAACTTCGCATTCACCAAATAAGTGAAAAGGTAAAAAAATAGGAGCAAAAGATCAAATGGGAGTACTTTCCATCTCGGTCTAATGCTTGAAATAATGTAGCGGAAAACGATAGCAACAACACCCACAAGGAGCGTGAACAGATATGCCTGGTGCACCAGATTTTGGACACCTGGGTTTTGCCGGAACCCAAATTCATACAAAATGATGAATACCGCCAAAAAGCTCCAGATAAAAGGAAACAACTTGGCAAGAAGAAACAGTTGCTTCTGGTTGATTGAAGGGTCTGGTTGGGCGGATTTTATTTCCAAAATAGCCGGATTATGTTCGAAACGAAGTCGTTGAACTTATGCAAATGAACACTCTTTCTGCAAAACAGGCAATAATGGTTGTTTGAGATGACTGGCTGGTTTACTTGTTTTATTTAAAGTCCAGTTAAGATATCAATCAAATACAACCAAAATATGAAGTTCTTAAGTTGCCAGAATCATAAGCTCGTTAAAATAGCAAGGGCTCATCAAACCAAAAATTCTTAAATGCAGTCCTTTCACAACATCAAAGACGCTAAAAGACAATAACGTTTACGACTTTTTTTAACAAAAAACACAATGAACAAGAAAGAAAGACCGACCTGAAATTTATTGCAGTGAGGCAAAGCCGATGTTTCAAACTACTTAGACCTATCCTCATCCAACCACTTATTTAGCTTGAGCAACTCCCGCTCAAAATCGTTTCTCACTGCTTTCGCAAAAGGGTTCAGTTGTTCTATAGCCAAAAATAGTTCCCAACTGTCTTGACCCAGATTGCGTTTTATGTCTAGCATAAACTGATAGGCTGGCGTTTTTTGCTCCACATCGGGAATATCCATTTCATTTACTACCCGGCCAATAAGGTGTGTGAGGCCTTGCACGTAGGCCATTTGTTTGTCGTGGTTTTCAGCACTTCGCTCAAGTACGTTCAGGCCAAGTTTATTTTTCAAAAGCAAAACCAGGCTGTTGTATTGCTGGCTTCTTCCCTGACACACCACGATGTTCAATCCTGCTATCCCATTTTTGCCACTTTGAGGACCAAAAAGTGGGTGCGTACCTATGAATTCCACGTAAGGAGGTAAAATATCGGTCATCCAACTCATGGGCAACATTTTAACCGAACATACATCCAACACCAGCGTGCCGGGTTTCAACATGGGAGCGACCTCCCGAAGCATGGTTTCCAGACTTTGCACCGGGATACAAAACACCACAAAAGGCTTTTTGCAGACTTGCTCCAGACTAACCGCCGAAACGCCCAATGCATGCATGGCATGTTCTTCGGCTTGCGGGTCGAAGGCTGAAAGTTGAGCAAAAGGACGCAACTCCCTGGCAAGCAATTGGCCAAAGTGCCCAAAGCCCAAAATGCCAATGTCTAAATCCAATGGTGTCATCATGCTTACATCACCACATTCACAATGCGGTTAGGCACCACAATTACTTTTTTCGGCGGTTTGCCTTCCAACCATTTTTGCAACACTTCGGATGCAATTACTTCATCTTCAATTTCTTTTGCAGGTTTGTCTACTGCAAAACTGATTTTGGTGCGCACTTTTCCATTAATTGAAATGGGATAATCGAAGGTGTTTTCCACAATAAACTGATCGTTCCAAGCTGGAAAAGGCTCCAAAGAAATGCTTTCTGTGTGACCCATTTTTTCCCACAACTCTTCGCAGATGTGCGGGGCAAAAGGTGCCAACGTTATGGCAAAAGGTTCAAGAATAGCTTTTTTCGAAGATTTTAAGCTGGTGAGTTCATTCACACAAACCATAAATGCTGCTGCCGACGTGTTGAAACTGAGGGCATTTATGTCCGACTCAATTTTCTTGATGGTTTTGTGCAAAATCTTCAGTTCAGCAGGATTTGGTTCTTCTTGCGTCACTTTCCATTTGCCGTTTTCATCGTAAAATAGCCTCCAAAAACGCTTTAGAAATTTATTTACACCTTCTATGCCGTTTGTGTTCCAAGGTTTAAACTGCTCGAGCGGGCCCAAAAACATTTCATAAACCCTGAGTGTATCTGCTCCATACCGTTCCACAATGGTATCTGGGTTCACCACATTGTAAAGCGATTTGCTCATTTTTTCAACCTCAGCACCACATACATAGTTGCCATCCGGTTCAAGTTCAAACTCTGCATCGGCAAGGTCGGGTCGCCAAAGTCTGAATTGTTCAATGTTAAGAATATCATTGTCTACTATGTTTACATCAACATGGAGCGGCGACGTTTCGAATCGGTCTTTCTGGTGAAACGAAACAAACCGTTTGGTGCCCTTTATGCGGTAAACAAAATTGGATCTTCCCTGAATCATGCCCTGATTCACCAGCTTTTTGAAAGGTTCGTCGAACTTTACTATGCCAATGTCGAACAGGAATTTTTGCCAAAACCTGGAGTAAAGTAGGTGGCCGGTAGCATGTTCTGCTCCACCTACATATAAATCTACTTGTTGCCAATAGTCGAGAGCCTCTTGCGAAGCTAAAGATTGTGAGTTTTTGGGGTCCATGTAGCGCAAAAAATACCAGCTGCTACCTGCCCAACCCGGCATGGTACTCAATTCGAAGTTGTATTTGCCGTCGTATTTCCATTCTTTGGCTCTGGCCAATGGTGGCTCTCCTGTTTCTGTAGGTTTGTATTGGTCAACATCGGGCAGTGTGAGTGGAAGCTGATTTTCCGGCAATAATTTTGGCACCCCATTTTCAAAATATACTGGAATTGGTTCGCCCCAATAACGCTGCCGGGTGAAAATTGCATTTCGCAGTCTGTAATTGGTTCGGCCTAAGCCAAATCCTTTTTCCTCTACAAAAGCCACAGCCTTTTGAATGGCTTCGGGTACTGATAAACCATTCAAAAAGTCTGAATTGATCATTGTTCCCGCTTTTGCTTCGAAATCAGGCTGCGAAATGTCTGTATTTTTGCCTTCCTGAATAGGTATGATGGGCAGGTTGAAATGTTTAGCAAAAGCATAATCTCTAACATCAGAGCTTGGAACAGCCATCACAGCACCTGTTCCGTAGCCCGCCAACACATAGTCGGCTATCCACACCGGGATTTTTTCTCCATTGAAAGGATTGATGGCAAAGGCTCCAGTGGGAACTCCTGAAATGGTTTTCACTTCGCTCATTCTTTCCCTTTCACTGCGATTTTTTGCCCAGCTTACGTATTTTTTTACTTCATCTTTGTGGCTTTCTTCTACAATGAGTTCCAGCATTTCACTTTCTGGGGCAAGTGAAATAAAGGTAACCCCAAATGTGGTGTCGACCCGTGTGGTGAATACTTTAATTTTTAAATCAGCAGGTTTGTTGGGGTTTCGGGAAACTACATCGAAATTCAGTTCTGCACCAATTGATTTGCCAATCCAGTTTCTCTGCATTTCTTTAACAGCTTCCGGCCAATTCAGTTTATCCAGGCCTTCGAGCAATCGGTCAGCATAAGCAGTGATGCGCAGACTCCATTGCAACATCTTTTTTAGTTGAACAGGAAACCCACCTCTCACTGAAAATCCATCTTTTACTTCTTCGTTGGCAAGCACTGTTCCCATGTCGGGGCACCAATTTACTACGCCTTCCGACAAAAATGCAAGGCGATATTGCTGCAGAAAGTTTTCCTTTTCTGATTCAGAAAATCCAGACCAATCTGTTGCAGAAATTTCATGAGTCACCTCATTGCAAGCAGCCGAAATACCTTTTGAACCTTGTTTTTCGATGTGGGCAATCAGTTTATTTATGGGCTCAGCCTTGTTGGTTTGTTTATCGAAATAGCTTTCGAACAACTGGCAAAAAATCCATTGTGTCCATTTGTAGTAATCGGGGTCGCATGTGCGCACCATGCGATCCCAATCGTAGCCAAGCCCAATATTTTTGAGTTGTTCTACATATCTGGCTGTGTTGGTATTGGTGGTTATGGCAGGGTGCTGCCCTGTTTGAATGGCATATTGTTCGGCTGGCAAGCCAAATGCGTCGAAGCCCATTGGATGGAGCACATTAAAACCTTTTGCCTTTTTGAACCTTGCCACAATGTCGGTGGCAATATATCCGAGCGGATGACCCACATGCAATCCAGCTCCTGATGGATAAGGAAACATGTCGAGAACATAGTATTTAGGCTTGGTTTTATCGCCGTTGGTTTGAAAGGTTTTATGGCTTTCCCAATGGTTTTGCCACTTTTTTTCGATGTCCTTATGGTTGTAATCCGACATAAAAAATTTTTGAAGTAAGTTATGGGTTATGTTTGTCTCGAAAATATGGCCTCAAATACCCTGCTTAGCCAAAATATTTAACAAGAGCGGCAAAACTAACCGTTTTTAAGCCAACCATGTTAAGTGATGCGAGAACTTATAACACAAAAAATGAAGCTACAATTTACCAGACATTCTCCTAAATACCTGTTTATCGGGCTTTTATGGCTTATTTCAGCACCAATTTACAGTCAGGAAGGTTATGATTTCAACCTTGAACAAGTAGTTACTTTTTCAAAAGCCTATCCAGCCGGAGCAGGTGTAGCTCTCAAAGGCAAAACTATTGTTGTTTCAAGCAAAGAGCAGCAAACTACCATGCGATTGCCGGGAACAGTGAGCAATGCACCTTGGAACAAGTATGCATGGTTTTACATGGAAGTAGAACAAAACAGTGAAAGTGCTGGCATTTTGCAGTTTCGTTTCATGACTAAAAAGGACAGGCCTGCCCAACTTTCCTTAAAAATCGGCTTGCTGCCAGGTGTTAAAACTCCAGTCATTTTTCCCATTTCATATCTCGATGCCCAAAACATTTATTTACCACGCTTTCCAATTCAATTAAAGGGTACATTTTCTGGCCGGGCAGTGAATCCTTCCGACCTCGAAGAGGTGGTGGTTTTATTGCAACCATTCGATAGCCGCAAATTTCAGCATGAACTCATTGTGCACAAAATTAAGCTACTCAATCAAATGCCTGTGCTTGAAAATATCCAGCAAACGCCCTTAATTGATGCACTTGGACAACTAAACACCAAAGATTGGGATGGAAAAATGAACGGTGAGTTGGAAATGGTGAACAACTTAAAACAACTGCACAAGGAATATTATAACCCAAGACCAGACCCACGATTTTCTCAATATGGAGGATTTAAGCGCCTTAAATTTAAACCAACCGGTTTTTTTCATACCCACCATGATGGCAAACGTTGGTGGTTGGTAGACCCTGAGGGTCAGGCTTTTTTGAGCAATGGGATAGATGGGATCAGAGAAGGGTCGCAAACTCCTGTTAACGGCATGCAATCATTTTTTAGCTGGTTGCCAAAAGTTGATGATCCTAAGTTTGGTATTTGCTTAACCGAAAAGAATGGACAACAAATGGTTGATTTTCCAAAGGCAAACCTGATTAGGGCATTTGGTGATGATTGGAGAATCCGTTGGGAAGAATTGTGTTTTGGTTTGATGAAAAAGCATGCCTTCAACACGGCAGGAAACTGGTCTGATTTGGAATGGGCAAAGAAGAAAAAAGTGCCTTATGTGTTTCCGATGAAGGATTTTCCTAAAACAGAAAAACTAATTTACAGGGACTTTCCCGATGTTTTTAATCCTGAATATAAGGTAAAAGCGACCCAGTTTGCCAAACAACTTGAAGGGAACAAAGACGATCCGTTTATGATTGGCTACTTTCTGGACAATGAACCTCATTGGGCTTTTGGCGAAAACAATATTGCAGCCGAAATTTTGACCGATCCGGCACCTTCTTTCACAAAGCAAGAACTTATCAATTGGATTGAAAAAGGTTTTAAAAATGATTTAAATAGATTGAACGAGCGTTGGGGAATTAATTTGAGTTCGTTTAAATCCTTAGAAACAACAGCAATTCCCAATGCAAACGATTCGGCCAGAAAGGACCTTTGGGTTTTTTCAAAAATTATGGTCGAGCAATACGTGAAAGTGGTGTGCGACGAAGTTAAAAAGGTTGATCCCAATCACCTTAATCTTGGCCTTCGCTATGCCTGGGTTAGCTCAGATCTTTGTTATGTAGCTGGTCAGTATTTCGATGTTTTTTCCATCAATGGCTATAGCGACCTTCCTCCTTTGACCACACAAACCATAACTGAGCGAACAGGAAAGCCAGTGCTGATTGGAGAATTTCATTTTGGAGCCATAGATAGAGGTTTGCCTGCAACTGGCATTGTGGGCAGTGCAAGTACTTTAGAAAGGGCTTTGGCCATCAGGCAATATGTGGAAACAGGTTTTGCCAGACCCGAAATTGTGGGTATCCATTATTTTATTTGGAATGACCAGCCTTACATGGGCCGTTTTGATGGTGAAAATTACAATATTGGTATGTTGGATGTTTGTCTTCGACCTTATGCCGATGTGTGGGAACAATACAAAGAAACCAATCTAAGCCTATACGATATTGCTACCAAAAAGCAGTACCCGAAAAAGTACAATCTCAGACTTATGCCGCCCATTTTTTATTAACCGGGTTGTTTCTGAATTTGATTCTTGACCACATTCAGACCATTTATCGTATTCTGAAATGTCCTTTCGTTGGGGCTTTTCTCAACTTATCCGCTTTCATTTCTTCCATGGCCAGCACAAGAAATTGGGTCATGATGCCAACTCCAGTTTGAATTTGTTTTCCAGTTATTTTCTCGTTTATCCCATGAATGGAAATCAAGTCCTCATCGGTCATCATAAAGGGAAAAATGCCATAAACATTGAGTCCTTTTGCCCTAAAATAATTGTTGTCGGACGAAGCAGGAAACAAAACCGGAATCACAGCTGCCTCAGCATCTTGCATGTGTATGGCTTTATCGAACAACTTGAAATAAGGGCTATTAGGATCGCTTTCTTCAGCTTCCGGACATTCGTTGATGGTCGAAATCTTAAACCTGGGTTCAAACAATCCATATTTTATTTGTCTGATGAATTTTCTTCGGTTTGTTCCGGGCAGCAAGCGGCAATCAAGATAAGCGGTGATGCGGTTGGGAATCTGATTGGGTGGGCCAGGTGGATTGTACAGGTTGGTGAGCACATACGTATTTCTAACCAAAGAGCCCAAAAATGGCTCATTCCGAATGTATTTTTTTAGCACAGGCCTGAAAAATGGCCAATGAATTCGTTTTAAAACCCAACCAGTAAACCCGCCTTCAATTTCCCCAAGCTTCTTGAACATGCGTTTATTGGTCTTGTTGAATTCTATGCTCCCTTCGTTGTTACTTAGCTTCCCGAGTGCTTTCAACATCATTTTATTTACATAATTTCGGGGTGGTGAGGCACCATGTCCAAAAGTTTTGAAACTCAATTCTAGCTTTAACCAAAGGTTGGTTTTTTCGGCTACCGATACATTGTATATCCTTTTTTTGGGTTGTGAAGGTATTATATTTTGCAAACCAGCGCCCCCTTCGCCAAAAACCACGACAGGGTTTAGCTGTTTCAGAAAGTGCTCAGAAACTACGGCACCTCCATTAAAGCCTCCTGTTTCTTCACCTGCCAGTGCAAGCACAGTCACATTCATGGGCAAGGTTTCCCAGTCTTTGAGCTTTTTTAATTGCAGCATGCTTTGCAAGTGGATTAGCGTTAGGCCTTTACAATCTAAAGCGCCTCGCCCCCAAATGGTGTCGCCCGATATTTTGCCCGAAAATGGATGTTCGCTCCATTCTGTAGAATCATCGGCCTGCACCACATCAATATGGCTTAAAAGCAAAATGTTGGGTTTATTTTCCTGGATTGGAAAAAGCGAAATGCAAAGGTTAGAGGTCGAGTCGCCTTCGGTGAGAAGTTCGGCAATTAAGCCTTTCGATCTGGCATAATTGGCCAAAAATAATGCAGCTTCTTTTTCTTTTCCTGAAATAGAGCGGAACTGAATGTAGTTGGATAGGGTAATTTTTAGTTCCTCAAGTTCTTCCACACGTAAACTGTCGGGGCCTTCGGCAAAAGAAATGGACGAGATGAAAAAGAAACCGATCAAAAACTTCAAAAAGCGGAATCCGGCAAAATCTGAATCCGTTTCAATTGATTCATTTGCGTTTCGATGCATGAAGCAAGTCCCCAGACAAGAAAATAGTTTCAATGGCCTCAAAAATGGTTCAAAAAATCGGGCAAATTCAACTTCGGGCTTTTAATTCAAGTTCAAACGGCGTTCGATGAGCTACATTTTGAATCGTGCAGATAAAACATCACTTTTGCACCGCAAACAGAGAGGTGTCCGAGTGGTTGAAGGAGCACGCCTGGAAAGTGTGTATACCTCTTA
>JBBRCC010000089.1:0-17349 GCA_038205175.1 Cytophagales bacterium | reverse complement strand
ATCGAACCAACGACCCTCTGATTATGAGTCAGATGCTCTAACCGTCTGAGCTAAGGGCCCTTCCAGTTCAGATTGCTGAAAAGGAGTGCAAATGTAAGTATTTGTTGCTTTCCTGAAAGGAACAAACCATGATTCGTTAAAAATTTGTGATTGGGAAGCTTTAAAGTCCTGAAAGCCAATGAAAGAAAAAAAGACCCGTGTGCTGATTGTGGAAGATGAGGCTATCATCTCCCAAAGTTTGCAATACATGCTCGAAAACCTCGGGTATGAAGTAGCAGCCATTTGTACAAATGGAGAGGAAGCTATAGTGAAAGCAACCCAATTGAAGCCAGATATCATACTGATGGACATACAGTTAGGTGATGAAATGGATGGAATTCAAGCAGCTGAGAAAATAAAGGAGTTGAACTTGGCTCCTCCTTTGGTGTACATCACAGCCTACTCCGACGAGTCTATTTTTTCAAGGGCAAAATTTACCCTTCCCTTTGGTTATATTCTCAAACCTTTCGACAGCCGGGAGCTTCAGATTTGTATAGAAATGGCTTTGCATAAAAATATGCTCGAGCAAGAAATCAGAAAAAGAGAGCATTTATTGAAGTCCATACTAAAAAGTACCCGAACTCCATTGCTTACCACGGATTACTCAGGCAGAATTTCTTACTTCAATACGGCTGCTCAAAAGTTTTTCAACGAAGAGGATCTTACCATTTTTCATCTCAATGAAGTTCTACTGCTTGAAGGGGAAGAAATTCCTCCATTCGAATTGCTTCTCGGCTCTTCCAGGATGCACGGTTCTGGCAAAGGCATGAAATGGCGCTCTCAAAACCGCTGGGTGTACGCTCCCGAAAACCAAATGATTGAAAGGTTGACCGATCCTGAAGGCCAAATTTCCGGATTGATGTTTATTTTTTAGTCACCCATAGACTCCAGCCAAAACAAACTCCATTGGTTTTTATGGATGCTGGTTGCCAGTACCATTTCTTCACCGCCTTCACGCAAACCCGTTTTTTTTCTAATCTGTTCAAGGGATATATTTATATCCCGCAGCAATAAGGTGGCTTTTAAATCAGGTATGCTTTTCTTGATTTCTTTTGCTTCGGCAGGCAAAATTTCCTTTAACTTAAAACACCGACCTGGCATGTTTAATGCTGGTTTTTCACCTGTGAGCACATGCGAAAAATGATGCAGTTTGGCGTATCCAATTTCATTCGCCAAAACATCTGTTAAGCCAGTTTTTAGCACAGAAGCATCTGGTAAAAATACGTAAGCAAGCGGTAAAGAAATTTTTGCACGATTCAACATCTGAGTGGCTGTGCCTGATAATTGTTTCGTCTCTTGTTGGCTGAGTAGCTGCACAGCATGAAAAACCGGCGGTTCTGTATAATCAGGTCTGCAGATTACCAAAATTTCCTTCAACTCGTGTTGAAGGCTCACGGCATACAAAGCGCTAAGGTTGGGGAAATCTTCAACCAATTTGGGTAGACTTGCCATGGGCGAAAGCTTTATTAAAACCGACTTTCCGGCTGCTAATGCTTGCTCTGCCACCCAAGCCGGATTGGGCAAAGAATCCTCAGGTTTGTAGTTTCTGCTCCCTGAATCATCCCTGCGCAAAGGGTCGGCATACACCCAATCTACATCGTTAAATGTATTAAACTGAAGCTGCAAAGCATCTGATTCAATTATTTGAATATCTGTGTTTAAATGCCTGAAATTATTGTTAGCCAAGGCCACCAAATCAGGGTCTTTTTCAAGGTATGCAACCTGCATGCCTGCTTTGAAAAAAGCCCAGCTATCTACACCAAATCCACCTGTGAGATCAATGATTTTCTTTGCTTTGGGCAGCGACGCTTTAAACATTGCTGTTGCTTCCGAAGAACTTTGCGCCAAATTGTTGACATGAGGCCAAACTATGCCCATTGTTTGAGCCCATGTTGGCAGTTTTGTTTTTGCTTTCTGCAATGCCTGCAATTGCAAAGCCAAAACCTGATTGCTTACTTCTGAAAACACAGGCTTTGAAAGCAAAAGCTTGTTGACGTCTACATGCTGATTTTTCTGAATCCATTGTTGAATTTCATCACTCGCAATAAAATCTACATGGTCGAATGTTGGGCTTGGCATAGCTTGCAAACAAACGAATTTCTATATTTGCGACATGTTTAAATTATTCACAATCTTTTTATCGTCATGGATGATGCTGCTCAGTTTCATTCCCGGAAACGATTTTGAAGAAATTGTGAAAGTGCCCGCCATGTTGGCACACTACAACCAACATGATGATCAGAAAACCGGCCACCTTGGTTTTTTTGAATTTTTAAACATGCACTATGGTCAAAGCATACACAAGCATGAGAGCCATCAACATCAGGATTTGCCTTTCTACAATCATCAGCTTGCTCCTTCTATTTTTCTTATTTCAGCCTTTGAAAGTAAAATGCCTTTAACAGAATATATTGTTGTTCCGTCTGTAGATTATTTGCCCTACATCAAAAATGGCTGGTTGTTTCAGCCGGAGTTCGACGTGTTTAATCCTCCCCGGGTTTAGTTGATCGGGTTCTCTTCTACCTTCCTTTTTTTTCGAAAAAATGCTCAGACCTAAACAGGAAGGCATTCCTGGATTTTATTTCATAAACCTTTAAAAAAAAAGTATGCTCAATGCCATCATTCGGTGGAGTGTAAATAATAAATTGCTGGTTGGTTTTTTGCTCATAGCATGGGTGTCGGTTGGGGTTTTTTCCTTGCAGCGCTTACCCATTGATGCTGTGCCCGACATCACAAACAACCAGGTTCAGGTTATTACACAGTCCGCAGCCCTTACAGCCCTGGAAATAGAAAAATATGTAACACAACCACTCGAACTCGAGCTCCGAAATATTCCTGATTTGGTGGAAATCAGGTCCATCTCCCGCATGGGTTTGTCAGTTATAACTGTGGTTTTTCAAGATAAGGTTTCGCCTTATCTGTGTCGGCAAATGGTTTCTGAAAAAATTGCACATACCGAAAACCTGAAAGCTGGCATTTCGCCTGCTTTGGCTCCCATCACCACAGGTTTGGGAGAAATATACCAGTACACACTCGATGTAAAACCTGGGTTTGAAGATCAATTCAACCTTATGAAACTTCGCACACTGCAAGATTGGATTGTGAAGCGACAACTCGCAGGTATAGACGGTGTGGTCGACATCAGCAGCTTTGGTGGTTTTGTGAAGCAATACCAAATTTCTGTAAATCCGAATCGCTTATTGATGGCTGGAATTGGTTTTGAACAAGTTTTTCAGGCGCTTGAACAAAACAATGCCAATGCTGGTGGCAGCTATGTTGAAAAAGAAGGAGCAGCCCTATACATCAGAACAGAAGGTATGCTGGACAGCAAGGAAGCCATAGAGCAAATTGCCTTAACATCAAAAGGAAATACTGTTTTGCGATTAGGGCAGGTAGCAAAAGTTGAATTGGGCCACCCTGTTCGCTACGGAGCCATGTCTCAAAATGGCAAAGGCGAAACAGTAGGCGGCATTGTGATGATGCTGAAAGGTGGAAATTCTGGAAAAACCATTGAAGGGGTAAAAGCCAGAATGGAAGAAATTCAAGGTATTTTGCCTCCAGGCGTTGTGATTAAACCTTTCATCGACCGGTCTAAACTGATAGAAAAAACCATAAGCACCGTCCGCTTTAATTTGATTGAAGGGGGAATTATCGTGGTGGTTTGTTTGGTGCTGTTGTTAGGTAGTTTTAGATCTGGATTATTGATAGCGAGTGTAATTCCACTTTCCATGTTGTTTGCCTTCACCCTGATGAATATCACCGGAACATCTGCAAACCTGATGAGCCTTGGTGCCATAGATTTTGGATTGATTGTAGATGGTGCCGTTGTAATTGTGGAAGCCATCTTGGTTCAATTGTCCATTTCAGGTGTGGCAGCAAACAGGGACCAACTTGCCATAACCTCATCCGGGAAAATAATGAATACTGCTTTGTTTGGGCAGCTCATTATATTGTCGGTTTATCTGCCCATTTATGCGCTCAGTGGCATTGAAGGCAAAATGTTTATGCCCATGGCGCTTACCGTAAGTTTTGCGCTTGCAGGTTCTATCATTCTTTGCCTCACCTATATTCCGGCGGCATCAGCACTTTTTCTCAACCAAAATTATCTTACTAAAAATCGTTCTGAGGAAGTTATTCATTCTTTATCGCTAAAGTACCAGCGTTTCCTCAACTGGGTTTTGCCTCATCAGTCTATTGTGCTTTTTGCGGCTTTGGGCTTGTATGCCTTTGCACTTTGGCGTTTGTCGCAAATGGGAGGGGAGTTTTTGCCAAAACTGGAAGAAGGAGATTTTGCCATTGAAGCCCGCTTGCCAACCGGTTCGTCGCTGAGTGCCACCATAGCAAAAATGAATCAGGCTGAAAAGTTGCTCATAGACTCATTTCCCGAAGCTTTGCGGGTGGTTTCAAAAATTGGGACATCTGAAATTCCAACTGATCCCATGCCGCTCGAATCTGCAGATGTTATTGTGATATTGAAAGAAAAGAAGGATTGGCGCTTTGGCAGCATGAATGAACTTTCCGATGCCATGGAAACTATGTTAAGTGAGGTAAAAGGTGTAACGTTTGAAGTGCAACAACCCATAGAAATGCGCTTCAATGAGCTG
Organism: Cytophagales bacterium; assembly: GCA_038205175.1. Taxonomy (GTDB): domain Bacteria; phylum Bacteroidota; class Bacteroidia; order Cytophagales; family Flexibacteraceae; genus JBBRCC01. The sequence goes on along the minus strand of JBBRCC010000089.1, from coordinate 12,706 downwards.
ATGACGGGTGTTAAATCTGATGTAGCTGTAAAGTTTTTTGGTGCAAATCTGGATAGTTTGTTGCTTTTGGCAGAGCGTTTTGCTGCTATTGCACCGTCCGTTGAAGGTGTTGCCAACGTTAAAGTTGAGCCTGTTCAGAAAACACCTCAAATAAATATCAGGTACAGGCGGGAACGATTGGCTTCTTATGGTTTAGACGTAGCCACAGCGAATCGCAGCGTGCAGATGGCTTATGCCGGTGAAAAAGCAGGCTTGGTTTACGAAGAAGAAAAATCATTTGACCTGGTAGTCCGACTTGAAGGTGAACGCCGAATGAATTTAGATGAGTTGCCCTATTTACCCATCGAAACAAAAAATGGCAAATGGGTTTCGCTAAATGAAATTGCAGACATAAACATGGTTAATGCTCCGACCCAAATTTCCCGGGATCAGGCCAAGCGGAGGGTGGTGGTGGGTGTCAATATTCGCAACAGAGATGTGGAGTCAGTTGTGAATGACTTGCGGCGTGCTTTATCGGCCAAAATTTCTTTGCCGATTGGGTACACCATTCAGATTGGCGGCGAGTTTGAAAATCTTCAGCATGCCAAACAACGCCTTCAGTTGGCATTGCCTATCACATTACTGCTCATATTTTTGTTTTTGTTCCTGGCTTTCAGGTCGTTAAAACTGGTTGCCCTCATTTTTTCTGCAGTTCCGTTGGCCACAATAGGTGGTATTTTTGCCTTGGAGCTTAGAGGCATGCATTTTAGCATTTCAGCTGCAGTTGGTTTCATAGCCTTGTTTGGTGTGGCAGTGCTCAACAGCATGTTGCTCATTCAGCAGTACAAATCAGAAGAATTGTTTGGTGAGATTGATCCTGAAAAATTGACAAAAGCCTCTGCATCAAGACTTAGGCCTGTACTCACAACTGCATTGGTGGCTTCTCTAGGTTTTTTGCCTATGGCCTTGTCGAATTCCGCAGGTGCCGAAGTGCAAAAGCCGCTTGCAACTGTGGTGATTGGTGGTTTGATAACAAGCACCATTCTTACACTTTTTGTGCTTCCGGTTTTGTTCTCTTTTGTGGAGAAAATTCTGCTGAGGTTTAGCAAAAGAGCTTTCATGGTAACAGTGCTACTTTTAGCTTTTGGAGCCAGTCAGGCTCAAGACAAGTCTACTTTCAACCTGCAACAAGCGTTAGAATTTGCGCAAGCCAACAATCTGTATGTGAAGGCTTTAGAGTCCAGAAAGCAAAGTTTAAAATATGCTGTGGGCACGGCATGGGAAATTCCTCAAACGCAAGTAGAATACCAGCGTGGACAAACACAATTTCTTCCAATTGATTACACGGTTGTGGTAAGTCAGTCATTTCAATTGCCGGGAGTTTACAACCGACAAAAGCATGTGTTGGAAGCCCTGGTATTGCAAAGTGGCTCTGAAGTGAATCTGATAAAACGGGAACTTCGACGGGACATTAAACTCCTATTCATCAAGCATTTTTTGGCACAACGACGTCTTGAACTCCTCTTCAAACAAGATAGTGTGTTCCAACAGGCGCTTGGCATTGCTGGTAGCCGGGTTGCAACAGGAGAATCGGACCGTTTGATGCTTCAATCGCTGGAAACCCAACTATTACAACAAGAGGCAGATAAAGAATTGTACACCAATATGTTGCAGTTGTCTGCTTTAAGTTTGCAACAGCTGTTGAACACCAAAGAGCCTCCTGTTCTTCAAAGTTCACTCATAGCAGTTTCGATATCTAAAACTGAGGTAAGTCAACATCCCTTGCTTGATTTGGCTGCGCAGGAAAAAAGAGTTGCCGAAATGCAACTTCATGCCGACAAAGCCAGGTGGTGGCCTATGATTTCATTGGGTTATGTTAATCAATCTGTTGAAAAGAATAGGAATCTCCAGTATGGAATGGCAGGCTTGAGTGTGCCTTTGTTTTGGGCACCTTATAGAGCCCGGCAACGAGCCGGAGAATCGTTGGTAGAGCAGAAAACACTTGAAGCAGCTTCGATTCAAATGCAATTGCGCAACAGGCTGGAAATGAGCAACAATCAGGCTGCTAACCTCCAAAAAAGATTGCAGCTTTATGAGAATAGTATTTTGAAACAAGCGAGGAGTCAAACGAGCCTTGCCCAACGACGATGGCAAAGTGGTCAGTTCGACTTTTTTCAGTTTTTGCTGGTTATTCAGCAAGCCTGGCAGGCAGAGTGGAAAGCACTTGATCTTACAGAAGAATGGCAAATCAAACTCATTGAACAGGAATACTTAAACGGAGAATAATAAGGAAATGAAAATATTGAAAACAAAAGTAAGGGCTTCCATCTGTTGCTTTATGGCAGCCGCTTTCATACTTACCATTTCAGGTTGTGGAAAAAAAACCGAACCAAAAGACGAAGAGGAAGAAGAGGTGCAAGATTCATTTGTGCTTACAGCTCAAGAAGCCCGGAACAAAGGATTGGTTTGGGGCAAACCAAAAGTAGAATTAGTGCCAGTGTATGCGCATGCAACAGGAGTTATAGATCTTCCACCACAATATGTGGCCAGACTTAGTGCCAAATTAGGGGGGCACATTAGGCAGTTGTTTGGTTTGCCCGGCGATCACATGCACAAAGGCGATGTGTTAGCAGAAATCGAAAACCTGGCATGGGTAGATTGGCAACAAGCCTTTTTAGAAGGACATGCAAAACTACAATACCTCGAAAAGGAAGAAGCCAGACAGCGAAACCTGATGCAGGAAGACGCAGGCGTGAAAAAGCAATGGGAACTTACTTTGTCGGAGCTTAACGGTTTGAAAGCCAGTCAAAGTGGATTAAAAACCAAGTTGCAGTACTTGCAAATGGACACAGACCAACTTATTAAATCTCAGAAAATGCAGACCATCTTCAAGCTTAAAGCGCCATTTGATGGTTTTATAAAAGCCATGTACGGATTCATCGGCAAGAAAGTAGGTGAGGAGGAAGTGATTGTTGAAATGTTAGATCCTAGCCATTTGCACCTGGAACTCAAGGTTTTTGAATTTCAATCAGCACAAATCAGCACGGGACAAACTATCTGGTTTCAGGTGCCTTCCAGAGATACAAGTTGGCACAAGGCAGAAGTTTTTTTGGTTGGGAAAAACATTGATATGGAAACAAGTAGCCTGAACATTCACGGGCACATTGAAGACGAAAAGCCATCCTGGCTACCCGGCAGTTTTGTGCAAGCGAAGATTGTGACAAAACTAGAACCCAGGTTAACATTCGATGAGGCTGCACAATGGAAGTTAGGAAATCAAACCATGGGCTACAAAGTGGTTGCACAAGCAGACGGAAAATTAGAATTTAAACAAGCTGTAATTGCTGACACCAGTGGCATTTGGCTTACAGCAGGCGTGAAGGCGTTGGAGAGTGGGAAGTAATGAATTTAAGTGCGTTGGAAATGAAAGGCTAAATCGCTGATGATGCAACTGGGGAGGGTAGGATGATTTTATTCTATCCTTTGTAGCTGATTGCGTTTGGTAGCATTTGCAAAAATGGCATTGCCTGATCGAAGTTCAGTTTTTCATAGTCCAATCCTAAAAGTCGGATATTGTTGAAATAGGTTTGGTGTTGATCGTAATAGTTTCTTTCAGATTGCAAAAACCAGGCATTGCTTCCTAAATTTCGAGCTATGAACCATTTCTCTAAAAGCCTTGCTGTTCTTCCATTTCCATCATCGAAGAGATGAATTTTTACAAAAAGCAAATGGATCATTGAAGCATAGAAAAAGGTTTCCTCAAAAGACAGATCAGCATTTACCAATATTCCGATATCATGGTAAAATCTCTCCATTTCCAGTTTTACTTTTTGGGGAGTGGCTGCTACATATTCAATTTTCCCGTCTTTAGTTGTCACATACATATTGCCCACTCTATGCTTGCCTTGGCTCGATTTTTTTAATATATCCCTGGTTATCAGCCCATGAGCCAGGTCTACATATTTAGGATTAAGTTCATTTTTCTGAGCAAATACATAAGCATCGTACAAATCATCGATTTTTCGTGTGTAGTCGGGTAAATATTGAATATCAAACCGTTTGTGTTTAACGAATGAGTCTAGTTCAATGTGTTCTCCTTCAATTTTAGATGAAAAAACAGCAGAAACAGACGTGTAAAAACTAAACGTATCAATGCTTAAATCGCTGTCGTTTAGGTTTTCAAAATCCTGTTTTAATGACTGTTTGAAAACAGAAATGTATTGTTCTAACAATTCTGTTGGGATTATATCTAAAGCTGTTTTCATTGTGGTGTTTTGCACCACTCCATTTCTAATGCTTTTAGGACTTGAACATGGTTAACTTTGCTGTCAAACTTATTAAATGTTCGCATAAGACTACCAAACTTATCACAGGGATTCCCGCTCAAAATTCCTTAATTTTTTTTTAAAATTGTTAACGTTCCTCTGCTGATTCTTTTTGAGCTTGTTCGGCACAACTGCTAAAGTAGTTTTGCTTCTTTCCGATATTGACTCTTTGATTTCTGCTTAGAGGAAACGAAAATACCCAATCCCTACTGCCTGAAAAACCGCAATTTCAGACCTGAACCGGGCACGCCGTTTAAACCTGAATAAGATGTACCCAAAGTTGCTGATGCAGGTGTTCCTTGCACAATTTGATTGCCCATGCCAAGCAAAGGGCCATAAGCTCCGTTGAACGCCCTCATTTGTACCATTTCTGTTGGTCCAAAAATCAGTTCATTCACCAAGCCGCCTTCATAAAACCAAACCTGAAAGTTTGTGAAGTCTGTATTGGTTTCGTCGCCTGCAAAACCAACATTTTTAAACTGCACCTTGGCAATTCGGTTGGGGCTTTCGCCTTGCACAACATAAGAAATATGCGAAGTGGAGTCTCCTGCTTTGTGCTTTAGTCCACAGTTTCCATAAGCATACATGATATTTCGGTATTGGCCTCCTGTTTGCCTGTAAAAATCTCCATCCGAAAATATGTAAATCCTGGTAATGTCGGAGTTGCCGATCCTGACGGAAAAGGGCAGCTGAAAGTTGTACAGCTCTCCAACCCAATCGCCAGAAGACAAAATGGTGTCGTTTTCCAGGTCAGAATAAGATGCTTCCAGCTGCTGAAGCGAATAGTTTTGCGCCAACACTTTTGAAGTGATGCTTAAGCCAAAAAGCAAAAGAATTATGGTGTATTTCATGGTCTTACTTTTTTAGGATGGTTTTAGAAAATACTTTTTTTCCTTGGTGGCTCAACACAAAGTGATAAAGCCCGGATGGATATTGAACCATATTGATGCTTTCGGAGCTTTCTATCTTTTTTTCCATTCTCAGTTTGCCCGAGAAATCGAAAACGCTGAGGGTATACGTTTTTCCAGCTGCCATTTCTATAGTTATTTGGTTCTCAGCCGGATTTGGAAAAAGCTGGATCATGGCATCCAATGAATTCTGAGTCGATTGAGTTGGTCTTTGAATCATAAATTCGAAATACCCTTCAGGAGCTGTGATGGGTTTAAATGCGGTTTTCCCATTATTCGACGCTGCTTGCAAATAGTATTGAATGGTGTCGCCAAAAGCAAAATCAACTCCTTCTAAAGCTCCGATAAAGTAACCGCTGCTGTCTGTTAGATCAATAATTCTCCAGGTGCCTGTATCGTCTTTTTTTCTCCAGGTGCATTTTGCAGATGCTATGCCACTTTTATTGTGAATTTGAGTTAGAATGGGGTAGGAGGTTTTCAATGTCTGGACATCACGGTAGGCTGGGTGCCAGAACTTTATCGGATTTTCAACAGGAATCTGCATGGTGATACAATGCAATTGACCGCCAAAGCCGAGCATGGCACGCACGTCTATGCCAAAAAGCTTCATTCCGGGAAACCACTTTTTGAGGTTTTCCTCCAGCGCAAGTCTTTGTGCCGCATTTCCCGATTGTGGATTATCCCAAATGGGATAGATAAAAGTTTTATTGACTGTAATTCCATTCACAAACGACCTTCCTGAATTATTGAGGCCTGTGCAGGTGCGTTGGAGACTCCAAGTGCCATTGTTGTCTGTAGGCAGCGGTACCCTGAAAATGCGATAAGGCCGGCCATACACAGATTGTTTCCCCCTTAAAAAATTCACATTATTTTCAATCAGCACCCGGTCATTAGCGGTTACAATTGCAGGATATTCGCTAGCAATCCATGTTTCTTCGTCCATCATTTTCAAGTACAAGTCAAGATGACCTGTGCCTCCATCGCAACTTAAGCGGGGAATTTGAACTACTTCGTTAGCCTGCAAAACCCTGCTCATGGAGTCTGCAACAGCTGCAGCCGTCATGGTGGGAAAATGTGTGCCTGAAGCCCGGTTTTCAGTTGAAACAACACTTGAATAATGCATGGTTCCAAAGCCATCGGTAATCAAATTGCCACCTTCAAAGTTCAATCGGGTAACCACATGCCCCCTGTTTTTCAGAAAACTGGAAGTACCAGGTATCACATTGTCATGTTCCCGGCCGGGGTAGTATTTAAAATCGGCATAGACCAACGAATCTGACTCGCCAGTGTAATATGCAATTGGGCCATAGTCTCTTGTCCACCAGTCATTGCCATATTTTACAATAAACTTATAATTGTACAAAGGCTCGTTAATTCGTTGCATGTACCGCTTTACAAGCAAAGAATCTGCCGCCCTGTTAATTCTGATGAGGACTTTGGCTTCAGGCTGAATGCCAATGCATAACTTGGATGAAATCACAGCCAAAGTGCTGCTTGTATCTGCACGATCAGCCGATCCGGAGTTCCAGGCAATGATCACAGCCTCTGTTTCTTCAAATTCGCCTGGCAGCCATGGCGATTGCATGAACTGGGTGCTTTTTGCAGCTTTCGAAAAGCGAAAAATCTGAGGTCTGTCGTTTGGGTCATGTTGGGCTGCTTGTGCTTGCTTTTCTTCAATGAGTCGCTCAGGCAAAATGTGCTTTTGAGCCAGGCAAAGCGGCAATGTGAGACTGGAAATGGCAAAGCCAATGATCCAGGTTGACAATGATTTTTTCAAAGGTGGTTCTTGGTAAGTTTTCTCTATGATTCAAGTAGTAGTGCAATTAAAGGAACAAAAATCATTCTTCAAATTATTTGGTAAATGGGTTGCCCAAATATCCTATCATTTTCCAAAGCAAAGCCCCCGCAGTTGCATAGGCAGCCAATTGTTGTTCAGTTTGCTGGAGTAATTCTTGTTTCGAGCCAGCTAAAAAAACCAATAATGCACCTGCCGAGAACAGCAAAGGAACTTTTATAGTTTCCCATGCACCGGTGGCCGAAATGTGGTTTTTAATTTTGTTGGCATTTTCTTCGCTGATAGAAGACAACAAATAGACAGCAAAACTTTTGTTGAAAAGAGATAGTCTCCCTGCAGGGTTTCTTACGATAAGCCCTTTTTTCATGAGTTTGCTCAAGGTTGCGGTTGAGCCGCAATGAACCAACTGATCCTGGGCCAAATCAAAAATAAGAAGTTGCTCTTCAAAACTCAATGCTTCCCAAATAGCATGGTAATAGTGTGAAGCTCTCCACTGTATTTCCATGAGAATTCCTTGCTCCTTTTGAAAGCCTTTTTGTTGCTCAAAATGTGGCATCCAGTAACTGCTGCTTTGTGCCAAATTGCCAAGAAATGTTCCATAAAGGCATTCTTTTTGCAATTTTTCAGGCAGAGCATTGTTTCTGCTAAATCCAATTGGCAAGACCAGAAAATTGCGAAGAATGTAAGTAAGGTTACTTTTTTCTTCACCTCCGGATTCTCCCATGCCCGCTAGCGATTTGGTAGTAAAGAGTGCTATATGATGACCACGGGCAGCAAGCAGAGTTGCAAGTTGCTCGAATTTCGTCTGAGTGAGCCCAGCCAAATGTTGCGACGTTTCAAAGTTTTGAATCAAAATCCAACGGGAGTGTTTAGGCGCTTCTTCGATGGCTTTTTGAAAACAAGCTTGGACTTTTTCTACTGTGTTTGCGCCAAACAAATCGATATGAACCAAATCCCCATTGGCTTGAATATTGGCCTTTAATTTGAAAAAAGATAGTTTGTTGGTTCCGGGTAGTCCTTCAAGTATGAGTAGGTTGTTGTTTGAAAACAGAAATTTATACTGATCGCTTTCTAACCAGGTATCAGGTTGAAAATCAGGAAGACTGGCACCCGACATGCGTTTTAAAGTTTTTTGAATGACCCAGGAAACTGCAGCAAGCCAAATCAGGCCAAGACACAACAATGCCATGAATTTTCCAGTAGTATTAAGGGCAAAATTGCGGGTTATTACAGCTTCCTTATATTGATTTATGTCCAATGATTGTGTGTATTTTCCATAAAACCGAAGCTTACTCCAAATTTCAAAATCAATGTTATTTCCTATGTTTTCTGAGGAATCAAGCACTGCCGTAGATGACTTCTGATGGCCTGAAAGACTGGTAAATTCCATTCTAAAAGCATGTAAGTACAATAAACCAGATGGAACAAAACCAAGCAAGGTTAACTGAATGGTTATTAAAATACTAAAGGCAGGAATTGCCCAGGACGATCCAGGTTTGATGGAAAATAGGCGGTTGAAGAAAGACAGCCCCACTCCGGGCAACAACAAGAACAAAATGCCAACAACAATTACCCAGTCGAGTGGACTATTGGAAAGCTGAAGAAGGAGATAAGTAAAGAAAACGACAAGGAAAACGAGTAGAGAAAGTAGTTTGATTTTGAGTTGTCGAACTATTGGATTTTGGAAGTTTTCGATCAGGAAACCGAGCTGCAGTTGAAACATTCCCAATAAACCGGCAAGTAGAACCAACAACAAAGACGAAATAGGGTAAGCGAATGCTCTGTTGAAATAGACCGAAAATAGGCAAGCAAGCAGCAGCAAATGAAAAATGCCCGAAGTTAGATAATGAATTGTATGCCCTTTGTGTGGCAAAATCCAAGAAACGGTCATTTGAGAAGGTTGAGCAAAATAAGGTTTGGAACCCAAGTGCTTCACTGCGCACAACACCAAAACCTGAATCAGCAATAAACCCAAAGCCAAGAGCAGCATGAAGTAAAAACTATTGGCCATTGCATGCTCAAAAGGCAAATCAAGAGATATGGCTATCAAGCTCCATTTTGTATTATTCAAAGGCTTCACAAAACCTGAAAAGGCTTTTTGGTGATAATAGCCAGATACTTTGCCTTGTTTTCTTTGTTGAAGCAGTTGTTGTAGCGCTTGGTTCTGATCTGTTTCTTCCAGCAGGTTTTCATCCAGTTCACGGCTTGCTTGGCTGTGAAATATGACATACCCATTTCCATCTGCAACAGCAAACTGAATATTTGAACTTGAATCTAAAAATGGCTGCTTCAGATTGACGGAAATAGCAGCCACGTTGTCCTTATTAAAGTTTTGGGCAAGCACAAGTCGTTTTTCGCCATCTAGCCATGACTTTACAAATTCATAGCTCGTGGTAGTATCAATTTTCGCCTGAATGGCTTCTCGAAAATAGGGTCTGTCGGCAAAGTTGGCGTTCGAAGTCCTTTTCTGATCCTTATTGATACTGAGCCATTCTTCGCCTTTTTGGTTTATGAAAAAAAGTCGCTGAAATTCAGGTAGATAGGTCGAAATGTTGCTATGTTGAATAGCAGATTCTTCATTGAAGTCAGCTAATGAAATCTGTTTTCTTTTTTGAAAATCAATACTATCAAGGAGCCTGTTGTTTTTTGCAGAAGCAAGAAATTCTCGGTAACTTTTGAATCGGCTTTCCAACAGGTTTCCATGTTTGTCTGCCTCTTGCCTCAATAGTATTTGCCTGCTGGTTTCAAATTGGTTCTCTTTCCAAATGCGCAAACCAACATAAGCTACAATGGCCGAAAATACCCATGCGCTGAGGTACAGTTGCCAATAATGTCGAAACACAAGTTGTTCGGTATTGCCCGAAAAATAAACACGAAGCCACGGCAACAACATGATAGCTGCGAGTGCCAGCAAAATAAGAAAAATAACCAGTGTCTGCGGAAGGTTGCCTGCTTGCTTGTTGAAGTTTGACTGCTTTTGTAGTGCAACAATGAACAAGGTTTCTGATGGGTTTACCGCCCAGGGTTCTACCATGGCTAGATATGGCTCCCCCCGAATGTTTAGTTTGCGGGTGCTGGCAGCAATTCCTTTGATGTCAGAAACGCCCAAACTGTCAGGGTGAACGCTCAAAATGCCTGAAGGAAAGGTTTCAAAACAAACCCGATTGTTGTGAAAAACTACAAAGCCTTCGCAGGATTCGAATGGCAGAAATGGTTTCAAGATTTCACCAATTTCTTTCGACCAAATCAGGTAAGCAGTATCGTTGGCATCAGCTTTTCTTCGGATAACAAGTTCATGTGTAGCGGCATTAAAATATGCACTGTCGGCAACGATTAAGTTGCTGTCTTTTTGAACCCAGTGAATCGGATTTTGAAGCCTTCGTTCCCGGTTTTTACTTCCGTTTTCGGCGACTTCATCATTTTGTAAGGGTGGTTCTACTGCATTTAGCCAGTTTCGAACCAACTTAATTTCGGTTTGAAGGTTTTTGTGCAACTTTTGAAGTTGCCTGCTTTTGTGGGAAATAAGTCTTTGGTTTTGCTGAGGCAAATATGCCAGAAAATAATAGCTCACCAGAGCGACTAGCACCAATGCCAATACAAATACTTGAAATAATTTTCTTTTTTTGCCAGCTGAAGGGCTCATAGATTGACTGAGTTAACCTCTCAGGTCCAGCAATCTAACTCTGTCGATGGCTGCCGACACAAATATGGCAAGTCCTGCGTTTGTAACAATGAGACTGATGGTGCCTAAGCCAAACCATGGATCACGAACATATTTTGCGATCACGGCTTCGCCAAATAAACACAGCCCAAAACCAAACAACAATAGTCCTGATATTGCTTTGATAAGCCATTTTCTGCGCAGTTCCAAGTATTGTTTTCTTCCAGACATTATTCAAATACTTTGTTGACTTCTTTTATTCGTTGGTCAAGTTCAATGGCCGCTTCCCGCACTTGAGCCAAGGTAACAGTCATCTCGGCATTGTGATCGTGATGTTCCAGAATATTCACCAAGCCCATTAACCTGCTAAGCGGTGCCCGAACTTTATGCGATGTAAAGAAAGAGTATTCTGCCAATTGCTGGTTTTTTATTTGAATTTTTTGCAGAGCCATGGTCAATTCGGTGATGTCTAAAATGCCACCAACCATGCGCACTGCCTGCCCTTTTTCATCGTAAATGGTGAAACCCTTGTCAATAACTTCTGCATAAGAATTATCATTTCTGCGAAACCGATATTGGTCGCTCCATTGAGAGTCTTTTCTTGCCACTGCATCAAATACTTTTTTTGAAGCTCTGTCCCGGTCATCTGGATGGATATTTTCCACCCACCAATCAATATGTTCTACGATAGCTTGCTTAGCATGTCCGAAAATTGACGACATACCCGGGCTCCACCACACATAGTTGGTTTTCAGGTCCCAATCCCAAAGTACATCATTGGTTACATTCGAAATGATCCGAAAACGCTCTTCGCCCGATTTTAAATCTTGTAAGGTCTCGGTGAGCAAGGTAATGTCCTGACCAAGTGCCCAGTAAAAATCACCTTCCAAAGGCGTGCGATTCTTTCTAAACAGCCACCTGATGGTGCGCACACGCTTTCCCGGAAATGTTTGAGTAATGGGTGTGTCCTGGTATTCAAACTTCTCCTCTTTCTCAAGTTTTTCAACAATGGCATGAATTCTTGCCTTATCACCGAAAATTACTTCGAGTGCGTCAGGATTTAATACCACATCTTTGACCAGAATTCCTGTGCTATGAATGCATTCCTTGTTCCAAATCATAACCCCTCGTTTTGGATGGAACGAAAACAACAAGGCAGGAAAATCATCAATTAAGATTGAGAACTTTTCTTTGATATCAGATTCTGTAAGCATATCTATAAATTGGGTTATGGGCGTAAATGTACTAAAGGAATTTTTTCTGCCAAAACACTATTTTGTTTCTTTTAAGAGTAATTATTTGTGGGTGAGTAAATCTGGTTTTCTAAATTAAGGTATGCTGTTTTTGATCTTGAGTATTGTTACTACTTCTGCACTTTTTGTGCTGTTCAAACTTTTTGGCCGTTTCAAAGTCGACACCTTTCAAGCTATTGTTGTCAACTATGGCGTTTGTGTTTTGATAGGCAGTGCCGTTTATGGTCGTTTTGATTGGCTGTCCGATGTCTTAACCTTTAAGCCCTGGGTGTTGGCAGCGTTGATTATTGGCACTTGCTTCGTGTTTATTTTTCTGCTCACGGGCATCAGTATTCAAAAGATTGGCATGCAGGTTACAACCCTGGCCGGAAAAATGTCCTTAGTAGTGCCGGCCTTTGCCGGGTATTGGCTTTTTGGGTATGGAAAACCTGGTTTTCAACAGATTGCGGGTGTGTTGCTGGCACTTGGCGCTGTTTGGTTGTCGAGTTGGAAACCAGCCTCGGGAAAAGTAGGAGGATTCATTGGTTTTATTTTGCCTTTGCTGGTTTTTGCAGGCATGGGCTTCACCGATACTTTTGTAAACTATTCAAATGCTGCCTGGATAGAACCAGGTAAAGAAAATGCCTTTACGCTTATCATATTTTTTTCTGCCTTTTTTGTTGGCCTGCTCATCTCGCTCGTTCGGCTGCTAACTACCAGATCGTTTATTACTACCCGAAGTTTCATTGCAGGTGTTGGATTAGGCATACCCAACTATTTTTCGCTTTACTTTTTGCTACTCGCCC
>JBBRCC010000088.1:0-17874 GCA_038205175.1 Cytophagales bacterium | reverse complement strand
ATACTCCAATACATAAAACTAAAATGAAGTGACACATAGGTATTGGATGGTCGTTTTGCAAGAATAGGAATCAAGCCAAAAAAGAGGGTGAGCGTACTTATTACAGCAGTCCAATGAAATATGCCCCAGGTTCCAAAAAGCCTGTATGTCATGAAGGCAGTGGCTAAAACAACCAACATGGTGAGACCATAAAGCCGGCCTATCAGCCTGTGTTTTGCTGTTCCTTTGGGTTGCACCAGAACCAGTGTTCCCAGTACAAGGGCAACAAGAGAAGCGATAAAATGAATAAGACCTGTTTGGCTGGTTATAAAATTTCCAAAATTCATGTTTCTTACTGTTTAACGCAAGGAATTTAACGATTGCACCATTCGCTCATCATTCGCAATGTTAACTAAGTCATCCAATTTCATCAAACATCTTATTTAGCTGGAAGGATGAGCGTTGTGGGCGGCGATATTGCTTTATGGCCTATTTTGAGCACAAATATCTCTGCATCGAAACTAACTAAAAGAATGCTTACCATAGTTTGCGTTTCGGATACTAAGTAAGGAAAACTGCTAAATTCGCACACAACGATAATCAAGGTTTTAAACCTTCGCAATGCTTGAGCATCTATGAATAAAAATCTTTAGAATTATGAAAACCACCCGTTTCAATTTACTACTTGCCTTTGCAGGCATTTTGTTTTTTGCCACTTCATGCAAAAAAGACAAAGAAGAAGACACCTTCGCAGCCGACGCTCAAATTACTGCCGACCAAAACAAAGCAGATACAGAGGCGGAAGACGTGGCCACCATTGAGGATGACGTGATGTCGACATTCTCGTCGAATCTGATGCGAACAGCTGTATCTGACACAGTAGTGCAATACGACAATTGCGCCACCGTAACCATTACCCCAAGAAGAAGCAACCCCACCGGAACCATTGTGGTTGACTTTGGCACCGAAGGCTGTTTGGGTGCAGACGGTAGGTTTAGAAAAGGGAAAATCATATTCACATTTACCGACCGACTTCGCATGCCGGGCGCAGTGGTGAATACTTCGTTTGAAAACTATGCTGTTCGCCCCCAGGCAATGAATCAGTTTGTATCTATAGACAACGCAAGCACCAAAGTGACCACCAACACCGGAACTGAGGAAACCAATGCCGAAAACCCATTGGCTACATTCAGAAAAGTGATAGACATGAGAGTGGTGCTTGAAGACGGAAGAACCATAACCTGGGCAGGCACCAAAAATGTAGCATGGAATTTGGCTCAACTTGGCAACCGATGGGACAACGTTTATACCTTAGTTTCCGGTAGTAACCTTTCCGGAATATCTGGCAATGGCACTCCGTTTACCGTGGTAGTAGACCAAAATGTGGTGAGAAAAGGAGCATGTTTTTTGCAGGGAGTTTACAAACCGGTTTCAGGTCAAATCACCATCCAACATAACAATAGGACTAAAACCATCAATTATGGAAATGGAGCTTGCGATCGTTCTGTAACGGTAACCATTAATGGAAGAACTAGAACCCTTATTTGGTAAATAAAATGCCGTAGAAAACGTATTAAATTTGAATAGCTGCCAGAAAATGGCAGCTATTTTTTTACTTTTGACCTGGTGTAACATTGAGTATCTTTTGAAAATAAACTAGCTCCCCTTCAGTTTTTCTCCTTTTGAAGAAAGCATGGCGATTTGTTCGATTCTGAAAATTCTGGTTTTTTCTGTTTTGGCCAATTTAATCCACCTCAACACAAATCTTTTGCTGGAATCATTGATGGTGTGAAAAAAAACAGATGCACCTTCGTATTTATCCAGCCCGACATTTAAGTCTTTAGGTATAATCAATTTGTCCACATCGTCCATAAAATCCCAAACTCCATTAGTTTTAGATGTTTCAATAGACTTAAATCCGGCAAACTGCATTTTCCCTTCATTGATGAGCTTGGCAGCCCGGTCTTTATAGGTTTTAGCCCAATGCTCAACTTTTCTTGGCGAAATCATTTGCATAGTTCTCGTTTCATCCAATTTTCGCCTAATTCCATCTATCCACCCAAAACAAAGCAGCTCGTCGAGAACTTCTGAGGTGGAAACGTATTTATCGGACACGCTTTTTTTTGAAGTAACCAACCAAACACTCTCACTTTTTTGATGATTTAGTGCCAACCAAGCTCTCAATTCCTGGCTGGAAGAAATCTCAATTTTTAAAAAATTTTCGGTCTTAATCATATTGCATAAAATTTTCAATCACCGTTTCGTTTTTGCTGGAATTTCATGGATGTCCAACAGAAATTTGACCTTATTGTTAGTAGAATAATTTGTGTTTTGCCGAATGAAATAATCTCAAGCTAGCCGGGGAAGGCAAAGCCAAAGATAATGCTGCGGATTTGCAAGGTATCATTGGTATGGTTCACATGATCGGTTCAGTTCGGTTTAGCCTTTCTGTTTTAGCTTCAGGACGGGTAAGTTTTCCCAGTTGTTTGTATTTAGCCGGAAAAGCAGAATTATCTTTTACATGAACAGCTAATCCTTCGAAATTATTGGCCTGATAAATGGATAAGTTGCCGCAGATAATGCAATCCCAGGTTCTTGTAGTTGAAACGGTTGGAATACCAATTGTTGATTTGGCCTATAATAGATTATTTAGTGAATCCATTAAAATTATGGGATTTTAAAGTGGGGGAAGGAATCATTTGGATTCCGTTTTCAAATTGACTAATTGCATTTCTCCTTCCCTTTACTACATTTGAGGCCAGCCACTATAGCCTATGAAAACCAAAGAAGACATTGTAAAAGACTGGTTGCCCCGTTACACAGGTACACCTATTAATGAATTTGGACAGTATATTTTGCTCACAAACTTTATCACTTATGTTGAAATGTTTGCCGAGCAGTTTAATGTAGAAATTAAAGGAAAAACCAGAGCCATGCAAACGGCAACGGCCAACGACATCACCATTATCAACTTTGGGATGGGCAGTGCCATGGCTGCTACGGTAATGGATTTGCTTTCGGCTGTAATGCCAAAAGCTGTTTTATTTCTTGGCAAATGTGGAGGTCTTAAAAAAACGAGCCAGATAGGAGATCTCATCCTACCTATTGCAGCAATAAGAGGCGACGGAACCAGCGACGAATACGCAAAACCAGAAATACCTGCTTTGCCTTCGTTCCGGCTACAAAGAGCAGTCAGTCATATTATTAAACGCAATGAGCTTGATTATTGGACAGGAACCGTGTACACCACCAACCGAAGGGTTTGGGAGCACGATGAAAACTTTAAGGAATACCTCAAAGAATTGCGTGCCATGGCCATCGACATGGAAACTGCTACCATATTCATTGTCGGTTTTGTAAATGCCATTCCGCATGGAGCTTTGCTTCTTGTGAGCGACAACCCCATGACACCGGACGGTGTGAAAACCGAAGAAAGCGACAAAAAAGTAACGGCAAACTTTGTGGGCAGGCACCTGGATTTAGGCATTCAATCGCTGGTTGAATTGGCCATATCAGGTGAATCTGTAAAACACTTGAGATTTGAGTAAAACGCAGAGATTGAGAATAAAAAAGGCTCCAACAGGGAGCCTTTTTTATTGTTATTTGATGGTAAGCCTCCGGTGGTACCAATTGTTTTCGGCTTGAATTTTCAGGGTATAGATACCTGTTGGTAGATTAGGCAGTTGGAATTCCTTCTTGTAGCCTTCGGTTGATTGGCTATTGAGCAAAATATGTTGCCCAACTGCGTTTATGAGTATTACCTGATCTAACCCGGCATTGCTTTGAATAAAAACCTGGTCATGAGCTGGATTTGGAAATACCTCAACGGTAACATTGTCGAGCCAGGACACTCTTCTGATGGCAGACTTTTCGCTTTCACCAGATTCATTCACAAACTGAAGTCGGTAATAAGCGATATTTTCTTTTCGATCGTCGAAATACTCATAATCGAGTAAATCTTGCCTGGCCGCCAACGTGCTTACAGTATGAAAATCCTGACCGTTGAACGATCGCTCCAAAGTAAAACTCTGAATCTTGTGTAGTGGCATGAGGCTCCAATTTAATTTGGCTTGTTTCTTTAAGGCAAGTGCCTGAAATGAGCCTTTTACCAAAGGAAGTGGTGCATCTGGCATCAGTTCATTGCCGCTCAGGTAAAACTCAGAAAAACCGTTTGTGGTAAACTCAGCATAATATCCATTATAGTATGGAACCAAAACAGGGCTTTCGAAATAGGTAAAATTGATTGGGCTCAACGCATTGTCGTTGGGCGTTAGGTTTTCCGAAAGGCCAGAATATTTATTCACTTTCACATTGATAAATGATTGAACACCCCCATCATTGGCTATCAAACTATTTAGCTCACTTTCAAGGAAAAACAAACGAACCTGAACCGGCTGATTTGGAGCTGAAGCAGGAGTAATTTTAAAATTCCTGTTCATGTACATGTTTGAATTGAACATCCTGGCATTGCCCGTGGTTTGGCGAACATCAAGGCTTACGGTGCCCATATTGCTCACATCTCTGATTCCTGCAACCCTATGGCTGGATGCATTGTTGAAAAACAGCCAGTTGCCCGAACCTGTAGAAGCAACTGTTCTGTTGGTAAGATCTCCCACACTGTTGTGAATCTGGTTGTTGCTGTGGATATGAAAATCGTCGATGGCCAAGCCTTCAGAAACAACACTGCCATCAGAAGTTAATCGGATTCTGAAACGGGTAGTGGTACTTAGTGCACCGCTGGGAACCACATAGCTTGCTACTTTCCAATTCGAAAAATCACTATGCCAGGTGTTGTTCTCAGTTCGGTTATACCAATTTGTACTATTTGCGCCATTGAATACACCCAGTTTTGTCCATGTAACTCCGTCGGTACTATGCTCTACCCAAACAAAGTCATAGCCAGCTTCTGTTATTCCGCTGAAACTAAAAGAAAGCACTGGTAGGTTGCCCGGGCTTGAAAATGACCCAGATAAGTTGAAACAAGGTGAAGCAATTTGTGAATTTTCAGAATTGTTGTAGCTGCCAGACAAATTTGTAGCCCAAACTTTGGTGCCAGATGTAGCATGATTAATTACAGTATTGAAAGGAGAAAGCGCACCCCAGGACCAGCTGGAGTTGGTTCCTGAAACAGCAAAAGCACCATCGTTTACATCGAAATGGTGCAGAAAAGGAAAGGACGCAATGGCTGTGGCAACAGAAATAGTAGCTGTGTCGTTATCCATGTAGCCATCGGCGACTGGAGTTGGACCATTCCACTCTACCCAAACCCTGATTTGAAATATGCTGGCACCTGCTAAAGAAATATTGGGGGCAAAACTGTAAGAAACTGTAGCACCGGCATTCAGCGTGGGCACAGCACCGGAAACAGGTGCAGCGCCGTTGATAGAATATCTTATTGGAACATTGGTGAGGTCGCTGAGTGAGTTGTTTTTTACGTTCACTGTCAAAGTTTGACTGGTCGTAGATAAGCAGTTTCCATTTGGAGAGGTAACGCCTGTGACCTCTAAATCAGTTCCTGGATCTATCAATTGAAAGCTGTGAAACGTGTAGCCACCTTTCATGGTAATATTGGTGGCCGCATCCACACCCTCTTGCCCAAACCTGATTTGAAAGGAAGAGCCAATGGTTTGTGCACCCAGCAAAGGTTTTAAGTTCAAATTCCGAACTTGTCTCATACTACCAGAGGCACCTTGATTGGCAAACAGATCATACACTTGAACCCATGCCTGTGCATCTGTGCCACGAGCCCACACTTTGTCGTTTGTATTACTCGCAGTCTCGCCATGATGCATATAGTCGAAATTGAGCAAGAGCGCATTTGCAGCACTGTGGTTGCTGAGATTCAAAGTATAAACAAGGTGATTGAATGTTGTGCCCGTTGACTGAATAGCTCTGTCAAGGGTTATAGTTTTGTTCCCTGTTAAGTTTAAACCAACAAGATCGTGTACTCTAAGTCTGGAATTAGCAGACCCAGCTGAAAAATCGAAACGGGTACTTCCTTCGATACCAATTGTATTCTCCCTTAACTCTTGGGCTTGCAAACCAGAAAAGTTCTCAGTGATAGGCAGATTTATAGCAGGATTTGGCAAATGCTTCAATTGAACCACAGCCGTATCGTTCAAAGAATACCCATCGCCAGGCAGTGCAGTCCAAACTTTAAGGGTGTAGTTTCCTGTAGCCGACAAGTCGGCTGTTCCGCCAAAAGTTTGGTTAGCAGACGTGGTGTTGCTGTTTAATATACCATTGAAAATTGCTCCTGTTATTGCACCATTGTTAATTTGGTAGAAATATGGAATATCTACCCCGCTTTGGGCATTGTTTCCATAGTTTTTAATGCTTGCCTGAATAGCTTGAGACACTGAAAGCTGTGAACTTGTAAATTGTCGACCAGAAGCCGGAAGCACATTATAAATTCCTACATCATTTGCGATAGGACATGCTGAGCCTGTGGTTGGAATTACTTTTACAGCCCCGCTTCTTTCACCTTTAAAAGTTGGGCTAAAAACCGGCCTCACAGCATAAAAATATTCAACCCCGTTGATTAAACCAGTAACTATGAAAGGAGAAGAAGTTGTTGTGGTAAGCACTTCAGGTTTGCCATCGGGGAAATGAAAAATTTCATAGCCACTGGCACCGGTTATGGCAGTCCAATTCAAAAAACCTTGCCGATCACAATTATTCACCGTTACAGAAGGCATGCCACAAAGTGTAAATGTGCTGTCGCTCACATCGGCCAATGAAGATGTGCTATGTCTAACCCTGATTAAAGCCGTATTCGTAGGCGAAAAACCAGCTCCTGGAGTCCATGCAAATCTAAGGGTGCTGATATTCAATGAATTGCTCAAAGTCACCCAATTGCCTCCATTATTGGTACTGTATTCCAAAATCAAACTTCCACCACTCAAACCAAAAGCATCCCAACGAATAGCATTTGAAGAACCTGTGGACAAAATTTCACCACCCATAGGGTATGCCAGAGTAATGGAAGGAGATAGATATTCGTAGACAACATAATAATTCTGAGGCCCAAATGGCACTACAGGGGCAGTTACCCTAATGGTATAATTTCCCGCTGCCGGATTGGTGATGGTAACTTGCTCTATGTTGTTCAAATTGTCTACACCACGAACTGCATTCACATTGTTGTTGGCGGGTGTAGGGTCAAGTATCCAAGGATTATATGTAACAGCTAATGGGTCGATAACTTCAAGGTTTAAGTTGTTGACCAAACAAGGTGATGCACCTGAATTAGCTTGCCTGTCGGGCCAATACAACATAACCCTCACTTGTGCCAAACCGGCAGGCATAGTTAGTATTACATCCTGGGTATTTCCCTGAGAAATATTGTTTGAATAATAGGTGTTATTCTCCAGTGATTGCACAGCTCTCAATCCATTGATTCTTCCATATCCATGGCGGTAATCTACCTGAGGATTTCCAATATCGTCTGCCGTGTTGCAGGCAACAGCCTTGATCAATGCTGCATCAGGATTTTGCCCGTTGTGGCTCTGTTTGTACCTCTCATAGAGCAATGCCAAAGTACCTGTAACTCCGGGCGTCGACATGCTGGTTCCTTGTTTCGACCCATAAGTATTGTTTGGAATGGTGGATAAAACACTTGTGCCAACTCCGCAAATTTCAGGCTTTACCCTTCCGTCCTGAGTAGGCCCACGACTCGAAAACCCGGCCAGTGCATCAGCCTCAGAAACAGCGCCCACTACCAGTGCATTTTTGGCTGTTCCGAAACCTAATGAAATGGTTCCAAAACCGCCGGTGTAGTCTCCACAAGGGCTCACCGAACCATCGTTGGATGCAGCAAAACAATGAAGCAGTTTTGGAAAAGTCCTGAGTTGGTTATCAATCGTGTTGCTAACTCCTATATAAGTAGAATAGCCACCCGTTGCCGGGCAGGCGATGCCAAATCCGTAGCTATTGTTTGTGAGCACCATACCCTGCGTAGCTATATAGCTGGGTGCGTTGTATACGATTTGCGATGATTGGTCGGTAATAAGTATGCATTTGGGAGCCATGCCTTTGTAGGCCGGATTGAGCACACCTGCACCTCCAACTGTACCAGCCACATGGTCGCCATGGTCACCATAACTCGCTGTTGTGTTGATGTTTAAATTTCTAAGTCTGCCGTTGTCAAAGTCAAAATGCGGACGAACATATCCACCATCGCCAATACCTACCACCACACCTTGTCCACTTAAACCCCTTTGTCCGCTCAATGTGGATTGTAAAACACCAGCCCTGTGGTTCGTAACTCCTGTGAGGTTTTTGGGAACAGTTTCTGGGTTTATAGGCTCTATCCATTCAACCAACGGAATAGAAGCAATTTTTTCTATTTGGGTAAAAATGGTTTTTACAACAAGGGTTTGGTTGTCTGGCATTTGTTCCAACAACACAACCCCCATATTTTTCAATGCTGTAGCTAATTCATTTCGGTTTTCCCCTTCCATGACCTTCACATTTGCTTTTACTACCTCATCGCCTTCACGGGCGTGGGAAGGCACTAAAGCCATCTTTTGAAGATTTGTTGCCATTTTCCACGCAGGCTGCATGGGAACAACTGCTCTGATATCGAAAGCTGGCAGTTCACTTTCTGAAACTGAAAGCGATAATTTAGCTACGTAGCTATGCTGAGGCAAATATGAAAGCAGCTGAATGCCGGATTGCTCCAAAGTTCTTTGTTTGCTTTCATTGGGAATATTAAAAAATTGGACTAGTATGTAGCGGTGATTGGCAAAGGTAGTCTGAGCCCAAATCGGGTCATTCCATTTTAAAATGGAAGCATTTGCTTCAATTTGGTATTTGCCAGAAACCAAACTCAGTTCATACGATTTTTGGGCAAACAGTTGAAACGACAAAAGAACAAAAGCAAAAAGTAAAAACTTTCTGGACATAGGTGTTTTGGCTAAAGTTCGAAATTAGGGTATGCTCAAGGTAAGCAATTAACAGAAGAACCGGGAGGCAAATGGCTTTGCAAACAATGGAGAGTTAAATTTTGGTTCCGTGTCAAAACTACACTTTTTGAGCCAAAATGTTTCTTAAAAATAAAAAAAGTGCCTGCTTTGAGGCAGGCACCATCGTGGTGAGGAGTAGTTAAAAATTTGGTTTAAGTCTATTTCAAAGAAATTTATCTTTCGATCCGAAGTACCGAACAAGACAATTTTCAGCGGTTCTACGATATGCTATTATGTAGACATAAAAGCCTCAAAAAAGGTTGGATGCTGAGATAAAAAATCTATTTCTTCATAGATAGCCGCTCCATGTGGCACATTTCTGAACATGGGCGAAATCACCTTCATAACTTGCGCAAGACGGAAGAATCCATCTTGTTCCTGTTTTCCAACAAAGGCTGATAAATCTAATTACAATCATTTCATTTACTTAAACTTCTGTATTTACTTTGCATTAGATTTTCATCAAGAATCTATCACTAAAATTAACTGATATGAAAAAATTCCATTTACTCGCCATCATCCTTTGCCTTTCAGGCTTTGGTGTATTTTCACAGCCAATTGAAGCCTACCGACTCAGGGTAAGCACTATTTTCAGAAACAATGTATTCAGAGATGGGCACGATTCAGTGGCTCAACTTCAGAGCCCGAGAAGAATGATTGCTATGGGCGACACCGCCATTCTTTTAGCAGATCAGGACAATAACCGCATCAGAAGCATCAACATCAGCAGACGAACTATTCGTACAATTGCTGGTGACGGCAGGGCTGCACGGGTCGACAGCTTTGGGATTCTCGCATCACTGAACAGACCTAAAGATTTGTGCCTGGTTGGCGACACGGTGGTTTACTTCACCGAAGAAGGAAGTCATTCCATTAGAAAACTTATATTGGCAACAGGTAGAATAAGAACCATTGCCGGCGGCAGTAATGGATTTGCCAATGGCATAGGAACTATTGCCCGATTCAACAGCCCAAACGGCATTACCAGCCGGGGCGATTCCGTTCTTTATGTTTCTGATGGAGGAAACCACAGAATCAGGCGAATAACTTTAAAACCAACCATTGAAGTAACCACTTTTGCAGGCACAGGCAGTCAGAACTACATTCCGAGAGATTCTTTGCACAAAGATTCGATTAACATTGGTACCCCCAGAAGTGTGTTGGTAGTAGGCAACAACCTGGTGGTTGTTGAAAACGATTACCAACATCCGGTAATTCGGTTTATGCGCTTTGGTGAAAACATTTTTTACGATTTGGGCGTACAGGACAGACCGGAAGACATCATTCAAGTGGGTGGCGATACTATTATCACAACATGCTCAGGAGGAGGCCCTTCACTTTTGGTAAAGGTGTTATCAAACCCGACCTTCAGCAGAAATATTATAGGCACCCAGGCAGAAGGTATAGTTAAAATTGGCGACAGGATTTATTATTCTTTGCCATCGGGTGCCATCATCAATAGTATTTCATTTTCGGGCGGATCAACTTCCCGATTTTTTGGACGAGGCAGAAGCGCAGATGGTGACCCAACTGAGGCAAGGGTGGGAACCATTGGCTCATTCACTCAAAAAGGCAATTGGATTTATTTTTTCGACGATCTCACATACCGGATTCGTCGATTTAACAAACAAACCCAAATGATGCAAACCATTACCAGAGGCAATAGAGGCAACAATGGCAATGGCTTAAAAGCTGCAATTGCCTCTGCAAACTTCAATACAAACTCTGTGGTTGTAAAAGGTTCTGATGGAAGAATTTATGTTTCGGACAGGGGAAACAACCAAATCAGGGTTGTAGACGAGAGCAGAGATTCTGTGTTTTTGGTGGCAGGAAACACAACAGCGGGCTATATCAACGGATCACTGCTTCAAGCCCGATTCAGCAACCTGGGTGCTATAGTGGAAAACAATGGCAAATGGTATGTAGCAGAACAGGGTGCTGTTGGCCGCATCAGGGTTATAGACCCTGTCGCAAATTCAGTATCTACACTTGCTGGTCCTGAACCAGGATTCACCGGAACGGCAAACGGCTACACCGACAGTGTTGGCGCAGATGCACGTTTTGGGTTTGATTTTGGCAGTTTACTTGTGAGAAACGATACACTCATTTTTGCAGACCGAAGCAATAGAAGATTAAGAGGCGTTGACATTGCAAGGCGAAAGGTTTTCACTTTTGGAGGCACGCAAGCTTATGACAATTTCCCTTTTGTATTTCAAGACAAAACAGGCATACTTCTCGGCAGAATAAACGGGGGGAGAAATGAAATTGCCAATTTGCGTAATCTGGCAAGCCCTGTTTCTATTTTGGGGGCACAAGGTTCTGGCAATGTGGATGGAATTGGAACAACAGCAAGATTTAACAACCCTGGCCGACCTGTAGTGGATTCGCTAACCGGTGATTTATTTATTCCTGATGTGAATAATCAGGCTTTCAGAAGAGTTGAATATGTTCTCTTTAATCAACCACCTTCTGTTTCTGGCCCTACCCCGGCAACATACAATGTGAACACCATCAGCCCCATTTCGGAACCCAACTTTTTGCAGTTTTCTCCTGGACCTGCCTGGGAAAGCAACCAAACTTTTTCTGTGTACGCTGTTACGGTGTCAATTCCGGCTATTTTCGCAGCACAGCCTACATTTTCAAATAATGGCACCATGAATTTAACGGCATCCGGCACCAGCGGAACATCGCAAGTGCGGGTATGCATTCGTGACAACGGCGGAACTGCCCTTGGAGGCGTAGATTCAGCTTGTTTCAACTTCAACATAGTGGCCAACATCACTTCAGGCAAAAAAGCTATTTCTGGAGCAATGGTAAATATTTTCCCAAATCCAAGTCAAAACGGAATCATCAACTGGACTTCCAGCCAACCAATTACACAAATTGAAGTGCTTGATGCTGCAGGCCGATTGGTGGCAAAGTCTTTGAAAAATGGCGCTAGCGGCAGTTTATCGTTGCAGAACAAAGGACTTTTTATGGTAAAGATCAGCCTTGAAAACGGGCAAGTTGAAACCAGGAAAGTGGAGCTGAGATAATTGTTGAGATAAAACTTTCAGAAATCCCATGTGCAAAAAGCATGTGGGATTTTTTTTGTACTTGTTTTAACGGATAAAGAACTTGCGAATAGAAGCTAAGTGTGCAAAAAGTACAGTTGGCACAATAAAACAAGGCAACCAGGCAAAGGGGAAATTGAGCACTGCTACATTGGGTTGGTCAAGATTGATGATGTGAAACGGACCCGGCGAAGACATCAAAGCAATGCCAACGATATTGAACAAAAATCCCAACCCGACTACATTCCAAATAAGTACCACCCAAACAGGCAAAACAGGTCTTACATACCCAAAAAATGCAATAAGAGGTGCACTTAGACCAATATAGATATCAAAATTTCTGCCTTGAAAAGTCATATCTTTTGGAACCAGGCCTTCTTTAAAAAGCCAAAAAAGAACAAGTTCAACAGGAATGCGAACCACATGCAACAGCGTTAGCCAACCGCCTCGAAACTCTTTGAGGGTTCTGATATTAAAACCGGAAAAAACAACAAACAAAACCACCAGCAAGGGCGGCACTACCAGCAAAGCCAAAGCCGGTGGAAACATATCTTTTTCCAGGTAGTAGCCTGAGGAAGAAATGACCATTTGCAAGGAAAGCCAGGCAATAGACAAAGCGGCAAGTTTGTCTATCCTCGGTGCTGCCAACAACAGAAACACCAATGTGAGGATAACCGAGAGATAAAAAATCCAATTAATGTAATCAGGAATGTTGATCATCAGTAGCTAATTGCCCGCTAAACTGCCAATTCCCAACCAATTCACCAAAGAAGGCCGCTGATTGGTTTCACACCAAAAAAAAAAGCCGGGTCTACCGGCTTCTTTTTATTTTCTCAACATAAAACAGCGCCAAATTAAAAAGGCGCTTAGAGGTATACCGCCAATACCGATTCTTAGCATGTTGACCCAATCAAAGTCGGCTAGCAAATACCAAAAGCTTAGGCCAACGGTGAATGAAAAAACCACCAGGCTCAGCACTTTTGCAAACAGGGTGGAATAAAAAGATTTTTCTTCGGCATAGCCGCTAACGAGTGTAGAAGTTGTCATGATAAAAATTTTGCATGAAACAATGTTTTGAGATGCGGGCGTAGACAAAGGGTCTGCGAACGTATCTGGCTGCTACGTTCGGGACTTTGCAGCAATCGGTTCACACCACTTCTGTGCTAAATATTACCTCGGCAAGAAATACTATGGAAGGATATTGACTTCGGCCTGGAGCCAAATGCCAAATTTTTGCTGAACTGAATCCTGAATTTTTCGACTTAAAGCCAATATTTCCTGGCCCGTTGCATGGCCATAATTTACCAAAACAAGGGCCTGGCGAGCATGTACACCAGCTTCGCCTTCCCGGTAGCCTTTCCAACCGGCTTGCTCGATCAGCCAACCTGCGGGCACTTTTACCTTATTTTCTGATAAAGCGTAACCTGGCATGTCAGGAAATTCTTTTCTGAGCAAATCGAAGTGCTGCTTATCAGTTTCAGGATTTTTGAAAAAGCTCCCGGAGTTGCCAATCTCTTTGGGATCGGGCAATTTAGATTGACGAATGTGAATAACAGCCCGGCTCACATCGTTAAAATCAGGTTTCGGAATACCCCAATCTTCCAATGTTTTGGCTATGTCGCCATAACCAATATTCAGGTCTGCATTTTTTTTCAGGCGCATCGTTACAGAAGTGATGATGTATTTCCCTTTGGCTTCCTGTTTAAAAATACTATCCCGATAGCCGAAATTGCAAGTTTCTGCAGTAAATGTTTTCAGATCATGGGTGCTGGTTTCAAGTGCTTCCAGCTTTACAAATACCTGTCGAAGTTCTACTCCGTAAGCACCAATGTTTTGAATAGGCGCCGCACCAACTGTGCCTGGTATTAAGGATAAATTTTCAATGCCGCCCAAGCCCAACTCCAAGCTTTTCAACACGGTTTGGTGCCAATTTTCTCCTGCAGCCACTTTCATGTGCACTTCGTTGCTGAACTCCTGAATAGAAAAACCCAGCAGTTGAAGTTTAATTACCAAAAAGTGTGGGTCGGCAACCCATAGTAAATTGCTTCC
This sequence comes from Cytophagales bacterium, assembly GCA_038205175.1. Classification (GTDB taxonomy): domain Bacteria; phylum Bacteroidota; class Bacteroidia; order Cytophagales; family Flexibacteraceae; genus JBBRCC01. Next base: position 3,827 of record JBBRCC010000088.1, on the reverse strand, counting down.
GCCACCCAATATAAATGGATAAACATTTTCATGTTGAGCCCATCTCAATGCTTCTTTAAGTTCATCGATCGTGTTTACCTCGGTAAACCAACGAGCTCGAACATCGACCCCAAACGTGTTGTAGGGTTTAAGCGAAATAAATTCCTGAACAAAAATGGCCATGATGTAGCGAGTATGATTGGCAAATAACCAGCACTAATTGACAAGACAAAAAAAAGACAGGCTTATTTACCTGTCTTTTTTACTGGAACTACTTCGGCTTTTTTCTGCCTTCTTGGTCTTGAGTTGCCAAATGAAGATCTCCACCTTTTGCCCTTTGCTGATTTTCTGTCTCCTTTTCCCATGGTATTTGATTTTGAGGTTGCGAAGATAGAGTAAGCAACGCTTTCATCAAAAAATTTAATTTTAAATTGAGGCTACATACCTTAGTGCCTTCAAAAGCCAAAAATCATGTATAGATTATTTAACACACTTGGCTTGCTGATGTTGCTTTCTGCTTCAACACAAGCCCAAAACCTGTCTGCTTATATAAGCGGCGACACTACAGCCTCTAAACTTAGGCTCAATCAGATGCTCATGCTGAGCGATAGTACCATTTTAGTTGGTGGCGAATCGAACACCTTAAACTGGATTCCCGCTGGCATCACACCTACCATTTTCGATACAGCCGCAACTGGTCTTGTGGCCAGAAGGCCTGGATTTGCTTTCTTGATTCGCTTTCAAAAGAACTTCTCTCAAATTTTGAATGTAGTGAGGTTTCCTGGCAACACCGCAACCAATGTTTACAGAATCAGAACAACATCTGCTCCAGGCCAACCCACCGGCGATATTTATATCAGCGGAGAACGAGAAGGCTTTAGCGGCCTTTCCGGAGGCTACTTCATCGCCAGGCTCAACAACAACTTCGTTAATGGAGTGCCAACCGGGTTCAGGTGGGTGAACAACATCCGTGTTGGGGAAGTGAGCAGTGGCAAAACAGACTTCGATGGGAAATCCTGGCACAAAAGCCGTCAGCCCTGGGATGTTGACAACCTAGGCAGGGTGACCTATGCCGAGCGGGAAGAGTTTTCATTCAATTTTTCCAACATTTCCAGAATTGATGCCAATGGACAACGAGAAGCTGTGAAGCATTGGCAAAACCACTCGGTGGTTTACAAGTACAATGGCGACACCACGTACGCCGACCCTTTCGATACATCATCGGTAACCAATGGAACACAGCGATGCCAGTCAGGTTCGTTCTTCTACGTGAAGCCAGGCGACTCGCTTTGGGTACGCATGAAATACTCAAAACTCAGCAACGGTGCTTTTGATTCTGCAGTGGTTCGAAAGGTGGAAGTTGCGAGAATTTTCGACAGCTATGTCATGATGAAACATGCCGGAACCGGAGCAAGAACGTTGAAAAGTTCGAGTCAGGCTGCTTATGATTTTATTGGAACGGATGAAAACGGATTTCCTCGCCCTCATGCCATGCCCGATGACTATATGTATAGCCAGCCTTGTGTGAAATTGCCTGATTCTACCTGGGATTGCAGCACCGCAAACACGCCTGGCCCAAGAGGCTACACGGCTCCAAACGGGCAGTTTCACACATCAAGAGTGGGCGATATTGTGATCGACAAACGAAACAACAATGTGTATTTTTGTTACACCGCTGTGTTGTTCAATTCTCTTTTCAGATACTTCAATTCGGACCCAACTGGTTTCCGCTTTGGCACCCTGGACTACAACTCTACGGTAGTGGCCATGACCGACAGCGGCTCCATTCGCTGGTGGGCAAGGATGTACAAAGACGACACCGCCGGAACAGGATTTACGGCCAACCAATTTGCCGATCACCTGGCTTTGGACTATGCAAACAACCGCCTTATAGTGGTGGGCAATGGCTTTGGCACCAGCACCAACAACTTTTGGAAAGGCAATGAAGTAACTGCCAATGCAGGAGGAAATGGATATAAAAATCAAGTAACCGACAACCATACCAATGTGTATGCCTGGTTGGGCACTTATTCGCTCAACAATTTGCAGTTGCTTGGGGCTACCTATGTTTCAGAATATAGCCAAACACCAGAGCGAGGCATCGTTAGTCCCAACCCAACTTATGATGGCTGGCCAGAAGCCAATTCTATTACCAACGATGAGTCGTTTGGCCCAACCCGTGGCCAGGGAGTGTATGTAGATGAAGAGGGAGGCATTTATGTATTGGGCCGTGCACTTCGCAGCATGACCACAACCAATGCCTTTATAAAAATGTACAAAGCCGATACCGATGGCTGCCGGGATTCGCTTGGTGGTGGGCATCATTTTATTCGCAAATATTCGCCCAACTTATCAAATGTGGCATATAGCAGCGTATTGGGAGGCCAATGGAGTCCAAAAACTGGCTCCAATGGAGACGCTGTAATTCTAAACCATATTTTGCCTTATGGCAACAACATATTGGCTACGGGTTACCATACAGGCTTCAACAACACCCTAGAAATGCCAACGGTGAATGTGCCAGCTTTTGCCCGAAGCAACTACAGAGGCGAAAGCGGAGTTATTGCCCAGCTCAAGCAGAATTGTCAGATTCCTGCACCGGTTTCAGAAGTCAATATTCCTATTCAAATAGATTCGGCAGTGGCAACAGACATCAGCATTATACCTGTGGCTGGCGCAACCGGCTACAACTGGTTTACCAATTTAAGAGCCATTGAACTGGGAAGTAGAACTGGTACAGAGAATACAGTGCGACTTATTGGCAACATTTCCTCATTTGAAATATATGTGGCCGCCGTGAATGCTTGTGGCGTTTCGCCATATACGGTGAAACAAGTTTTCAGAACGCCAACCGTTCGCCAAACCAACCCAACAACGCTTACTGTTAGCATACCCGGTTTCACACGCTTTACCTGGTACAGAAACGGCGACTCCGTCACAACACAAACTACACCTGCACTCAACACAGCAGCTTTCGGCCCGGGAGTATATCAGGTGAGGGCAACAAATGATTGCGGCACATTGATTAGCTCTTCAAGAGATTTTCTGGTAAACACCAAACTGAAAGCTAATATATTGAACCTAAATATGTATCCTAACCCTACAGAAGGTTTGTTTTTCATAGAAGGCGAGCAATTGAGCAGCAGTACCCGATTCAGCATGATCGACATGCAAGGGAGAAAAATGAATATTTCAACCAGCTATTCTGGCAAAAAAGCTGCTTTAAACTTATCTGAATTGCCTATTGGACTTTATCAGATTTTGGTGGAAAACGAAAATGGAAGAAGCCAGGTTAAGGTGCAGGTAGTAAAATAAGGATTATTACTTTTCGAAAGCCTGCCCCAGAAACGGATGTACGATGATGTATGAAACTTTGGTTTTGTTTGCCGAGACGGAGTCTCCCGCCAGAGCGGGACAGGTTCCCGATTTTATTGGGAGTTCTGAGTGGCGGATACGAGCGCTCAGAACAGGAAGGGTAAATCAAAATGAATGCAATGGAAATTCTCCAAATTCAAAATGCTGGTATTTTTCGTTTTAATCTTTTTAATTTGAATACCAGAGGTACTCTTTTATCCAAATTTGAAAAAGGAATATCGGCAACAAACGATTTATTAAGAGGTGCAGACAACATGATTTATATCAGCAATACCTTCGACCCCAAAGTGCACAATGAGTGCAAAACCTACGGATTCAGGTTCCAAAGCACATACTACCACCGCAGCGGCAAGCGACTTGGCGTAATCTATTTTCCCGAAAAGGAGATGGAATATGGCTTTGAATGGGAAGGGCCAAAACTGGCAGACCCAACATTTCCCGTTTTATCGGACGTGCTTTCAACTGGGTATTTG
>JBBRCC010000087.1:0-18096 GCA_038205175.1 Cytophagales bacterium | reverse complement strand
GCCACATCCGGGTGCTCTTCACCCAATACTTTTTTTCGGACAGCTATTGCCTGTATATAAACAGGTTCCGCTTCTTTATATTTTCCTGAATTGAGCATTGTAGAGCCCAAGGAATGCAATGCAGCTCCATATTCAGCACTTTCATTTCCCTTCTTCATTTTCATTTTTTCCACCCACTTTTCTGCAAAGGGAATCGCCTTGGCGTATTGGCCCAGGTTGTTGTATTTATCAATGGAGTCTTGTAAAGGTTCCTTGGGCAGCGGCATCGGTTCCTTTTTTTCCTGGCCAAAACCAGAAAGGATAAAACCAAAAAGAAAAATAAGGCAGCAAAAGAAGAATCGGGTCATGGGAATAGGGGTAAAGGGTTAAGTGTCAAATGTAAATGGATTATTGCATGTCGCAAAATCCTTCAAAGTCCTGAATTGAGCTCAAAAAAGGGATAGTGAAAAGCCAAAATGATATTTATTTGATGTAGAACTCTCTTTTCAAACTTCAACTCATTACTCAGTAGGCCCTAAACTCACGCCCCAAAAACTTCCTCCCAAACTTTCCCGCTCACTTCGTTAATTTGCTGCCACAACACAACCTGAATGAACGAACAACAAGCCGGCAAATGGGAAAAGCGATGGAACCCGCTGAAACGTGAATGGGTTCACTACGCTGCCCACCGCAACAACAGACCCTGGAGTTTTGCACCTGCCAAACACACTGAAGCTGCCCCGGAATATATGGCAGATTGCTACCTCTGCCCTGGAAATCCAAGGGTTCATGGCACACAAAATCCGAAATATGATGGCGTTTATGTGTTCAACAACGACCACCCTGTGGTTGGCGAAAATTGCCCTCCAAATCCCAATGGATCATTTTTTACACATAGGCCTCATTTGTTCAAAAAAGGAGAAGCAAGAGGTATTGCCAAGGTGATTTGTTACGACCCAAGGCACAACGTAACCATGGGCGAAATGCCTTTGGAAAAAGTGGTCGGGGTGTTTAAAGCCTGGCAACAGCAAACACTTGAGCTAAGCCAAAATCCAGCCATCAAAAATGTGCTGATTTTTGAAAATAAAGGTGAAATAGTTGGCGTGAGCAATCCACATCCGCACTGCCAGATTTATGCTTTCGATGTGCCTTTCAATTCATTTCTCGAAGAGCATGAATCAGCGTTGGCGTATAGGGCAGAACACAACAAAAACCTGTTCGAAGAAATAGTGGCTGAAGAAATTGAGCAACAAACCCGGGTCATTGCAGAAAATGAATTTGCGGTGGCGTTTATCCCCTTTTTTGCCACTTACGCTTATGAAACCATGATTTTTTCAAAAACCCGGCACAAAACACTCATCAGCATGAGCCATGAAGAACTGGCAGGACTAGCAGCCGTTTTTCACGCCGTTGTTCAAAAGTTCGACAAATTGTTTCAAATGAGCTTTCCGTATGTTATGGCCTTTCATCAAGCACCATTTCCTGAAGCTGAGTTTCCCGAATATCATTGCTACATGTCTATATTGCCGCCGCTTAGGCAACCTGGCATTAAAAAGTTTCCTGCCGGACCTGAGATTGGTGCCGGAAATTTTATGTCGGACACCATACCAGAAGACAAAGCGAAAGAACTTCAAAACATCCACTTAGGCTAAAAATCATTAAACTTTCATGAGCAAAAAAGTTGTTCTCATTACCGGTGGCGCCGGATTCATAGGTTCGCATGTGGTTCATTTATTTGTGAACAAATACCCGGATTACCGCATCATTAACCTGGACAATCTCACCTATGCCGGCAACCTCAACAACCTCACCGATATAGAATCTGCCCCAAACTATAGTTTCATAAAAGGCGATATTGTGGATGCAGGTTTTCTTGAAAATTTGTTTCAATCAGAATCCATTACAGATGTGATTCACCTGGCGGCAGAGTCTCATGTAGACCGTTCCATTTCCAATCCGCTCGAATTTGTGATGACCAACGTGGTGGGTACGGTAAACTTACTCAATGCTGCCAAAACAGCTTGGGCTTCAAACCTGGAGAATCATCGGTTTTACCATGTTTCTACCGATGAGGTGTATGGCTCTTTGCACAATCCTGAAGACTTTTTTCTAGAAACTACGGCCTACCATCCGCAGTCGCCTTATTCAGCTTCAAAAGCCTCGTCCGACCATTTTGTAAGAGCGTACCAAAACACGTACAAGCTGCAAACGGTGATTTCAAATTGCTCGAACAACTACGGTCCGAACCAATTTCCCGAAAAACTTTTGCCGCTGATGATCAACAATATTTTGACTGGCAAACCACTTCCGGTTTACGGCAAAGGCGAAAATGTGCGGGATTGGCTGTTTGTAGTAGATCATGCCAGATCCATTGACGTGGTTTTTCACCAAGGGAAAACAGGAGAAACCTACAATATCGGCGGGTTCAACGAATGGAAAAATATCGACATTGTGCACTTGCTTTGCCGCCTTATGGACCAAAAATTGGGAAAGCCAGCAGGAGATTCTGCCAAACTCATCACATTTGTGAAAGACCGTGCCGGCCACGACCTTCGCTACGCCATCGATGCCACCAAAATCATGAAAGAACTAGGTTGGGAACCTTCGCTACAATTTGAAGAAGGCCTTAGCAAAACCATTGATTGGTACCTGGAAAACCGAACTTGGCTCGAAGAAGTGACTACAGGAAATTATAGAAACTACTACGAAAGCCAGTATCAGGCGAGGTGAGCAAAAAGTTTCAGGTTTTGCAGCTTGAGGTGATTTTGAGCCTTGGTACTTAATTATCAATCCTTAAGGCCTTGATGTTTGATGTATAGCGGCTGGAGTGCAAAAGTTTAACCCTCGCTTTCACAAAGTCGTCTGGCTTGGCTCTGTAGATATCGGTAAAAGTCTGAGGATTTCTGTCGATCAAAGGGAACCAGCTGCTTTGCACTTGCACCATCACTTTATGCCCTTTTTTGAAAGTGTGGCACACATCGTTGAGGTTGAATTTTACATTCACTGGTTCATTCACAGGTAAGGCTTCAGGCGTCTCCAGACTGTTTCTGAATTTGGAACGCATCACCTCCCAACGTACAGGCAGCTGATAACCCGACATGGGCTCTCCAGCCGAATTTTTGGGCGCATCGTCGGGAAACACATCGATCACTTTCACAATTAAATCAAGATCGGTTGCTGTGGTATTGATAAACAAATCGACCTGAATGGGACCGGCCAGGGTTACGTCTGCAACCAATGGAGCTGTTTCAAACACCAAAACATCGGGCCTTCTGCTGTTATGCACCTGATTTTCAACCATAAACTCCTTGTTCATGCCGGTGGTGATGGTCTGCGTGAACGGAACTGGCTTAGCGGGGTCGCTCACGTATTCAGTGCCTGAATTTCCCGATTCTAAACCTTCTGCTGTATTGTCCAGCTTCCCATTCGGGAAAAAATACAACTCGTAAGGTTGGGCGTTTTTAGGCGGCCACTCATTATACGCCTTCCAACTATTTGAGCCCGTTTGAAACAAGAATGCCTCAGGCAAATCAAGATCGCTCAGGCCTTTCAGATGCAACTGAAAAAACTGATATTCAATCTTTTCCCTAAAGAACTTAGCTGTTTTATTTTCAAAATCGATAGACCCAAACTTATCTCCGTCGCTTCTTGCCCAAGCACCATGAAACCACGGACCCATTACCAGTCGGTTGTTGTTTTTTGGATTTTTCGCCTCAATATTTTTGTATACCTGAAGCGCTCCATAGAGGTTTTCAGCGTCCCACCATCCACCAACGGTGAGCACAGCAGCTTTCACATTTGCGAGGTGCTGCAGCACGTTTCTTTCTTTCCAAAACAAGTCGTAGGTGCCATGATACATGAGATCGTTCCACATGGGCACAAGACCTTCCAAATACTTTCTATTTGCGTTTGGCAATGGCCCCATGTCTAAAAAGAACTTGTACCCATCGTAAGTGCCATGTTGAAAAGAAGGATTTCCCTCAGCGGTTAGCCCTGTTCTCGGAATGCCAAAACTAGCCAGAAAATTGAAGGCATGAGGGAGGAAAAATGCACCGTTGTGGTGAAAATCGTCGCCAGTAAACCAATCAGAAACGGGTGCTTGAGGCGACGCTGCTACCAAATTCGGGTGGTTGCTGAGCAAACCCATGGTGGTGTAAAATCCGCCGTAAGAAATGCCCCACATGCCAACTTTGCCATTCGTACGGGTTTTAAGCTTTTTCAGCAACCACTCAATGGTGTCGTATGTGTCGGTCGACTCGTCTACATCTGCTTTACCTGATTTTCTTGGCTTAAATGGGCGAACATCAATAAAATCTCCTTCCGACATATACCTGCCCCGCACATCCTGAAAAACATAAATATACCCGCTTTTCATCAGGTATTCATTGTGACCTAGCGAAGGTTTCATTTGGTCAGGATCGTATGGTCCAACGCCATAAGGAGTTCTGTTGAGCAGTATTGGAAACTTTTCATTGGCCCGCTTGGGAAAATAGATCACTGTGAACAGGTGTTTACCATCCCGCATGGGAATGGCTGCGTCTATCCTGTCGTAGTTGGCCTTTACGTTGTAAGCAGGCTTTTCAGGTTGTGCCCAAAGCAAAGCAGGCACAAAAAAGAAGAACAGAGAACGGATGGCCTTCAATCTTTTACAGGGGATTTTTGGTTCTTTTTAATACTAAAATAAGAGCGGATAAGCGTGGCAGAAGTGATAAGCAGAAACCCGAGTATGATGTATTCAACATAGTTGACCATACCTGGAAACTGATGGCCCAGTTCGTAGCCGCCATAACAAATAATAAGCACCCAAAGTAAGGCACCTATTGTGTTGTAAAATGAAAATACGGAGAGCTTCATATCTGTGGCTCCGGCCAATATCGGTGCAAAAGTGCGCACTATAGGCAAAAATCGACCGATGATTAAGGCTTTTCCACCGTACTTTTTAAAAGCGTTTTTAGTGGTTTCAAGGTGCTTTTTTCGAAAGAAAAAAGAGTTTTCCCGTTCATACAATTTTTGACCCACATACCTTCCAAACATAAAACCGGTAAAATTTCCAAGAATGGCTGCACTGGCTATACAAGTGAGTAATAAAAGAATGGGTACTGGCAGCAAGCCGGAAGCGCAAAACATACCTGCTAAAAAAAGGAGATAGTCGCCCGGTAGAAAAAAACAGAAAAATAGTCCTGTTTCTGCAAACACAATGACGGTAATCAACACCAGACCACCCGTTCTCACAATTTCTTCTGAGTCGAGCAGTAACTTAAAAAATTGGGTTATGCTTTCCATGCTGCAATTTAGGACTGAATTTCGGCTACGGGTGCATCAGGATTAAATTCGCCCTCCCATTTGGCCACAACAATGGTAGCCAAACAATTTCCAATCACATTTACGGAAGTTCGTGCCATATCCATCAGCTCATCAATACCTAAAATGATGAATATGGGTTCGATGGGCAAGCCAAAATATACGGCTGTACTCATTAAAATAACCAAGGAAGCTCTTGGCACACCAGCTACTCCTTTGCTCGTTAGCATAAGTGTGAGCACCATCACCAATTGTTTTTCCCAACTCAAATCAATACCTGCTGCCTGAGCAACAAACACAGAGGCCAACGCCAGGTACAAAGTAGTGCCATCAAGGTTGAAGCTATATCCTGTTGGCATCACAAAGGCCACAATTTTTCGGGGAACACCCATGCCTTCCATGGCTTTCATGGCTTTGGGCAAAGCCGCCTCCGAACTTGTGGTGGCAAAGGCCAACGAAACCGGCTCTGCAATGGCGTTTATAAATCTTTTTATGGGCACACCAACCAACAAGGCTATAGGCAACAATACCAGCAACAAAAACGCAGCCAAGGCGCCATATAAGGTGAGCAACAACTTAATCAAATTCATCAGAATGCCAAAACCCATGTGGCTTACCGTATAGGCCAATGCAGCACCCACGGCAAAGGGCGCAAAATACATGATGACTTGGGTGAATTTAAACATCACCTCGCTCAGGCTTTCAGTAAACTCCAGCATGGTACGCTTCTGCTTCTCAGGCACCATGGCTACACCAATACCAAACAAAATCGCAAAAATGACAATTTGCAACACTTGACCTTCGGTCACAGATTTGGCCAGATTTTCAGGAAAAATATGCAAAACTACATCTTGCCAGCCTTGATCTACGTGTGGAATATCGTCTAATGTTTCTCCTCCAGGTGGCAAAATAATTCCTTGCCCGGCTTTTGTTAAGTTAATAGCAATGAGCCCAATGAACAAAGCTATCGTAGTTACAATTTCAAAATACACCAGCGATTTCCAACCCATGCGCCCCACCTGTTTCAAGTTAGAGTGCCCGGCTATTCCCACAATTAAAGTTCCCAAAAGCAAGGGGGCAATGATGGTCTTGATAAGCCGGATAAAAATTTTGCTTACCAACTTGAGATGAACACCAATTTCAGGAAAATCGTGGCCAAACACACCACCTACTACCATGCTGATTAAAATCCAAGTGGTAAGGGACTTTTTGATGGAACCATAGTAAAGCAGCAACGCAATGAGCATCCAACGGAAAACCATGAGCAACTCAGGAGGAACGGCCAACTTTCCAGTGGAAGCCGACCATTGCAAACCAGCATATACGGCGGCTAGCACAAGAAATAATACTACAAGATTCTTGAGGTTTTGGGGAATAACGGTGGTTGGTTTCAAACGCTGGTCTGTTGAGCGGGCAAATTAGGAAAAGCGCTTTGAATTGAGGGATTAATTTGGGTTCGCTGTGTCCGGCATGAGGCAAAAAAAATCCCATCTGAAACCAGGTGGGACTTTTTGCCTCAATAAAATTTAAACTTATAGCGTGAGTTCTTGCCTGCTAATGCAGTTTTTCTTTATCATTTCAATGGTGTAATTACCATCGGGCATGTTGGCGAAATTGAAATCAGTGACAAAATCGCCCGCTTTTTTCATTTTTTTCATGTACAAAACCTGTCCTTTTTCGTCTTTCAGGTGAATGGTTACAGGTGAATCTTCTTCATTTTTCATCATGAAGCGGAAGGTCCGATCTTTGGTAGTTTTCATTACCGCACTTTTAAGGTTGGTAAGTGAGCAGATTTCTTTCACTGCTTTATTTGGGGTAGTGGCCATGGCACTTATGCCTGATACAAGGAGTAGACCAGAGAGAAAGAAGGACATTTTTAAGGATTTCATTTTATTTTTCGGTTTAAATTTGAACAGTTGAATTTTCTTTTTCCGAATGAACGTTACAAAGGTGGGATACCCGTTTCTAACACCCCAGCCAATTGGGATAAACAGCATCCAGACATGCGCAAATGGCATATTTTAAGGGTGGTATGATAGATGGAATCAGGGCTGGATAGGGTTTGGTTTTTGACGGATAAAGGCAGGGTTTTTGGTAATTTTTGTGTAAATCGCCCACCGTGACATTAAAATATAGCCTCGATGCTTACCCTAAACTGTAACATTTGTCACCATTTCGATTGACCTTTTGCGCCACCTTTGCACCTCAATTCAAATGAACTCAAAGGATGAATCTTGAAATCTGGGGCTACATAGGAGCAATAATCATGGGCATGTCGCTTGGCCTTATCGGCGGTGGCGGTTCCATTCTCACTGTTCCAATTCTGGTTTATCTCTTCACAGTAGATGCTGTTTTGGCTACTGCTTATTCCTTGTTTATTGTCGGGTTAACGAGTTTGGTAGGATCTTTTTCTCACATGAAACTTGGCAATGTGCACTGGAAAACAGCCATTGTTTTCGGTTTGCCATCTATAGTTAGCGTTTACCTCACCAGGGCTTTTCTGGTTCCAGCTATTCCCGATCCCATTTTTTCGTTCAATCAATTCGATATGTCGAAATCCATGGGCTTACTTCTGTTGTTTGCCACCATTATGCTTCTGGCATCTTATTCCATGATAAAGAAGGTTAAGAAAAAGAAGGAGGAGAATGAGGAAATCAAATACAATTACCCACTCATCTTGGTAGAAGGCGCTGTGGTTGGGGTAGTTACAGGCCTTGTAGGGGCGGGAGGAGGGTTCCTCATTATTCCAGCCTTGGTGATATTTGCAAAACTACCGATGAAACAAGCGGTGGGAACTTCACTCGTCATCATCGCCACCAAATCGCTCATTGGTTTCACAGGCGATTTAAAATCAAATACGGGTATTGATTGGGAGTTTTTGATGGTTTTCTCAGCCATTGCCATTGTTGGCATTTTGGTTGGCAGCATACTTTCAAAGAAAATATCCGGTGAAAAATTGAAACCTGCTTTTGGTTGGTTTGTACTGGCTATGGGCATTTATATTATTGTGAAAGAAACCTTATTGTAGAGCAAATGACATGGAAAAATTAAAAATTCTTATTCCTACCGACTTTTCTGAGCAGGCAGAGTTTGCCTTCCTTTTGGTGCAAAACATAGCAGCCAAAGTAGCTACCGACTTGCATTTTCTGCATGTGATGGACGTGCCTGATACGGTGACTTTTGATAACACAAAAGGATTTGAAACCTGTGGCGAGATTGATCGAAAAACGCTGGAGACCAGAAAGCAAATTATCGACCAAAAGCTGGCCAATCTGAAAACACTTTATGGCGAAGACATCAACACGCATTTTTTAGCAGGGAAGCTTATAGATTCAATTTCTAATTTCGCAGAAACCAATCAGTTTCACCTGATAGCCATGGGCACCAAAGGTGCTTGGGGGTTGAAAGAAAGATTTTCAGGTTCTGAGGCGCAGCAAGTTGCACGGCATTCGAAAACACCTGTGCTCGCCCTCAAATGCGACCGGTCTGACCTTGAGTTCAAAAACTTGTTGCTGGTGCACGATTTTTCAAAACCTCAGGAAGAAAATATTGCCTTTATCAGGTTGTTGCAAAAAGCCTTCAACTCCAAAATTCATTTGCTTCAAATAGTGCAAAGCGAGGCTGAAAAGGCAACTGTCTTGGCTGACATGGAAACGTTTTCTCGCATCAACATGCTGCATGAAGTTGAAAAACACACACTTGTAGACCAGGATGTGGAAAACGGGGTGATCCATTTCAACCAAATGCAAGATACAGACTTGATTTGCATAGGAACCCACGGCCGAAGCAGTTTTGCTCATTTGATAAGGCCTGGTGCTACAGAAAAGTTGATAAATCATCTATTTAAGCCTATTTTCAGTTTCAAACTCAACTAAAACACAATCATGATAGAATACATTTCTCAACCTTGGAGCTGGTACGTATCTGGAACAGTTATAGCCGTAATCATGTTCCTTCTAATCTTTTTCGGGCAATCTTTCGGGTTTTCGTCTAACCTGAGAACCATTTGCGCCATAGGCGGTGCAGGCAAAGTGAATAAGTTTTTCGACTTCAATTGGAAAACGCAAATCTGGAATCTGGTTTTTCTGGTTGGAGCCATTTTAGGCGGTTTTGTAACCAAACAGTTTTTAAGTACCGATGTACCCATTGCGCTAGCAGAAGCAACAGTGCAAGATTTACATCAACTTGGCTTCGCCACTCCAGCAGGTATGCAGCCATCAGAGATTTTCAGTCTCGAAGCCATGTTTTCCCTCAAAGGTTTCCTCATTTTAGCCATTGGTGGATTTTTAGTTGGTCTTGGCTCACGTTATGCAGGAGGTTGCACTTCAGGGCACGCCATCAGTGGTGTTTCAGATTTACAAATTCCATCTATGATTGCTGTGGTGGGCTTTTTTCTGGGCGGTTTACTCATGAACTGGTTCATAATTCCTTATTTATTCTAAACATCTTACAAATGAAATTTCTCAAGTTTTTGCTCGTCGGCATTTTGTTTGGCATTGTGATGGCCAAAAGCGAAGCCTTTTCCTGGTACAGGATATTTGAAATGTTCAGGTTTCAGGCATTTCACATGTATGGCATCATTGGCACTGCGGTGGTTTTGGGTGTAATCGGTGTGGCGCTCATCAAAAAATTTAAAATCAGGGATATCAGTGGCAACCCCATTGTTTTTCATCCAAAGGAAAAGTCAATCATGCGGTATTTACTCGGAGGAGCCATTTTTGGCTTGGGTTGGGCGCTTTCAGGTGCATGTCCAGGTCCAATGGTGGTCAATATTGGGTATGGCTATGTCGCCCTTGTCATTGTCTTTTTCTTTGCTATTGCAGGCACTTTTTTCTACGGATTAGTCAAAAACTACCTGCCTCACTAAGATTTCAATTTTCACCAACTAACCAAACACCATGGAAAATCATAACCAAGAAATGGGTGGCTTAATTGCCTTGCTTAAGGCCATCATTTTGGTGGTGGTGGTAGCACTATTTTCAGTGGTTGTGCTTTTGCTGAACCTCTTGGTGAAAAAAAACAACGCACAGGAGGTTGAGCTTACCATGTTGCCCAAAGCCGGAATTTCGCCAACCATGTTAAAGCCGACACCCGAAGTTGACACCTTTTGGCATGCGCCTTCCGCCGAAGCTTTTGCCACCAACGTGAACAACAAACAACTGGAATACGGCAAAGAACTCATAGTAAACACCGCCCTGTATTTTGGTCCAAAAGGCACTGTGAAAGCTATGGCCACCAATGGCATGAATTGCCAAAACTGCCACTTAGATGCCGGAACCCGTGTTTTTGGCAATAATTATAGTGCTGTAGCAGCCACTTATCCGAAATTCAGAGCCAGGTCAGGGAGCAAAGAAAACATTTATAGGCGGGTGAACGATTGTTTCGAACGCAGCCTCAATGGTCAGGCGCTCGACACTGCAACTGCAGAAATGCTGGCAATTTCTGCTTACATCAACTGGCTTGGTAAAGACGTTCCAAAAGGTGCGAAGGCAGCGGGAAGTGGACTCAAAAATCTTGAATTTCTCGATCGGGCAGCCGATCCGCTGAAAGGACTGGTTGTCTATGTAGAAAAATGTAAAGTTTGCCATCAGGCCAACGGAGAGGGAACATTAAATACTACAGGAACAGCTTACACATACCCGCCACTTTGGGGTAAAAACAGCTACAACGACGGAGCTGGTTTGTATCGGATATCCAACTTTGCCAGGTATACAAAATACAATATGCCGCTTGGTGCGAAATACAACAACCCGCAACTGTCTGACGAAGAAGCCTGGGATGTGGCTGCTTTCATTAATTCACAACCCCGACCAACAAAAGACAATCAGTTCGACTGGCCAAACATTCAAGAAAAGCCAATTGATCATCCTTTCGGACCTTTTGCCGATGGGTTTTCGGCAGAGCAACACAAATTTGGCCCATTTAAACCTATTAAAGAGGCTAAAAAATTAACCACAGCATCGAAAAAAGCATGAAAGATAGCAGAAGGTCATTTTTGAAAAACATGGGCGCTTTGGGAGGAAGCAGCTTGCTGGTGGGTGCGCCATTTTTAGCCCAAGCTGGCGAAACTGAACTTTCAAACACAACTTCATCCATCAATATGGGAAGCGTGGAAGTAAATATTTTGCAAACCACCGATGTGCATTGCCAGATACACCCGCACGACGAATTGTTTTGGGAAAACAAGCAAATGGTCTTCCGCCAAACCGGTGGGTATGCGCATTTGGCCACATACTTGAAACAGGAGAAGAAAAAACCAATACCTGGTTTTTTAATCGATACAGGCGACATGTTTCAGGGCAGCGAACTTTCAGTGAAAACTACCGGAAAAGCCATGTCTCCCCTGCTCGATGCTTTAAATTATGACCTCTATTTGCCCGGCAACTGGGAAGTGGTGTATTACAAAGCAGCCATGCAAAAGTTGCTGGGTGGTTTGCAGGCACCTAAAGTTTGTGCCAACATGTACCATGATCTTGGACAAGGAAAAAGAGGAGAGTTAATTTTCCCGCCCTACTACATTTGGCAAATCAATGGCATAAAAATAGGCTTCCTGGGCTATACCGATCCTTTGGTTCCCCTGAGGCAGTCGCCCAACTACAGCAAAGGAATCATTTATTCAAAGCCTGAAGAAAACATGGCCTTTTTGGTAGATGTGCTACGAAACCAGGAAAATTGCAGTGCTGTTTTGGTGATAGCTCACCTGGGTTTGTCGCAGCAGATTCATTTAGCCAATATGCCCGAATGTGAAGGAGTTGACTACATTCTCGGTGGCGATACCCACGAACGAGTGCGAAAACCAATTGTTTGCAAATATGCCAAAGTGGTAGAGCCAGGTGCTTTTGGTTCTTTTGTTGGCAAACTCAATTTGCATTTTGAAGGCGGAAAGTTGGTTCAGGATAATTATGAGCTTGTTGAAATAACGACTTCCAAATACAAAGCAGACAAAGCCATGGTTTCCTTAATTCAGGAAAACGAAAAGCAATTTGCTGACGATATTTACACTGTGATTGGCTATAGCAAAGTACCGCTTTACAGGTATTTTGTTATTGAAAACACCATAGATACCTTGGTGCTGAATGCTATTCAATATCTTATGAAAGATATTGACATTGTGCTTTCCAATGGCTTTCGGTTTTGCCCTCCACGCACCACAGCAGACCAAACTGGGAATATTCCAATCACAAACGGCTATATTTTCGACATGCTTCCGGTCGATAGCATCATCAGAACCGGGAAAGTGACAGGCGCACAAATTATGGCTTGGCTCGAGAAGGAACTTAACAATGTGTTTGCTGCCGATGCCTCTGATCGATTTGGAGGATGGGTTATCAAATTCACAGGCATGCAAGTGAAATTTCTTGCTTTTGGTGAAAAAGGAAAGCGGGTAAAAGAAGTATTAGTAGGTGGCAAACCTTTGAATGCTGAAGCAACATATTCTATTTGTGCTTGTGAACGGGAAGGAGATCCTGAGGATGTGCTTTGCCGGATTAAAAATGTAGCGAATGCTAAAAACACTCCATTTACCTTGCACCAGGCGATGAAAAACTACTTGAAAGCAAATTCCCCGGTGGAACCAAAACTACAACATAATGCAATGGCCTTAGATGCACCGGAAACGCTGCTCACACAGGTAACTGGCGTAGATTACCAATTTAGATAAACCAAAAAACCATGAAACGATTTACAATCCTTTTTTTACTCCTCCTGGTAAGCTTGACCTTCAATCTTCAAGCACAAAGCCATAAAATAATATTTCAATTGAACACCAGCGACACATTGGCTCACAAATCTTTGATGAAACAACTTGGCAACATTTTAACAGTAAGTCCTACCACGCAACTCGAGGTGGTTTGCCATGGACCAGGTCTTGAAATACTTTTAATAAGCAAGTCTATAGTAAAAGCTAAAATCGAAGGTTTTGTAAAAAAAGGCGTGGCGTTTAAAGCCTGCGAATTTTCGATGAAAGAAAGGAAAGTAGATCGCAGTGAATTGCTACCCGTAGCCAGCACTGTTCCGGCCGGAATTATTGAAATTGTAACAAAACAAGAGCAAGGCTGGAGCTACATTAAAGCTGGATTTTAGCACTTTTTTAATCATAAACTTCCTTGAAATATTTAGTCATCTTATGGTTGGCCTTGCAAAGCTTTACCCTTTTGGGACAAGAAGCTGACACGGTAGTGCAACCTGCACCCAAACGGAAACTTTTGGATTATTTTACTGGCGGAAATTCGCATGGTCATTTCAGGTATTATTTCATGGCTACCGACAATGCACCGGGCTTAACAGACTACTATGCCAATGCTTTTGGTGGCGGGTTAGGTTTTACAAATTTACCCTTTCATGGCTTTCAATTGGGCGTAAGCGGCTTTTACATCTTCAATGTTGGTTCTAGTAACTTAGCAAAAAGAGACCCATCTACCAACCAGTTGAGCAGGTACGAAACAGGCCAATTTGACATTGAGGACCTTGCCAACAGGCATGACTTAGACAGGCTCGAAGAATTGTACTTAAAATACAATTTCAGAAAGTCAAAAATAACAGCAGGGAGGCAAATCATAAAAACGCCCTTTATCAATCCTCAAGATGGGAGAATGCGACCTACAACTGTTCAGGGGATAAGCCTTGAAATAAACGAAATACAAAAAACCAATGTACATCTCATTGTACTCGACCGCATTGCTCCCCGAGGCACAATTAGGTGGTATCACATTGGCGAATCGATAGGCAAATATGCGCAAGGAAGGAATATTTATGGGGAACAATCGGACTACGCCAGCAATATTAATAGTAAATTTGTAGCCATTGCTGGCTTGCAAGTTCAAGCCAACAAAAACTGGAAAATACAAGCTTGGAACTACTTCACTGACAATGTGTTTAACTCTGCACTATTTCAAGCAGATGGCCTTTTGCCTCTTTCGCCTACCCAACAATTGATACTTGGCTTCCAAGTCATTAGGCAAGATGTGATAAACGATGGAGGCAATCCAGATCCGAAAAAGGCATACGCAGCTAGCGGTTGGCATTCAAATATTTTTGGTTCCCGAATAGGCATTCGAGGTACTGAATTAGATTTTACACTCAATTATACCCGAATTTCGAATGATGGCCGATTTCTTATGCCCAGAGAATGGGGGAAAGAGCCACTTTACACCTTTATGCAGCGGGAGCGAAACGAAGGCTCAGGCGGAGTTCACGCAGTAATGGCACGTTTGGCTCAAGCCAGAAAAAGTAAATGGAAGCCGGGCTTGGCCCTGGGATATTTCCAAATGCCTGGCTTAGACAATGCCTTGCTCAACAAGTACGGCATGCCAACTTATTGGCAAATCAACGGTGACATAAAGCATGAGTTTGAAGGATTTTTTGAAGGTCTGGATGCTGAATTGATCGTAGTTTACAAAGGAAACGTTGGAGCTCAGCCCGAAAAGGCTTCATTTGTGTTTAATAAGGTAAACATGTGGCACACAAATTTCATTGTGAACTACCACTTTTAAGAAACTCAAACCCAATGGAAGACTTAAAAACAAGATTAAACACAATTCTTGAAAGCTCTCTGGTCGATGAAATTGTGGCGAGTGGGAAAGTGATGAATTTCAAAGAAGGCGAAGTTATAATAGACTATGACAGAATGCTGAAAGGCATGCCTATCATTTTGGAAGGAACAGTGAAAGTATTGCGCCGAAACGACGACGGAAATGAGATTTTGCTGTACTATTTAAGTAGCAACGAGAGCTGCGCCATGGCTTATACCTGCTGCATGGAAGCCAGAAAAAGTGAAATAAAAGCTGTAGCTGAAACTCCAGTTAAGCTCATCATGGTCCCACACGATAAGCTTGATGAATGGTTGGTGAAATATCCGGGTTGGAAAAGCTATATATTTCATAGCTTCACCGTTCGCTTCAATGAGTTGCTTAAGTCGATAGAAAGCATTGCTTTCAAAAAATTAGATGAGCGCTTAATTGATTACCTGAGAGAAAAATCGTCTAATACAGGAAGCAAGGTTATTGGCCTTTCTCATCAGCAAATTGCCGATGAACTAGCTACAAGCCGGGTGGTAATCTCCAGACTTCTCAAACATTTGGAAAATGATGGCAAAGTGCTGCTTTACCGCAACGAGCTCAAATTGATGCCTGGTTTCTAGGGAATGAATTATTAGTCCTTTTTCTCATTCAGCATTTCCCAAAGCAAATCTTTTAATTCAGATAAACCTGTTTGCGTAGCCGATGAGATGGGTAGAACAGGAATGCCTTTGGGCACCTTTTTGAGCAACTTTTTCAGATCTGCCTCTGTCACCAAATCCGTTTTGGAAACTGCCAGGGCTCTGGGTTTGTCCAGCAACTCAGGATTATACTCCTTAAGCTCATTCACCAAAATTTTATACTCTTTTGTGATACTCTCCGTGTCGGCAGGCACCATAAAAAGCAGTACTGAATTTCGCTCAATATGGCGCAAAAACCGATGACCTATACCCTTTCCTTCGTGGGCACCTTCAATGATTCCAGGAATATCAGCGATGATAAATGAATTGTAATTTCGATGTTGCACTACGCCCAGGTTGGGCACAATGGTGGTGAAAGGATAATCAGCAATTTCGGGTTTTGCAGCACTAACCACCGAAAGCAAAGTAGATTTACCGGCATTTGGAAAACCAACCAAACCAACATCAGCAAGCACTTTCAATTCAAGCACTACGTACTTTTCTTTGATTGGATCGCCTGGCTGAGCATGCTCAGGAGCCTGATTGGTAGCTGTTTTGAAGTGTGCGTTGCCGAGGCCTCCTCGTCCACCTTCCAGCAAAATTACTTGTTGACCATCAGACACAACTTCAGCAATCACCTCTCCTGTTTCAGCATCTTTAGCCACGGTGCCAAGTGGAACTTCGAGAAATACGTCTTTGCCTTGCGAACCCGACATGTTTTGGCCCATACCACCTTGTCCTGGTTCAGCATGAATGTGTTTGGTGTAGCGAAGATGAAGCAATGTCCACATTTGGGCATTGCCTTTGAGGTAAACATGCGCTCCACGTCCACCATTTCCACCATCAGGTCCGCCATTAGGCACATATTTCGCCCTGCGGAAATGCCTGCAACCAGGACCTCCTGCACCAGATCGGCAGTAAATTTTTACGTGGTCTATAAAGTTGGAAGATGCCAAGGCGGGAAATTTGATGTCCGGCCCAAAAGTAGTAGTTTAAACCGAGGGGATAGAATTAACTTTTATGAACCGTGTTTTTATGATCTTCGGTTGCTTCTTTTTGAGTTTCAGTTTGCCCGTCTATGATGTTGTGATAGAACGGTATGATAAACCTGGTTCCCCGGCCCTTGTTCAAGGCACCAGCAGCAAGGATAAGTGCTGCAATAAATACAAATGTCAAAAATCGAAAATAATCCCGATGCGACAGGAAATGACGCCGTAGATGTGCTTTCATAAATCAGTTATAAGCTTTCTCCTTTCATTCATTTATCGACAGATTTTTAGGTCAAATCGATTTTTTTGCCGGGTCAATTTGGCGTGGTGAGTGAAAGTAATTTCTCGTTCGTATATGCTTGTAGGGAGGTCAAAGGTAAGTGGTAAATTCAAACAATATGTAAATAATTTTCATTTTTGCGGCAAATGACCCGATTCCTTCCATCAATATCAGGCAAATTGGGATGAACATTGAAAATATAATAAAACTCATATTCTAATGAAAAATTGGATTCAGGCGGCCAGGCCTCGCACACTGTTGCTCAGTTTTAGTTGCTTGGGCATGGGGCATGTTTTGGCCTATTCATGGGGTGCAGAGGGCTTTAGCTGGCTCATTTGCCTACTAAGCTTTGCTACCACGCTGCAACTGCAAATACTGTCAAACTTTGCCAACGACTTGGGCGATACACTCAACGGAGCCGATCATCACTTGCGTCAAGGACCGGCCAGAATGGTGCAAACCGGAGCCATTTCTGTACATGTAATGAAAATAATGGTTTGGGTATTGGCCATTAGCACTTTATTTACAGGCATAGCCTTACTTTTTGCCAGCCTGCAATCAAAGGCTGAGTGGCTTACGTTTCTGGGAATAGGTGTTGCATCCATTTTAGCCGCTGTAGGTTACACGTTAGGAAAAAGGCCCTACGGTTATGCAGGTTTGGGCGATGTGGCAGTATTTATCTTCTTTGGCCTGGTAGCTGTTCTTGGTAGTTTCTATCTGCAAGTGCACCAATTGCCAACTGCCATCATTCTTCCTGCGGCTGCTATGGGTTTGTTGGCCACTGCTGTGCTCAACGTGAACAACCTACGAGATATTGAAAGTGATATTATGGCCGGGAAACACAGCATTCCTGTTCGAATCGGACTCGAGAATGGGAAAATTTATCAAGTATTTTTGCTCTTGGCAGCAACACTGTTAGCTGGTACTTACATCAATAAATTTTCCGGAAATCACTATATTGTATTTCTACTGATGCTTAGTTTGCCCACTGCAAAGCTTCTCATTCAGCTATTTAGATCCCAATCTGCCAGGCAACTTGACCAACTGTTGAAACCTACTGCTATACTTTCAATTTACTATTTGTTCGGCTATTGGCTTATTTTAGTCATGTTTTAAGCTTCACCTCAACTTTTCATTGTCTTTATGGCGATTAGCATCCCGGGTATTTTTCTTGTCTAAATTTTTTTGAAGGGCATCTGTGAGGTTTATGCCAGTTTGGTTTGCCAGACAAATGAGCACGAAAAGCACATCGGCCAGTTCGTCTGCAAGGTTCTTGTCTTTGTCCGATGCCTTAAAAGATTGTTCTCCATATTGTCTTGCAATAATTCGAGCCACTTCGCCTACCTCTTCGG
>JBBRCC010000086.1:0-18978 GCA_038205175.1 Cytophagales bacterium | reverse complement strand
TCCAATAAAATGCCCTGGCCAAAAAGGATTATCTTGAAGGGATCCTCCAATGGCCAAATTTTTACCTTCCAAAACTTTAGTTCCAGGCCTGTTGTGAAGATATAAAGCGATCATGTCACGGCCACCCCTGAACAGGGATTGTTGCATCGATTCATGAGAAACAGGTATGAATTTGCTCCGATCGTTGGTAGTGCCCGATGATTTAGAAAACCAGGTAATAGGAGTAGGCCACAAAATATTTTGTTCGCCTTTCAACATGCGTTCTATGTACGGAAACAGGGTTTCGTAAGGTAAAACCGGAACTTGTTGTTGAAAGTCTTTTATGCTCCGAATATCTTTAAAACCATGTTTTTTACCCCATTCGGTATGCTTGCCTGCGTTAATTAAATTTTTGAACGTGCTTTCCTGAAACCGAAAAGGGTCGCTTTTGAATGCCTCTATGTAAGGTATTCGTTGCTTTAAAACCATACTTATGATTTTGCCTATCAGCGACCGCATTGGTGTGTTTTAGAAGTTTTGTCCCTCTAAGGAGGTAAATTAGCTAAATTTTTCGTTTCAACTCAAAGTGTTTGCCTAAATAAACCTTTCTCACCATTTCATCTGCGGCTAGCTCTTCTGCAGATCCTTGTTTCAAAATTTTCCCTTCAAACAGCAAATAAGCCCTGTCTGTGATACTGAGAGTCTCATTTACATTGTGATCTGTAATGAGAATACCAATATTTTTTTGTTTGAGTTTGGCCACAATGCCCTGGATTTCTTCAACAGCAATCGGATCTACACCCGCAAACGGTTCGTCCAGCAACACGAAGTTAGGGCTAACGGCCAAAGCTCTCGCAATTTCTGTTCTCCTTCGTTCGCCACCAGACAGCACACGCCCTAGGTTTTTGCGGACATGGCTTAAACTGAATTCTTCCAGCAAGCTTTCCAACTTTTCCTTTTGAGTAGCTTTTGGCAAGTTCGTCATTTCCAGCACAGCCAGAATATTGTCTTCTACAGAAAGCGTGCGAAAAACAGAAGCTTCTTGCGCCAAGTAACCAATGCCTAACTTTGCCCTTTGATACATGGGTAAATCTGTGATATCCTGTTGATCTAGAAAAATTTTCCCATCGTTGGGCTTTATTAAGCCCACTGTCATATAAAAAGTGGTGGTTTTTCCGGCACCGTTTGGCCCAAGCAAACCCACAATTTCACCTTGATTTACATGCACCGACACGTCGTTTACCA
Organism: Cytophagales bacterium; assembly: GCA_038205175.1. GTDB lineage: Bacteria > Bacteroidota > Bacteroidia > Cytophagales > Flexibacteraceae > JBBRCC01. The sequence goes on along the minus strand of JBBRCC010000086.1, from coordinate 17,754 downwards.
CGGTTCGACTTTTGTATTTTTTAAAAAGATGTTCGGCTCTGAGTTGCTGCATGAATTTTCAGGGGCGAAAATAGGTGGAATTTTGAGAGGGATGCTTGTTAACTACTTTAAAAGTGAGCTTGTGGCTAATCAATCACTCTTGATTTAGCATAAATAAGGATACTTTAAAATCAATATCATTACGGCCAAAACAGCAAACCAATTTTATTAATAAACAGAAAGTCAAACACAGACAAATAAAAGAATGACTTTGGGTTAATTTTGCAATCAGATGATTAGAAACCTCTTGCTTTCAACTTTTGGATTTTTGCTGACATGTTTGGCAACTGCTCAATCGATTTCTAAAGAACCATTCCAAGAGGGTGATTTCTTGTTTCTAAATCTTGATTGTGGCCCCCTTTGCGATGCCATAGAAGAAGTGACTTTAGGATATAATAATTTTAAATTCAGTCACATAGGTATGCTTGTTGAACAAAACAAGCAGCTTCGGGTACTTGAAGCAATTGGGAAGAATGTTCGTACTATTTCAGTTGATAGTTTTATTGCCTACAGCAAGCACAACGGACTCCATGCTCGCCTAAAACCACAATGGACTTCTTTGATACCTCAAGCTGTTCATTTTGGCATGAGCAAAATTGGAGAGCCTTATGATGATGTATTTTTGACTAACAACGGAAAGTGGTACTGCTCCGAATTGTTGTATGAAGCATTTTTACATGCAAACAAATCAAAGCCGGTATTTAGCCTGGAACCCATGACCTTTAAAAAGCCTGGAACAAACGATTTTTTTCCAGCTTGGAAAGAGTATTACAATAAATTAGGGCAACCCATACCCGAAGGTTTACCTGGCTGCAACCCTGGCGGTTTTTCCCGATCTGAGCATATCGTAATACTTGGATGGAAGTAGTCTTTTTACACTTCAGGTGCTAGTTTCCAATGCTCCGGCGAACGCCAAAGTGCACCTAAAAGTAGCTCTCGCATAAAGAAAAACTCCTTAGGTAACTTATCGTAGAGTTTAGAAAATAGTTCCTCATGTCCAAGAACTTCTGTTTTCCATGCCTCTCTATCTACTTCCATGATCGCATCAAAATCTTCTCTGCTGAAATTCAATCCTCTCCAGTCAATGTCTTCATACCGTGGCATCCAACCTATAGGGCTTTCAATAGCAGATGTTCGGCCTTTTACCCTGTTAATAATCCAAATCAGTATTCTGATATTTTCTCCAAAACCTGGCCAGGAAAACTCTCCATTTTCATCTTTTCTAAACCAGTTAACCCCGAAAATTCGTGGTGGATTTGGCAATCCACGTCCAAATTGTAGCCAATGGTTGAAATAATCTGCCATGTGGTAACCAGCAAACGGCAGCATGGCAAATGGATCTCTACGTACTTTACCTATTTCTCCAAAAGCAGCTGCTGTCATTTCAGAACCCATAGTTGCAGCCAGGTAAACCCCGAAATTCCAGTTAAAGCTTTGGTATACAAGCGGAACTGTGGTGCTCCTTCTGCCACCAAAAATGAATGCAGCAACAGGAACACCTTCAGGTTTTTCCCAGTTTTCGTCAAGACTTGGGCATTGGTGAGCTGGCGCTGTGAAGCGTGCGTTCGGGTGGGCAGCAGGTTTTCCCAAACTTGGATCAAATGGCTTTCCATGCCAATCAATTAGTCCTTGAGGAACCTCTTTACTCATGCCTTCCCACCAAACATCGCCTTCAGGAGTTACACCCACATTGGTGAAAATTGTGTTAGATTTAATGGACTCCATGGCATTGGGATTGGTTTTATAGTTGGTGCCAGGTGCAACACCGAAATAACCTGCTTCAGGATTGATAGCATACAACTTGCCATCAGCTCCAGGTTTTATCCAAGCTATATCATCACCTACCGTTGTGATTTTCCAATCCGAAAACTCGTTTGGCGGAACAAGCATAGCAAAATTAGTCTTGCCGCAAGCACTTGGGAAAGCTGCTGCCACGTAGGTTTTTTCTTTTTCTGGCGATTCAATACCTAATATAAGCATGTGTTCGGCCAACCAACCTTCTTCTCTTGCCATAGAAGATGCAATTCTTAATGCAAAACACTTTTTACCCAACAGTGCATTGCCGCCATACCCACTTCCGTAAGACAGAATAGAGCGTTCTTCAGGATAGTGAACTATATATTTAACAGTTTGATTGCATGGCCATAAGACATCTTTTTCCCCGCTTTTTAAAGGAGCACCCACTGTATGAATGCATTTTACAAAATCTCCGTTTCCAAGAACTTTGATGATTTGTTTACCCATTCTGGTCATTATCCGCATGTTCACCACTACGTATTCTGAATCAGTGATTTCAACGCCGATCTGCGACATGGGCGAGCCAATTGGCCCCATGCTAAAAGGAATAACATACATGGTGCGACCTTTCATGCAACCATCCATTAAAGGCTTTAATTCGGCCTTCATCTTCTTAGGCTCCATCCAATTGTTGGTTGGTCCTGAATCTTCTTTCCTAAGGCTGCAAATAAAAGTTCGGTCTTCAACACGAGCCACATCGCTTGGATCAGAAAAACAAGCAAAACTATTGGGCTTTATTTGTGGATTAAGTTTAATGAAGGTGCCTTTTTCAACCAGCAAACTGGTCATTGAATCGTACTCCTCTTGAGAGCCATCGCACCAATACACATTGTCAGGCTTGCATAGTGCCGCAGTTTCATTTACCCAATTTAGCAACTTTTTGTGGGTGATTCCAGCAAGATAGCCTGCTTGGGCATCTTGAAGTGTTTGATTTGTCATGCTTTAATTTGGTTATTCATCATCTATTTGGTGGCAAGATGATGATTGTCTTTAAAAGCAAAACAAACCAATTTTATAAATGAAATTGATAATAGTCTTTAAAAAAAATGAAAGTTCGACCTACAGGGACAACCTTTTATAGTACTTAACCACAATGAAACAAACAATTTAAAACCCAGTAAAAAATCAATGGCAATAATTGTTTAACAAATTTGCCTCAAAAATTAAATAAAAGTTATTTTAATTTTGTAAATAGACACATGATTACTATTGCCGAAGAGGAGCTTCAAAGCCTGGATTCTCGATTTAGAGCAAACCTGATAAACTGCCTCACTGGATTCAAGAGTACGGTTTTGATAGGAACCCAAAATTCAAAAGGAGAAACGAATTTGGCTATATTCAGCCAGGTTATCCATATTGGTGCTAATCCTCCATATATGGGTGTTTTGTTCAGGCCTGAAACGGTGGGCAGGCACACGCTCAGAAATATTAGGGAAACTGGTTTTTTTACCATCAATCATATCAATTCTCAATTTGTGAAAGAAGCACATTTGAGCAGCGCAAAATGGGAGCAAAGTGAGTTTGAGGCACTTCATTTAACCCCGGAATATCATCAGAATTTACTGGCTCCTTTTGTTGGCGAATCGAATATTCAAGTTGGGCTGAAGTATGCCAAAGAGTATCCTATAGATATAAACAACACATTACTGCTAGCAGGAAGTGTGGAATTGATCAGGCTAAAATCTGACTATATATTGCCAGATGGTTTTATTGATGTTCAGGCAGCAGATTCTATAACCTGCAATGGACTTGATGCCTATTATAAAACAACCCCAATTGCCAGATACTCGTATGCCAAACCAAATGAGAATTTGGAAGAACTTCCTTATTCTAAAACTATCTAACCCTGTCCATAGATCTAACAAGCCGCTCATCTCTTCTGATTAGTCGGTTAGATATGATGTTCATCATAATAGAAATCATGGGTAAAAATAGGCCAAGCTGATATCGACCTTGTTCTCCTTCAATTATCCAGCCTTGTGGTGCCTGGGCTTTGTAAAGCATTAAACCCATGATCGTGACTAACAAAAGTGAGTTCAAAGCACCAAGAACCATCTGAAGTTTTCGGTCTTTAAAACTAAGAACCGAAAAAAACGACATACCTGCGGCAACCAAACTGATGATGAGAATGTAGTAACGAGGTTCTGACTTTACCATAGTTAACTCACCGCCAACTGTCTTTTTCCATTGTATGGAAATACCGGTTTGTACAATTGACTGATTGCCATATTCTTTTTTCCAGTTTGGAATGAATGGTGCTATAATAAGCATGACGCCAATACACAAGAGTAAAACAGATTGCATTCTTTGAATCATAATGTTGGTGTTTTGGTGTAAAATTGCTGAACAATTTTAAGAGAAAGACAAATTATTAGAAATTTAACCTATTCAATAAATACTTCATTGGCTTTATTCAGTGCATTAAACCGAATGACAAGCCTTTTTTGATTTCCAGTTTGTGGACAAACAGGTGATCCTGAAATCCAATACTTGTACATCTTTTGACTCCTGGTTTGCAAATCCTTTTGATCTGGCATTCCAAGATATTCTTTCACTTTTTCCTCTCTGAGGCCTTTCAGTTTGTTTCTGTTTTCAAAAAGCTTGTCAATTTGTTCTTTCCTTAAGTTTGAACAACCATTTTTATCTTTTTTCCAGATCATATTATCGAACCCATTGATTTCAACTGATGAACCGCAACCAGACAGGTAGCACATCCATGCGAACAAAATAATTTTCTTCATTTCCTGTGTTAACGCCCAAAGATGCTTTAAGGTTGAGCATAAAAAAAATCCACCCTATGGAGGTGGATTTTTAGATTATGGAAAAATCAATTTAAGGTAGTCTTTTCTTGTGTTTAAACATGCCAGAAAATATATTGCCCGATTTTTTGGTAACAACTTTTGTTGCAGGAGGGCAATCTTTCCAATAAATGTTTATTTTTTTCTTAGCTCTTGGTTGATCTCCGGTTATAATTTCAGGTTTTTTGGCAAAATCGATAACAGCGTTTGCGCAAAAAACTTTGTGAGGCTGAATAGATACACCAATGTAGTGTAGATTTCCGCTCAGCATATTTTCTCTTTGTCTGAATGCCGGGTCATTTTTGCCAGTGAGTTGACTAATAACAATGTCAACAGGGTCGCCTGATCCAACATAAAAGTTTTCAGAAAGACTGATAGATTGGGGGAAATACTGGTGAATTCTATCCTCAAATTCAATTCCACTTGAACTTGCAGTACCTGTTTTGCCATTTACACCCATGTCTCTGGCATGGAGCATTGCCGATTTGTGCAATGAAAAAACGGGTAGCAGTGGCAGCCTATCTTTGTTTTTTCTCAATGCAGAAATGGCAGATAATACTTCAGGTTTAAGTGTATCTGGCTCAGCTTTTTTTAGGTATTGGTTTATAAATGAATTGGGGTCAATTCGGGCCAGATTTATCAAGGCGATTACTTTTTTCTCTTGGTCGGAAAGATAATATTCCGATCTCGCAGTATTAGCTACATTTTCTTCTACCAGCGCACTGGGGTATTGGGCAAACGATGTGAGCGAAATAGCTACCACAAAATATGTTGATGCAGCTACACTTTTTAATTTTTGTTCTAATCTCATACGTCGTAGTTTCAACGTTTAAAATGGTCTCGTTCAATTAAATTTCGCACATAAGAAACTGGTTCTTGTGGCGTGTTATAAGTGTTTGTCTGACTGGTATTGAACGGTATTTTGCAGGGGTTTGTTCTTCCAGTTTCTAAATTTCAGATTAATTTTTTCTGAAATTCATACATGGATACTGATTCGAAATAAAAGGTAAGTCAAAAAGGGTAAAAATATCCAGGCATTAAAAAAATAGTATAATCTGATTAACTCCTGATGTTTTTAGAAAAAGATTGGAATCAGGTTTCTGGTATTTTCCGAATTATAAACCAACTTATTTTTGGCAAAAACTTACTTACTAAAACGCTTGATTACGCTGCGGGATGTTCCAACGAATGGCCACCGATAGAAAACGAGTGTTCATATTCCTGTTAGCAATTCCACTCTCTTTCCTTCTGATGAGCAATTGCAAATCGACAAAGAAATTATGAAACACCATGTAGGAAGCTGTGAGGTCTGCATAAAGAATGGTTGTTGGTATTCCTTGGCCGATATTGTTGTTAAAATCTTGTTTTCTTCTGTTGTAACTCACCAACGGATTTTGACCCCATGAAACTACATTATTATTGAATCGAACAGAGTCTTCCCCCATTTTATTGATAAATGTTTTGGCCGATAATCTCAACCTATTCAATGGTTGGTATCGGGCTACAAATATGAACTCTCTAAAATTTGCCCCCATCGGATGAGCCAAGGCCTGGTTGTAGTGCGAATAGTCGGTAAAAGAATTGCTATGTTGGTAAGTGTATGGTCGGGCATGATTGTATTCTACTTGGAAGTCCAAGTTGTCTAAGCCAAGAACGTCGATCCATTTCAATCCGGCTTGAAAGGCGTGCTTATTTCCCCACCAACCCCTACTTTGTCTCACTTCCGAAAGCAAAAACTCATCCAAAACAATTTGACTGTAAAAAGAAAAGTGCCGAAGGAAATTCCATTTCAAATCGGCACCCAAAACAGCATTGTCCGGACTGCCATTGTTTTGCTCAACCGCTCTGTAAAATATAAGCGGGTTTAGGTAGCTGGCATCAAAAGTGCCGTTTCTGTTTTGATCAGATCTGCCAAAAACAATCGATTCAAATAGCCCAATATTCAAATTTTTAGTCACATTCATACTAAGCTGATGAAAAGCAAAATATTTCTTAGGAATTTGTTGTGACTTGGGCGAACCAGAGCTTTCAAAACGCTCTAACCTGGTAAACATTTGAGCAAACAAGTTGGTATAATTTAGTTTCCACACATTGGTGTTAAGCTTTAGGAAAGTGTAGTTGTTAGCAAAATCAGACAATATCATAGATCGAAACCCATTTCCCATAAAATGTCGATCATGGCCAAACTGCGCATGAATGTGTTTAGTAAATGAGGTAGTAACGTAACCTCTTCCAGTAAAAAAATCGAATCCGTTTTGTCTTTGATTCGCTTGCTTTGGGCCAAATGGCTTCCAAAAACCCTCATGAGGCACAGCACCATTGTCACCCACAAATTGCGAGACATAGCCAGGATAAAAAATCTGATTTTCGGCGATGAAAGTGTAAAAGCCAACACGTTTGTCAATCATTCCCCTTAATTCTACACCTCTGGTATTGACATATTGCCTATAGGTAGTTTCCTGATCTTTGCCAAGTTGCCCATAACCTACAATATTTGCATGCACATCAAAATCTTTGTCAGCATAGCTAAGAAGGTCGGCCTTATTTTTGAAAACACCTCTCCAGCTATATTTGCCTGCAATTTTATCCTTGTTAATAGTCCATTCCGGGTTGTCGGCCATGAGATAACCTAGATTGAATCGATCTGAATTTGACCATTGCATGGCTGAATCTGCAAATGCCGAATCAGTTAGGGCTGCAATAGCTTTTCGTTCATAAGGTTTAACTGAGCTGAATAACCTATCTGCCAATCTGTTTTGCTTGATTTCTATTCGATCTACCAAATGTTGATAGTCTGAGTTGAGTGGTGCAAAAGCACTTTGACCAAAAACGTGAAGTGAGAGAATGGAGAAAACGATTATAAACAGAGTATTTAGTCGAAGCATACGTTTGGATTTGAGGCGGAAATATCAACAAATACTTGAACAGCTGGCACGGGAGTTTAAAAACTCCCACACAAATTCCTTTGAAAATTGCTAAATTTGCAGCGACATTTCCCGTTGACATGACAAATACTGTGAAGGAATTATTGACCGACCATGGACTCCGCTTCACAGAGCCCAGAACAAAAATTTTAGGTTTATTTATAGATAATAGTCATGCGCTGTCTTACCATTTTTTGGAATCGAGCCTTGGCCAGGAAATGGATCGGGTTACTATTTACAGAACGTTAAGGACGTTTGTTGATTCTGGTTTGCTCCATACTATTCCCGATGAACAGCAAACCATCCTGTATGCCATGTGTGCAAAAAGCTGTCATGATGGCCATAAACACGCTCACAATCACCTTCATTTTAAGTGCCTTGTTTGTGGCGAAACCACATGTCTACAAGAAGTTTATTTAGAAACGCCTGCCGTGCCGTCAGGTTTTAAGCTCGATTCTTTGAAGCTAATTGGAGAAGGGGTTTGCAGCGAATGCCAATAAAAAACCCCGCACGATGGCAGGGTTTTCGGGTTTATACAATACAATTGGACAAACTTACTTTTTTATAATTTTGAAGGATTGTATTGTTTGGCCTTTTATCTGAATTGCGGCCGTTAAAGTTCCTCTCTTGAATTTCGGTGAGCGCCTCACCAGCGCTACCAAAGATTCTGTGCTTTCAAAAGGCACATCAGCTACAAGTTGACTTCCCTGCATGATTGTGGCACTTGCGCTGGTGAACCCTGTTTTATTTTCTTTTCCAAAAGTCGAAAGCTGTGTTTTTGGGTGCTTTACTGGTGTTACCCAGTCATGAGGCTGAATATTTTGCATCATAGAGATTGCATTTCGTTCATTGCCGGCTATTGATTGGTAGCAGAGACCAGTGAATAGTACCGCTAAAGCGAAGAAAGATTTGAAGTGTGAGGTGTGCATAACTTTGGAGTTTTTGAAGATGGTGAAGAAACGGGCTAACCTAGGAGTTGTGTTTTACATTTTCTGTATATTAGCATTTAATATCTTTATAAATACTTATAATGACGATTAAAAGTTAGTTTTAGTCAATTTGAATATTTCTAAAATTTTAGATTTGCTATGGGGAGAAAAAAATAAAGGCCTTTGCCCTTGAAGCAAGTCCTTTTTGACAGCAAACTTCCTACTTTTGAGCCATGGACCAGTTCATCGTTTCGGCCAGAAAGTATCGTCCCGCTTTGTTCGACAGTGTGGTAGGTCAGTCGCATATAACAACCACCCTTAAAAATGCTATCAAAAGCAGTCATTTAGCCCAAGCATTTCTATTTTGCGGTCCAAGAGGAGTTGGGAAAACCACTTGTGCCCGAATTTTAGCGAAAACCATTAATTGTCTAAGCTTGACGCACGATGGGGAGGCTTGTGGCACATGTACTTCTTGTGTAAGCTACCAGAATAGCAGCTCGTTTAATATTTATGAGCTCGATGCTGCCAGCAACAATTCTGTAGACAATATGAGAGAATTGGTGGAGCAGGTACGCATTCCGCCCCAAGCCAATAAGTATAAAGTGTACATCATCGATGAGGTGCACATGTTGTCTACAGCAGCCTTCAATGCGTTTTTAAAAACCCTTGAAGAACCTCCTTCTTATGCCATTTTTATTTTGGCAACCACCGAGAAGCACAAAATCATTCCTACTATTCTGAGTAGGTGTCAGATATTCGATTTCAACAGAATTCATTTAAAAGATATCGCAACTCATTTGGCGAGCATTGCAGTTAAAGAAAATATCAAAGCAGATGATGAAGCGCTAAGATTGATTGCCGAAAAAGCAGATGGGGGTTTGCGTGATGCGTTGAGTATGTTTGACTTGATCAGCACTTTTTCCCCTGACCGAAGTATAAGTTATGCAAGTACGATTGAAAACCTTCACATTCTTGATTACGATTATTATTTCAAGGTTGTTGAGTTTCTTTTCCAGGAATCGGCTGGAGAATTACTTGTTCTTTTAGACGAAATATTGAAAAAAGGTTTTGACGGTCACAACTTTATCGTTGGCTTGGCCGACCATCTTCGAAACTTGCTTATTTGCAAAGAGGAAGTAACAATTAAGTTGCTGGAAGTGAGCGAAGTTGTGAAAACAAAATACTTGAATCAGGCTAGAAACACAGACTATGAACTCATTCTCACCTGGCTTAATCTCGCCAACCAAGCAGATATTCAGTACAAAACCAGCAAGCATCAACGCCTGACTGTAGAGCTGGCCTTGATGAAAATGTCGAGGGTTAAGCAAGCCTTTCAATTTTCCCAGGAACCTGGCGACTGGCTAGCGGAAGGTAATGTGGCTTATGCGGCTCAATTCAGAAAAACAGAAGCTAAGCCAATTGCTGCCTCAGAAACTTTAGAAAAACCGGTACAAGAGGCCAAATTAGAAGTACCAAACTCTGCAATTAAGCCTTTTCAAATCGGTAAAGTATTAAAGATAAAGGGCTTAACTTCTCAACTCATGAAGCCTGCCATTGATCAGGGCGAAACGGAGGCAATCGAATTATTTCAACCTTTAGAGTTTGATAGAGCGTGGCAAGAACTCATTGCAGATTGCCGGAAAAAAAATATGGGTTCTGTGGCTGCATTGTTAGCCAATATCCCTAAAAGCTTTACCAACAATGTAATTAATCTGGGTATTGCCGGCAGCTTTGAGGAAAATGAGATCCAAACAAATCGGACAGATTTCACTCAGTATCTGAGGCAGAAAATGGCAAATAGTGCCATCAGCATCAGCACATACACCCGAGAAACAGAAGTAGAAACTGCCCCGGTAACCAATCAACAAAAACTGACTTTTCTTATAGAACAAAACCCTGCCGTACTTGAACTTATAAAAAAATTAGACGGACAGGTTTATTAACCACCATGAACGCAACAGAAACAGATAAAAAACTACCGGACCTAGCCACTGCAAAAAAGCTTGGTTTGTTAGAAGAGGAGTTTAAAAAAATTATACAAATACTTGGTAGAGAGCCCAATTTCACTGAGTTATCAATTTTCTCTGTAATGTGGTCTGAGCATTGTTCATATAAAAACAGCATCGTTTGGCTGAAAATGCTCCCCAAAGAAGGGGTGAGAATCTTAGCTAAAGCAGGAGAAGAAAATGCGGGTTTAGTAGACCTTGGAAATGGCCTGGCCTGTGCTTTTAAAATAGAAAGCCACAACCATCCTTCAGCACTAGAGCCTTACCAGGGAGCAGCTACAGGTGTTGGTGGAATAAACAGAGATATTTTTACCATGGGTGCCAGACCCATTGCAGGCTTAAATTCCCTGCGGTTTGGAAACCCAGGTCTCGACCGAACCAAATGGCTTTTAAAAGGTGTTGTAAAAGGAATTGGAGATTATGGGAATGCTTTTGGAATACCCACAGTAGGAGGCGAAGTCTATTTTGACGAATGCTATAATGTGAATCCATTGGTCAATGCTTTTTCTGCAGGAATAGTAGAGGTAGGTAAAACAGCCTCAGCCATTAGTTATGGAGTTGGTAATCCGGTGTTCATCGTTGGCTCAGCCACCGGTAAAGATGGTATTCATGGAGCCACTTTTGCATCAGAAGACATCAGCGATAAATCTACGGAGAAGTTGCCAGCTGTGCAGGTTGGCGACCCTTTCATGGAAAAACTTTTGCTCGAAGCCACGCTTGAAGCCATAGCATCGAACGGAATTATTGGAATTCAGGATATGGGTGCAGCAGGCATCATTTGTTCAACGTCTGAAATGAGTGCCAAAGGTGAGCATGGCATGGAGATTTGGCTCGATAAAGTGCCAACTCGTCAATCCAATATGCAGCCATTCGAAATTTTACTTTCAGAATCTCAGGAAAGAATGCTGATAGTAGCAAAAAAAGGTTCCGAGGATAAGCTATTGAAGATTTTTGAAAAATGGGATTTGTATTGCGCTCAAATAGGTGTGGTTACTGATTCAAAAAGGCTGCATTTTTATATGCACAACGAGTTGGTTGCAGATGTGCCCGCCGATGACTTGGTTTTAGGCGGAGGCGCACCTGTTTACCACAGGGAGTATAAAGAGCCTGCATACTTTCAGCAACATCTGTCTTTCAAATTGGCCGACGTAGAAGAACCTAATCATGTAGATTTACCAAAAATAGGAGAATGCTTACTTAAGCATCCAAATATTTGCTCCCGCAGATGGATTGCCCGACAATATGACAGCATGGTTGGTACTGCCTGGCTTAATGCAAATGAACCTAGCGATGCAGCAGTAGTTAATATAAAAGGAACCAACAAGGCTATTGTGATAACAACAGATTGCAACGGGCGATATGTTCATGCAAATCCTGAAGAAGGTTGCGCCATTGCAGTTGCAGAGGCAGCTAGAAATATAGTTTGTAGTGGAGGAGAGCCTGTTGCAATTACTAATTGTTTGAATTTCGGCAATCCTTATATCCCAGAAGTATATTGGCAATTTGTTGGTGCTATCAAAGGCATGAAAAAAGCCTGTGAAAAGTTGGGTACACCAGTTACCGGAGGCAATGTGAGTTTCTACAACCAAAGCAATCCTAAAGGTGATAATGCTGGTGTAGAGGCTGCCGTTTTTCCTACCCCTACCATAGGCATGTTAGGGCTCATGGAAGATATAAACAACAAAATGACTTTGCATTTTAAACAATCAGGGGATTTAATTTATCTGATCGGTCGCAGTCAGAATGATATTGGATGCTCAGAATATCTGCATAGCTATATAGGAATAAGGCAATCGCCTGCTCCTGCATTTGACTTAGATACAGAATTTCAGGTACAGAAAGTTGTCTCAAAAGTCATTGCAGAAAAACTCGTAAATGCTGTTCATGATTGTGCTGACGGAGGTTTGTTTGTTGCATTAGCAGAAATGGCACTTCAGCATGAATTGGGTTTTGAAATTGAAACAAACCCAATTATTCGAACCGATGCTGCATTGTTTGGTGAAAGCCAAAGCAGAATTGTGGTCTCTATTTCGCCTCAGAATGAACCAAAATTTCTAGAGTTTTTACAACAATCAGGTATTGATTACGAATTTCTGGGTAGAGTGACTTCTGATAACTTTTCTGTGAACGGTCAGCATTGGTTTTCTACTTCTCAGGCAAAAGACTGGTACATGCACAGTTTAGAGCGGTTGCTTACCAATTAAAAGTTACCATGTTTAAAGAGGATTTTCTTTTAGAAAAAACCTACCTGTGAACTCCCAATAACCTTCCTTCAACTAAAAAATCGTTCGATGCTACAATTTTTAGTTTCCGAATGCCTTGGTGGTTTGGGTTGATGAGATAATTGAGGTCAAATGGCATCACAACTGAAGGCACTTCCATAACAGGAAAGCCTGAATTCATAAATTCAGAACCTAATTCTTTCAAAGAAACAGGGGAGGGGCTGTTCCTCCAATCTTCAGGCAGATCGTTGAGATTTGCTTTTTTAACTTTTGAAGCAATCACCTCGATGCTTAGCAACAAAAGGTTTGGAGGTAAGCTCATTCCATCATAATGCACCAAGGTTTCAAGCAAAGCCAATGACGGATTTTTAGCCGTATAGAGCATGTGGCTACCTTTCATGTTCCATCTGCCTCCAAATAAAAATGAGCCATAACCGCTCAAATCATTTGAATATGGCTCTTGAGTGATTCTATAAACAATCATTAAGAATATACACCATGTTGCATTCTGCCTAGTTCATCCATGATGAATGCAATGCCCATAGAGGTGTCTAAAAATTCTTTTGGCTTTTTAAACCCCAGGGCAGGTATATTGCCATCCATGTATTTTTTGAAGAGATCGAGTGAGCTAAACACTTCTTTGCCTTTTTCGTATAAAAGAGCAATTTCTAATGCTCTTTCAGAAGGCTCAGCACCAAGCCTTGTTTCGGGCGAATAATTGCGTAATGTTCTTTCTGTCATGTGCATGCAGTTGGCCAACTCGTTGAGCGAAAGCCCGGTCACTTCCATTAATTCGTTGAGAGCATGACGGGTAATTCCTTTTTTAACAAGGTTGAGGCGGCCAGTAAAATCTTGAGGTGCCACCTTGTGCGAAGAATAAAACAAAAGCCCTGAATATGAACCTGAAACATTGTAAGAAGCCATAGGTTCTTCCAATGTGTTTGGGGTTTCGTGAACTGCTTTCAACTTTTTCATCCCCAAATTTACTCATTCTTGAATTAATTCAAAAATTTTGTGAAAATTTTCCTAATGTATTCTATCAGCCCTGATTTCCAAGTTTTTAATGATGTCTGACTCTTCTATCACTATCTCTTTCCATCGTTTTTTAACTACATCCTCCGGCATAAACTGCTTAGCCAGATCTAGAAAAGTACGATAATGGCCCGCTTCAGAAACCATAAATTCATAATAAAATTTTCTCAATTCCGGGTCAGAAACCTGTTCTGATAGCAATTTAAATCGCTCACAACTTCTGGCTTCGATCATGGCAAAAATGAGTAGTTTTTCCACAAGTTGAGCATTTGGACTTCCGCCTTTTCTTTCCCGTTGCTTCAATTGAATCACATATTCATCATTCCGCCTTGGCCCCAGCTGAAAACCTCGTTTTTTTAGTTCATTCAAAACCCTTTCAAAATGGGCCCATTCTTCAGCCACTATTTCGGTTAGCTTTTCTACCAACTCTTGTTTTTCCGAAAACTGAACAATTAAGCTAATGCCTGAAGAGGCTGCTTTTTGCTCACAAAAGGCGTGATCTACTAGAATATCCTCAATAGATTTACTTGCAATATCGGCCCATCGGGGGTCACTGGGAAGTTTCAGTCCAAGCATAGGTTAATCAAAAAACTGCCAGTTAACTCCAAATTCAATGATTCGCTTTTGTCCCGTATAATATGGGGTGGTAAAGAATCCAGGCGCACCAAGTCCTTGGTTGGCATTGTAGATGCGAAGATACAGAAATGAGCGCTTAATACGCAGATTTACAAACGGCTCAACCAGAAAATGAGCATCGAGTAAGAATGCCCTATTGTCTGTTGGTTGAATATGCCAAATCATGCCTAATGGCATGTAATTGTTGCCATACCAAGCGTTTCGCCACCAAAGATTGAGACCAGTTTCGATGCTGATTCCTTTGTTGCCGAACAGATCCCTTGAATAGAAAAATCTGCCTGTGTAAAATTGCGAAGGAATTCTGATAACATCTGCACCAGTCTGTAAGGTTTGGCGAAAACGATTGTGAAAATGCCAACGACCTAGTTTTACATTCAAATTGGCAGTGAGGTAAATAATTTGAGCGGAGCGATCGGCTTGCTTGGGTATTAATTCCTCTGTAAAATAGATGTGATTAAACAAATTGATTACATCAAGTTCAGGAGTAAACTTCCATTTTTTTTGCTTCAATGTAAAGCTGCCCCAAATGTGTGTTGCGTTTTGAATATTGAAGCTATTGCGCCAATTCAACAACTGTGAAACAAAGAAATTTTGCTGCAAAGTCGGCGAATACCCCAATTGCCTAAAACCTACTTGAAAGCGGTTGCCGGATACTTGCCCGGAAAATGAATAATCTCTTCCCGGGTTTATTTCTGCTTTAGCCAATAGATTCAGACTATCCAATACTTTGCCGACCAAATATCCTCCCAAATAATTTTCCTGGCTGAAAGGGATACTTGTTTCGCCATTATTCGATTCATACCTCAGATCTCTTCTTCGCAAATAAGCAGCATAATCGAAGCGTCCCCATCTCCCTTTTACACCTACTTTATTCTCAAAACTTGTAAACGAATTTACATTAAAAAGGAAATTCCCTGAAACAGTATCCGGGTAGAAACCAGGTGTAAATTCCGGCTTTTCGTCAGTGTATCGGTTCACCTGTTTCATTCTGTCAAACACATGAAAAACCTGCAATTTTCCGGTAGAATCGAATTTGTATTGGTGGTACAGATGCCAACCATTTCGCTTTTCTCTGTTTCGTGTTTGAATATCTAAATTTGCCTTTTCCAACTCAAAACTAAAAAGACTGTCTTTGGTGTCTCCTTCGTTGGGCTTAATGCCTCCGGTTTCATAAAGCAAGTGATTCAAATGGGAATAATTCCCCATAGCAATGTATCGGCGGTTTGGCGAGACATAATTCAGCTGTGCAGTAAAGGCATGGTGGTCGGCCAAAAATTGTCTTTGTTGAATAAGATTGATGTTTCTGACAGCGGTTAGCCGTTGATATTCGAAACCAATATTTAGATTGGGGGTAATGTTTCTGGTAAATAAACTTCTGAATATTTCTCTTCCACGTACGCCAATATTGTATTGAACAGACGTTGCAGGCGATTGTGTATTGAAATACCTGATTTCTGAAGGCTGAAACGCATAAGGATTGAACCCATTTGGGCCAAAATAGGCACCAATCTGATCTGGCAAAACAAAGAAAATAGGCTCTGTTGTTGTACCAAGATTGCCAAGATCTTTTAGTTGCCTCCCATTTTTCCGGGTATAATCTCCTGAAAATTCAATTTCATATAAGCTTGTATCAATGTAATGGAGGCGGTTGTTGTTGAAAAATATGTCTTTCTCTAAAAAATACCGGGTGGTTCTTGGACCATATTTTTCCGAAGTAGTATCATCGAGCACTTGAGCATAAACCTGCCCCAAAATACAGGTAGCTAAAACCAGAAAAAGAATTAAAAATCGGGAGAGGACTATTGGCACGTTGCAAAAATAGAAAACAGAGTTCAGGTTGACCTAACCTGGCATCAGGAATTGCTGAGTTGTTTGTTTAAAAACTGTTCAAAACCTTGCCAATCTTCAATAATTATTTCTATGGGAAGGGTAAAAACACGTATATTTTTCAACATGTGAAATTCTCTCAGTCTAACGCCATCTTTTTCAGTAGTTATAATGTCTGCTTTCCTTTCCATTTTCTGCCATTCCTGTACTATCCGATGAATGTGGCGCTCTTCAAAATGATAGTGATCAGGATATGCCAGTGCTTGCAAGTCCCAACCTTTTTTCTGCAAATAACCATACAATGGTTTAGGGTTGGCTATGCCTGTAACTACCATAGCCAAACCCGGCTTTGAATGCATCTCTATTCCTTCAAAAAGGGGCAGTAGATTTCCATATCCAATCGAAGAAAAGTAAATAGGAGTTTTGTTTGAAATGTATTTCTTAAGTGCTTGTTTGAATTCCTCTTTTTCTTTGAGCGAAAACACCTCAGGACATTTTGTAACCACAACAGCATCTGCTCTTTTCGCACCTCGTGACCATTCCCGCAACAAGCCAGAGGGAATTAAGAAGTCTTTGAAAAAGGGCCGGTTATAATTGCAAAGTAGTATGTTGATTTTTGGTTTTACGTAGCGATGTTGAAAGGCATCGTCAAGCACAATTAGGTCTATTTCAGGATTTTGCTTTAGAATAGTTTCTATGCCTCTAACTCTTTTTTCGTCTACAGCAACCATGCATTTCCCTTGAAGCTTCCATTGCATAAGACAAGGTTCGTCGCCGAATAGCTCCCACCGCATGTTTAAATCTACCCAAAAGAATCCTTTGCTTTTTCGCCCATAACCCCGGCTTAAAACAGCTACTTTTTTTCCTTGAGCCTGAAAATATTCTGCCAGAAGGATTACCATGGGTGTTTTTCCTGTTCCACCTGCTGTGATGTTGCCAACCGAAATTACCGGTACATCGAAACGCTGCTGCTTTAAAATTCCCAGATCAAACAACATGTTTCTTACACCAACTCCAAGTCCGTATAGAAGCGAGAAGGGCAGAAATGCCGTCTTTTTAATTCTGAGACCAATATTTTGTTCAACTTTGTCCATACAGATGAAGGCCAATCCATTTCAAAAAAAGTCAGAATTCCAGTTGAATCTGTCCGGAAGGATGGTCTGTAGCCTTCTTTGGGTTTCCTTGATTTGTCTTTTTTTGCCACAATTTGCGTCTGGGCAAACTGGTAAGGCTCCTTTAAAGCGGGTACAAACATACTATGGAAAGGGCAACCGTGTTACTAAACAGCAATATTATGTGCAAGCCAAAAACCTTAAAATTCTTGAAGGCTCATTTGAAGAGTATTTGGTCAATGGCAAGTTAACAATGAAAGGCTTTTTTAAAAACAACCTTAAAGATAGTGTCTGGCAGTATTACTTTGAAAAAGGACAACAAAAATCAGTTGGCAATTACAAAGCAGGAGAGCAGGTTGGCGAGTGGATTTATTATTTCGAAAATGGAAACATAAATAGAAAAGGCACTCTCAAAAATGGGACGAAGGAAGG
>JBBRCC010000085.1:0-19073 GCA_038205175.1 Cytophagales bacterium | reverse complement strand
GAAATAGGGAATATGCTTTCGTACCGCATGGAAATGAGCTATAATACCATGAGCAGCCAATACGGTGGATATAGTGTGGTAAACGCAAAGCTGCTGAATGAGCTACGGAAATCATATTCTCTGAAAGATTGATGGAAGCAGAATCACCAAACCCAACAAATTCCTCAAAATCTGACCACTGGGGTAATTATTTTTAGAAACATCCGCCAAAAATTGTTGGAAGAAAATTCGTTATAAAATGTACTTCATGGAGAATCAAATCTCTTCCAAAAACCTGGAAAACTAAGCTATTGACGAAAACCAACAACCTAAGCCTCTATTTGAATATTTGAACAGAAATGCCTAAAAATACAAAAGTCCCGGTGAACCACCGAGACCTGTATAGATTGTATAAACCCTAAACAAAATTCTTTCCCTTTGTATCTAAATCCTGAATCAAAGATACGGTACATTGTAAGATTGAAAAAGCAATTTTGTTACATTTAATCATTTCTTAAGAATTGTGATGTAAGAAATAATCATAGTTTTGAATCAAAATCAAGGATTAATTTGCATTGAAGCCCCATTCTGATTAAAATTTTAATGCAAACACACGTATCATTTTTTTCAATTCTCCACCATCAGGTTTAAGACATTTAAACTGTAGATTTAAACCAAAAATCCCCCATCAGCTTTCATATCAACTACTGAATTCTTGTAATTCGAATGGTATTCAAAATAGGCTTACCCATTTTCGAAATAAATTTCAATTCAATTCCTTCATTATTCTGCACCGAAACGGTAGACTTGATAAGCCCTGCTTTTAGCACACCCAATTGCAAGATTGGATCCATGTCTTCCACGATCATGGTTCCGTTCAATATAATGTCGAACAACCTGCTGGGGCCACTTTGGGCATCAGAAGTTGCCGTTCCTCCAATGTCGTTCACAATGGTGGCAGTAGCTTTAAGTTTTTCATTGAGTTCGGCAATGCCCAATTCAACTTCATATTTCCCTGGACCAACATCAGCTTTAAAACCTTGAATGCTGTCACGCTGGGTTTGAAAAAGGGGCTGATGTCGGGTCAGCTGAACAAAAGCCTGGGTTCCTTTTCGTTTAAAATTCATCAATGGTTTTCCGCCAATGCTTCCCCAGCCAGCCGTTGCGCTATAGTCCTGGTCGGCCAACCATGCAGTATTAAGATCTTCTTCTGTGTAAGAACAATGAGAACCCACATTTACTTTCAATTCGTTGAAAGCTGAAGAAGAGATTACTGGAATGGTTTTCAACTCAATCTCTGCATGATCGTTGGTCATCATATTGTTGCCTGTGCCAACCACATCTACATAGTTTTTACCCGCCACCAAATCCACAAAAAATACAGCCCGGTGAAAATCAGGCTTTTTTACACCAACAGATTTACCGTTTATAAATAATTCTAGCTCAGGCAAGTTGGTATAAACTTTAATTTCTTGACGTATCAAGGTATTATTTGGTGGATTGTAAGCCACCCTGAGTGAATAATCCCGGACAGCAATATATGCCATTGGTTGCGGGTTCAAAGCTGCTTTATAAAAGTAGAAAACATCTTTTTTCCGGCGGTCTGTTTCCAACAAGCCTTTGTTGTTTACTTGAGGCATGGTTTCTTTTCTCCCTTCCGACCCAAAATCTACCAGGTTCCAAAGTGCAAAACCTGCAATGTAGGGCCGCTCCATGATTTGCTTCAAGTAGCTTTCATGGTATGCTTGTTGCCATTCCGGGGTAAAATCATAGATCTGCGGATTCACGCTATGAACTCGTCTGTCGCTACCAGCACCATATTCGCTGATGATGTGAACCCGCTTTGGGTACTTAGCATGTTCTTTGTCTAAGTAAGGGCCAAAATCGGTAAAAGTATCATGATACCAACCGTGGTAAAGATTCCAGCCAACAATATCGTGCACCTCGCCCAAACCGGCTTTGTTGTAATTTTCTGAATGATGAAACGCCATGGCCGTGTATCGCCCGGGGTCTTCTGCTTTCATCAGACTATCCATTTTTTTGGCCAGTTTGTTGGTTTCAGGAGCTATGGTTTCCCAAAATTCCTTTTCACCTTTTCGGTACACACTGAGCAACACCTCGTTCATCGATCCCCAAATAATAATCGAAGGGTGATTCTGGTGTTGTCTGATCATTTCTTTGAGTTGGCTTAATGTAGTTCGATAAAACACTGAATCAACAATGATGGTGTTTACTACCGGCACTTCTTCCCAAGCCAAGATTCCTTCTTTGTCGCATGCTTCGAGCAGAGCATTGTCCTGTGGATAATGCGCAATTCTCAAAAAGTTGGCACCCATTTCTTTCAGAAGCTGAATATCTTGCCTGTGGTAGTCGTCAGGCAATGCGTTTCCGAGTCCTTTAAAATCCTGATGCCTACAAGTGCCTACCAGTTTGAGCGGTTTGCCATTTAAGAAAAAACCAGAATCCGCCGAAAAACGGTACCAACGAAAACCAACGGGTTGCTCTAAGGCATCAATTGGCTTTTTGTCGACCAGCAAGGTGGTGCGCAGAGTGTATAAATAAGGCTTGGAAGGGCTCCAAAGTTTCGGATTTTTTATTTCAGGTATGTTGAACGAAGATTCTGATGTAGCGCCAGCTTTCAAGGCAATTCCACTTGACTTTTGCAACACTTGTTTGCGATCTGCATCCAGCAATTCATATTGTACTACCACTTTAGCCTGCCCTATATTTTTGTTAGAAATACGGGTTTTGACTTGCATCTGAGCCGTCTTCTCAGATACTTTTGGATAGCTAATCCAAAGCCCCTTTGATCCATCTTTTGTTCCATCGAAATACACCTGATCGGTAGCCACCAGGTAAACATCCCGGTAAATACCTCCATAAAAAGTGAAATCAGCCGAAATGGGTGCTACAGTCAGTTCAGCAGCATTGCTCACTTTCACAGCCAAAAGATTTTGTCCTGGTTTTACTTTATCGGTTATGTCGTAGGTGAAAGCTGTGTAGCCACCTTGATGCTTGCCCAACAGTTGGCTATTAATCCATGTTTCTGAGGTATGGTTCGCACCTTCAAAATGAATGAAAATTCGCTTTCCTTTCCATGAGGCAGGTATATTGAAAAACTTTCTGTAGCAACCTATTCCCTGATAATAGCCTCGTTCATCGTCATGGGCGTCTTTGTCGTTCCAGGTATGTGGAAGGTTTACCGGTTTCCAAGGTTTTTCATCAATGACCACCTGTTGAAAATCTCGGGCATCTTCTCTTAGAAATTTCCAACTATTGTTGAACGAAACCGACTGCCTTTGCCCCTGACTTGCCAGGGAAAACAACTGCAGAAAAAGAATAAGGATGAATAATCTTGACATTGTTTGGTTTTTGGTTGTTATCAGCATTCAGAAGCGCAAAAATGTAGAAAATGAGTTTAGATCAAGCAAATGACCAAATTATGGGCGACCTGCCCTTCAATACAATTTTGGAATCAGCTTATAAGTTCTCTTACAGTATTCTTCATAATTCGAATAGGCTTTTTTAAGCAATTCCTCCTCATGGCTTATTTTGACCAGCAAAACAACAAAAAGTGCCACATAAACAAAGATGGTTGCGAGAACAGGATTAGCCACAACAAAGCCAAAGGAGGCCATCAAAACTGCTGTGTACATGGGGTGGCGGATGAATTTATAAGGCCCTTTTTCATTGAGCTCGCCATTTCCTCTGGGTTCGGGCATCACAGTCAATTGCGAAACCGAAAAAACTGCAATACTCCAAATGCCAATGGCAAAACCCAGAACCAGAAAGAACCAGGAGAAATAGTTCAATTGATGCAAATAGGAGGTTTTAAATAGGAATACCAAGCAAAGCACCTGCAAGCATACCAGCAAAAATGATTTCACCAAGGGCTTCATGGGCAGTCTTGTTTCACAAACTCCAGCAGCGAAATGTCGAAGCCTTTTCCTTTTGCGAGTTCTAAAAGCTGATCTATTTTTTCTCGTGTCATACTTTTCTCCCTTGCAAGAATCCACAAATACTCCCGGTTGGGGTGGCCTACCAATGCGTACTCATAGTTTTCACCCAGATCAAGTACCCAATATTTGCCATAAAACGGTCGAAAAAACGACACTTTTAGTTTTGCAGGCTCTTTGGGGTTGGGCACTTTAGCTATTCCTTTCACTTCACTTTTTTCACCCGTTTGTTCATCAATGCCTTGGTTCCAAACTTCAACATCACCGTCAGGTTTAATGGTGTAGGTAGCAGAAACGCATTTCAAATTTTTTTCAAAACGAGAAGGCATGCGGGCTATTTCATACCATTTGCCAGCATATTGTTTTAAATCAAGTTTGTCAACAACTGCCAGGTCCGACTCTTTGGAGCAAGAAAAACAGGCGAGGAGAGCGAGTATAAAGCCCAAAAATTTGAAATTCATATTGTTCAGGAGAAAAACAGATAACCTACCAATACGGCCATAGTTACGCCAATAAAGTCAGCAAACAAGCCAGCTCCAAGAGCATAGCGTGTATTTTTTATATTCACAGAGCCGAAATAAACAGCCAATATATACATCGTAGTGTCTGCGGCTCCCTGCATGGTGCAGGCAATCTTTGAGGCAAAGGCATCTGCTCCAAGCGTGCTCATGGTGTCGAGCATCATGCCTCTCGAAGCACTCCCGCTAATGGGTTTTAGCAAAGCTGTGGGCAGAGCAGGTGCAAAAGCTGTATCCAGGTTGGCAGCTTGCAAAAGCCAGATAAAACCTTCTGTAAACCAGTTGAGCACGCCACTGTTTCTAAATACAGAGATGGAAACCAGCATGGCCACCAAATACGGAATGATCCGGATGGAAGTGTGAAAACCTTCCTGGGCGCCATCAATAAATGCATCGAAAACATTGAGTTTTTTGAGTAAGCCACTGAGCAAAAATCCCAGAATTATTAAGATTAGAATCAAATTACCCCCCACTGCAGAAGCTTTGGCAATGAAGGTTTGTGAGTGCTGCAACAACCACATTACTGCGGCCAGTAGAAAAGAAGAAACCAACGCAATGGGAACAAAAATTTGCCACTGAAACAGGTTGATCTTTTGAATGATGGCAACCAGAATCAAAACTCCAATGGTGGAGCAGAATGTGGCCAATAAAATGGGGACAAAAATATCGGATGGATCGGCAGCGCCTGCTTGAGCTCTATACACCATGATGGAAACCGGTATCAAAGTTAGGCCCGAAGCATTCAAAGCCATAAACATGATTTGGGCATTCGAAGCGGTGTCTTTACTGGGATTCAACGTTTGAAGCTCTTTCATGGCGTTAAGTCCCAAAGGTGTTGCAGCATTGTCGAGCCCAAGCATATTGGCCGAAAAGTTCATCAAAATGGCGCCAACTGCAGGGTGACCGTTGGGAATTTCGGGAAACAGCCTTGAAAAAAATGGAGAAACCAAATGAGCAAGCTTGCTCACCAAACCAGATTTTTCGCCCACCTTCATCATGCCAAGCCAAAAAGTCATGGCTCCAGTGAGGCCAAGGGCAATCTCAAATCCAGTTTTTGCAGAATCGGTTATTCCGTTCATTACAGTTGGGAGCAACTCGTAGTTTTTCCCAACCAAAACCTGAATGAGGGCAGCGGCAAAGCCAATGATAAAAAAGGCTAACCAAATGTAGTTTATGGCCATATATGGATGGCAAGAAACAAAAAAAGTCCCGCCTATCGACGGGACTTCCAAGGAATTTTTGAAACCTGATTCCTCTATATTAGAACCTGAGTAGCATCAGGATCACACCGGATGTGAAAACAGTGCATCCGTAAAACAATATTTCCACTTGAAGTGGTTTGTTTATTGCTGATTTAATTTTTTCTTTCATGGCCTTATCTGTTTTTTGTTGAACCGATGATACAAAGATATGGGGTGGCTTTTTGGAGGCTGTTGACTGTTTTGTGGTTTTGCCACCTATGTAGTGATTCTCCAAAAAACTACATTCAGGAACATGCGATAAAGGTAAGATTGGCAAGAGTTCTGCATTGCCAAATAGGCTTCCAGATTCAATCAGGCAACATTTTAAAGTTTAGTCCAACTTTGATGCACGTAAGATTAATCCTCCTTTTTGAGCCAGATTTTTAAACTATAGCACTTAGTTTTTAGCTTTTTTCTACAAATCTGTTCCATTGTTAAGTTGACTTAGTGACTTAAGTCATTTTTCATATCCAACAACTATGATAATTTTGAATTCTCAAAGCAGAAAAATTGAAATCATGACATATACAAGACTTGCAAACATTGGAAACCGCTATCAAAGTTGGTTGAAAGCCCTGGAATTTTACAGCGAGGATATTGATATTTTGGAAAAACGACTGTCAGAGGTAGCCATCATAAATACGGGAGATGACGTTGGCAAAGGGGTAGAAAAATTTCAGGATTTGTTTGTTAGCTCCCACCAGAATATTCATCGGGTGAAGGAGAAAATTCAACGATTTGCCCACGACCTAAAAATAGAGGTTGAAAAGCATGCAGGCCATGTTGACACCAACCACCTGTTCGAGCAAAAAGAATTGCAAAACTCTATGGATGAGTTTGAGGCTGAAATTGCCACCATCAGAAAAGACTTTAACAACTTTCTAGCAAAATGGATGTGAGTGTATAAATGAATAATTAAACCCTGGTTTAAACTACCTGGAAATCCATATCCTAAATCCGGCGACTTTGTTGCCGGAGTTTTGTTTTTAAGGGATCCAATTTTGAGAATGAATTACAGAATCAATGCTTATGAAGCCATAGTTTTTGTTTGGCTTACAGATTTACCCTTACTCCTTCACAAACCTCATTTGTTGCAGAAATTCACCATTTGAAGTGGCTTTTACGAGGTATATGCCAGCGGGTAGGGAATGAACATCTGCTTGGGCGCTGCCATGATTTACTGCTACTTTCTGCTCGAACCAAATACTTCCCCGGGCGTCAATAATTTGTATCCCTACCTCACTATGGCTTATAGGTTTCAGTTCTATATGAGTGCTTACTGGGTTTGGAAATAATTGGAGTGACAGCCTTTTCTTGCCTGATAAATGGGTAATAAAATTTGAGATATTAAAAATAATCTGTGGGCGGCCAGGTATGTTGGTAGAGAAAATCAGCGAATCGGCAAGATTATCAAGAACCAGACGATCAATTTTCATCAAGATGGCTTTGGCCATATTAGGTTGCAATACAAAGGCTGTGTCGTTTGGAAAAACCAATGTTCTGGTGCGGTTGTCGGGTATGCGAAGGTGGTTGATAGCAATGGGTTTATTTCCCTCATTCCAAATCACAATGGCATTTGTATCATTTTGAAGGAAGGAATAATGATCAAAGATCGAAGCAAGTAATTGCACAGAATCACTTTCCGAAAACCCACTGAACCTAGAAATCCTGTCTACAAATTGTGGGTAATCAATAAACGGATTCCTGTTGTTTTGTAATTGTGCTATGGCTTGGTTTCGAAGTGTGTCAGTTGGCGTGGGCAAAAACTGCTTGTTCCAGGACTTCAAAACAGATTCCTGAAGTGCTAAAAAGTTGTTGTAGTCCTGGTACTTGATTCCAAAATAAAGCATGGCCCGAGCGGCATTGCCTTTGTGGCTGTCTTGGGGTTCATATCTGCCGCCACCACTCAGCGAAGGCGCATTCACAGCTGGGGCTACAAAAGGAGGAGTGGCAACGCCAAAGGGAAGATTTCCACGGCTGCCATTGGCGGCCTCGTCGGTAGGAAAAAGGTGAAATAAGTCGGAAACCATTGGAGCACCAGAATTGAAAAAGCCCTGTGGGAAAGTATGCTCTGTGTTAAAATTATTGGCTGTGGCACCAGCTCTTGTGTTGAATCGGGCTTTTCTATTCGTATAAATACAGGTTACAGAGTCGTTTTTGTTGTCAATAGTGGCATACATATTGTCACGGGCCACATTATAGGTTAAGGATTGGTAATTGAGATTAAGGCGGGTTTTCAAAGCTGTTTTCAGCGCCTCTTCCGAGAGATTTTGCGTGTTCGAGTAGTAGCTCTTTGAGTAAGTACCTTGTCCAGATAGCCTAACAAAATACACCTGCTGGTCACTTTGTGTATTGATGATAAGATTTGACACATGGGCTACATTGTGAACAGGTCTAAAATGCACTTGAATGATTTTTTCATTATTAAATATGAACTGGGTATCGGCAGGTGCAATCCAAAAAGGCTGAGTACCAAAAGTGTTGAAGGGTTGCTTGATTGTGACAAACAAGGGAATGTTAAGAACGTTTATTAATTTAACTTCCAATACCTTATCTTCCTTTTCGTTCACCTCGCCAAAGTTGAGCTCTGCGGGTTCCAGGGCCAGTTGAAATGAGCGAACCTGGGAAAACACAGGGCCAGAATTGCCCAAAACAATTAAAAAAAGGATGAGAAGTGATTTCATAAAAAGAGGCAGTTGAAGGGAAGGACAAGGATAAAACGATAAAAGTTCAAATTTACACTTTTAGGTCGGCTCTCACATTAAAAGGATAAACTGATCAAAAGCTTCCATTCACAAATTGATCAATTCAAAAAATCGTTCAAAATTCAGAAGTTTAACCACATCCGGCAACATCTTTTAATACATGCACCCCAAAGCTCACATTGGAATGGCATTGTTTAAAACCTCCTTTAATTACCCGATTGATTTTTTCCGGTTCGAAAAAGATTTCTTCAAATGTTAATTGCGGAAATTTACTTAGATTTTGCAAGGTCAAATATTCGCTGATAGAAAGGCATTCTACTTCATTCATGCGAACCCGCCGGCTCAAATCGCCTTCTTCTTTGGTGATATCGAGTATGATGAACCTGTAAACACAACATGTAAATCTGGATACAGGTCATATAAATTTTTGACTTCACGAGACCATCCCGGATATTTATGTAACTCATCCAGAAACAAATATTTTCCTCTTCATTTTATAAAAATCCCGGCTGTTTCAACCAAAGTATGGTGTGTGAAATACAGATCAACTGAAGTGAGGTAAGCGGCTTCGAGCGTGGGTAATTCCAACAACTTGATTCTGTGCAAAAGCAAAGTTATTTTCCTGTTCCACGGTCGCCTTTAAAGCCAATCAACCGATTTTTCCAATTCACGTTTCGCAAATAGCGACGTACAAATTAAAGAGTCGTGCGATTCACATGGTTTTCCGATTTTTCTGGTAGCGCATCCATATTGCACGTCTTAATGTGCGCATACTTTAAATTTTGCACATTAAGATGTGCTATTTTAATTCTTTATGCCAGAAAACAAGTGCAAATTACATTGGCCAGTAGAAACTGAACCTTTCACAACACCCCTTTCGTACTTGGCAAGCTCATGGCAAACCGTTTGTCTTCTTCTACAGCCATGCGAACAGCTTTGGCAAAACCTTTGAAAATAGCCTCTATTTTATGGTGTTCGTTTTCGCCCTTGCAGGTAATGTGCAGGGTGCATTTGGCTTCATCGGTAAAGGATTTGAAGAAATGGCAGAACATCTCTGTTGGCATCTCTCCTATTTTCTCCCGCTTAAACTCTGCTTCCCAAACTAGCCAACTGCGCCCCGAAAAATCAATGGCTACATGAGCCTGAGCTTCGTCCATAGGTAGCACAAACCCATAGCGAAAGATGCCCTTTTTGTCGCCCAATGCTTTTCTGAAAGCTTCGCCTAGTGCTAAACCTGTATCCTCAATGGTGTGGTGTTCGTCAACATGCAAATCGCCAATCACCTGAATGTCCAAGTCTACACCTCCATGCTTGGAAACCTGTGCTAACATGTGGTCGAAAAAACCTAGACCAGTTGAAATGCTGCTTTTCCCAGTTCCATACAAGTCAATCTTTATGTTGATTTGGGTTTCGTGGGTGTGCCGATTTACTTCAGCCTTCAACTTGGGTTTCAATAAAAAAGACTGGATGTCTGCCCAATGATTTGCGACAAGATCAACCACTGTTGGGTTGAAATCTGAAGCATATTTTTCGGGAATGGGAAAGCCATCAAACCGGCCTGGAGTTTCTTCTTCATACGATCCGGCGTCCCGAATTAGTATGGCACGGCAGCCCAAGTTTTTTGCCAATACGGCATCTGTAATTCTGTCGCCAATCACATAGCTATTGTCCATGTCTACACTGCCGTTCAGGTATTCCAGCATCATGCCAATGCCCGGTTTGCGGGTGGACAGGTTGTCTGCCTCAAAGGAACCATCGATATGCACTGCCGAAAACAGGACGCCTTCCGTTTTTAAAACATTGACCATAAGATGCTGAGGAGGCCAAAATTGTTCATCAGGGAAACAGGCAGTTCCGAGTCCATCTTGATTGGTGACCATCACCAATTCAAATTTCCCCGATTGAGCTATGGCCGATATGGCACTTACTGCACCCGGCAGAAATTGAAACTTTTCTATAGAATCGACCTGAAAATTGTCTTTAGGTTCCACCAAAATGGTGCCGTCACGATCTATAAAGAGTATTTTGCGTTTCTCAGTTGGCATTTGATTGTAGTTCCAGCGATTGGAGAACAAGTTCAGCCACATCGAGCACCTGAACATCCTGTTCTTTTTCTTTGTTTTTTACCCCATCCATCATCATCGTCATGCAAAACGGGCAAGCTACAGCAATGGTTTTCGCACCGGTTTCCAGGGCTTCTTCAATCCGTTCGATGTTGATGTCTTTATTACCTTTTTCTGGTTCTTTGAACATTTGAGCTCCGCCGGCACCGCAACAAAGTCCGTTTTTTTTGCTTCGCTTCATTTCAAACAACTCAGCGTCAAGGGCTTCGAGCACTTCACGGGGTGCTTCATATATGCCATTGGCTCTACCCAAGTAGCAACTGTCATGGTAAGTGATGCGTTTGCCTTTAAAACTTCCGCCATTTTTCAATTTGAGCTTACCCTCATCTATTAGCTGCTGAATGAGCTGGGTATGGTGTATAACTTCATAGTTTCCACCCAGCGCAGGGTACTCGTTTTTCAAGGTATTGAAGCAATGGGGGCATGCGGTCACGATTTTCTTTACTTCATATCCATTCAAGGTTTGAATGTTCATGGTAGCCTGCATTTGAAACAGGAATTCGTTTCCGGCCCGGCGAGCAGGGTCTCCAGTACAGCTTTCTTCTTGTCCCAGAACTGCAAAGTTAATTCCTGCTTGTTCTAGAATGAGGCTCAGGGCTTTGGTTACTTTTTTGGCCCTGTCGTCGAAAGAGCCTGCACAACCCACCCAAAACAAAACTTCGGGAGGAGCTCCTTGGGCTACCTTTTCGGCCATGGTGTAAATTTTCATTGGCAGTGATTTGAGAAAGTTCAAAAGTAAGAAGGGAATCGATATTGGGCTATTTAAAAAACTAAAATAAAGCTTAACTGAATATTTACACCCATGAATGCCAAGGCAAAACCCATTTTCCACAAGCGCATATTTTGGGATGTTGACTTCGAAAACCTGGACTATGACCACAAACTAAACTTTATTATTGAGCGTGTGTTTGAGCGGGGCGATATGGAAGATATTCGCAATTGTCGCCGGTATTATGGTGATGAAAAAGTGACAGAAGCCTTGCTGAATGCCAAATTCTTACCAAAAATTACCATGTACTTAGCTGCTGCGGTTGTTGATAAGCCTATAGAAGTTTTAGATGCTACAAACTCAAACAGTTAAACCCGGAACTTTTTCCCTATTGAAGGAATTAATGGCTACTCCTAACCTGAATGGGTTTCATTTGGTTGGAGAAACAGCTTTGTCTCTCCTTTTTGGGCATCGAATTTCCGAAGATTTGGACTTATTTTTTTGCGGGCGACTTCAATATCGAAGACACTTTGCAAATTTTAGAAAGTCACTTTGAAAGCGATTTTATCCTTCGGTCTCAAAACCACAGTATTGGGATTTTCTCATTTATTAAAGATGTGAAAGTTGATTTGGTACGGCATCCACATCCACTTATCCGAAAAGCTCAACCTATTGATGGCATCAGAATGTTCTCGATAGAAGACATTATTGCTATAAAAGCACAGGCTATTTTAGGAAGAGGAAAAAAGAAATATTTTTGGGATTTATCAGAGTTGCTGAATCACTATTCAGTTGCAGATTTTACCACTTTTCCCAAACAAAAATACAGTATAAAACAACTCTTGATTTCAATTCCACAAGCCATCATCTATTTTGAGGATGCAGAAGAAAGCGAAGATCCCAAAAGCTTAAAAGACCAAACTTGGGAATCGGTGAAAAAAATCATTCAGCAAAAAGTGAGGGCATATCTTCAATAATCAATTGGCTTGTTTTCGCTTCTATCCCCTACTTTTGAAAGCTCTTAGATGCCAACATGCCTAAAATCCTTGTCAGTGCTGTAATCATTGCTTTCAACGAAGCCGACCGGGTTCAAGCGACCCTGAACAGCTTGCAGTTTTGCGAAGAAATTTTGGTGATAGATTCTGGCAGCACAGATGGAACACAGGCTATTTGCGAAAACGCTGGTGCAAAGGTCGTTCAGCACAAATTTGAAGGCTACGGTTTGCAAAACCGATTTGGAGGAGAACAAGCCAAATTTGATTGGATTCTTTCGATTGATGCCGACGAAGTGCTTACTGAAGACTTGCAACAGGAAATAATTTCTATTTTCCAATCAAAGCCCAAAGAATCAGGTTTTTACATTCCAAGAACCTTGGTATTTATGGGCAAAAAATTCTTTGCTGGATCTGAGCACAAACAACTTCAACTAAAATTGTACAACCGAAATTTTGGAGGTTACAACGATGCCATCATCCATGAAAGCATTGAAATTACTGGCTCGTTGGGCAAATTGAAAGGCGAATTGCTGCATTATAGCTACCGGTCGCTCAGCCACTATTTCGAAAAATTTAACAATTACACCAGCAGAAGTGCTGACACATTGGCAAAAAAGGGCAAACGAGTTCAAGGCTGGTACATCATCATGAGGTTTCCTTTGGCATTTATACAGCAATATTGGCTCAGCGGCAACTTTTTAATGGGCGTTCAAGGCTTTATTTGGGCTTTGCTTTCTGCTATGTATCCTGTGGTAAAATATGCAAAAAGGTATGAGCTGCTACACAGAAAGTCTGGTTAACAATTTATTAAAGTCGTTGTAATCTGGAGCCTTTCAATAATTTGAAGTAGATTTGAATACTTGTCTATCTAATCTTCTAATACCTCTTGAAAAACCATCCTAAGCCCAGACTATCGTTCAAAAAGATTGCTTTCAGAGTCTTTTTTACCCTACTTGGGATTCAGGTTTTATTGGCCGTTGTACTACTTTGGCTGGGCTACAGACTGAAAGGCGAAATTGTACCGATAATAAGTCAGCAACTCAAAAGCGAAGTTTTGGTGGGCAATGTAAACCTTTCGCTGTGGGCAAATTGGCCCGAATTGTCTATCCAACTTAAAGACTTAAGCCTCAGGGATTCTGCAAAATTAGAAGAGAAACCCCTTGTTTCAGCAAAAGAAGTTTCACTCAATATGAACCCACTTGAGTGTTTACTCAATTGGTCTATCACAGTATCCAGAATAAAACTATCGGGCGTAAATGTGAATTTGAACAGAGACAGCCTTGATCAGGGCAACTGGCAGTTCATTCAAGCCCTTTCTTCAAATACTGACAACTCAGCTACAAAGTCCGGTAACGATGTGAATTTTAAAATCAAAAAGGTATTTCTGGAGCAGGTAAAATTTCGCTTTCAGGATATCAATGAAGGCAAGGATGTTAGGTTTAATCTGCAACGTACAAATCTCAGCATCAAGAAAACAGACAGTTTGGTGGAAGGTCACTTAAGAGGTTCTGTTTACATCAACAGCTTGAAATTCAACGATAAGCACGATGCATTTTTATTCGAACGCCAAACCGAACTGGATGCAAAATTTGCCTTCACACATTCCTTCGACAAGGTTATTCTGCAAGATGTTGTGTTGAAAGAGTCAGAAATGGAATACAAACTAAAAGGATCTATTACTACTAAAAAACCTACCTTCATTGACCTTAAAGTAGAAACGGCAAACAATACCGAAAAACTTGTACTACCTCTTTTGCCAGCTGACATTTCATACAAAATTGCAAGGTTTCAACATGATGGACGCATTTCGGCTGTGGCCCATATATCAGGATTTGCCTCAAATGGCGCCGAGCCTAGGGTTGTAATAAAATTTAGACCCATTGATGGACATGTAACCATTCCCGATATGCCATTTGCCTTAGAGAAAGTAAGTTGTGAAGGCACATATACCAATCAGCATGACACATTGAAGCAAACTGGAAATGTAAATTCCTCAGTAACAATTCGCAACGTGAAAGGTATTGTTCACGATATTCCTTTTGGAGCCAAAGTATTGGTGACTGATTTTAAAAATCCATTGCTGGTAATAGATGTTCAAGTAGAAGCAGATTTGGCAAAAAAATACAAGTTTCAACCTTACAAAAACCTTATTCCACAAGCTGGGAGGGTCATTTTTACAGCCAATTATAAAACCTTTAGTAAAGATTGGGAAGACCCTGAAAAATTGCGGCATTTGCCGGGAAACATTAAAGGTAAATTGGAGTTTAAAGATGCCAAAGTGAGATTTTTATCGCCTGCCTGGCAGGTCAAAAAAATGAATGGAAGCATAAAGATTGATCAGGAAAACCTGCATTTGAACAACCTGAACCTAACAATTAACAACAACCTGGTGTTTTTAAAAGGGAATCTTTCGGGTTGGGTGTCTAAGATATTCGACCCCAATGCGGAAGTGAAAGGCAACCTCTCTGTTAGCTCTCCATTAGCAGATGTATATTCATTTCTTGACCAGAATAAAAAGCCAAAAAAGAAAGGCAAGTCAAAGCAGCCTAAATTCGACAATGAGGACCTTCCGCTCAAAAACACAGACCTTTCTTTAAATCTTCAATTTAAAAAGCTCGTGGCCAAAGACTTCATAGCAGAAGACGTAACGGGCAATGCCCAAATCAAAAATCAGGAGCTAAAATTGAATATCGATTTCAAGTCAGCAAGTGGCAAAGCCCATTTCGATGGGCATTTTACTGGCTTTTCGACTGGCAAATATTTCTTTTCATCGGGCATAAAACTACAGAAAGTGAATGTGGCAGAAACTTTTAAAATGTTCAACAATTTCAACCAAACCAGCGTCAGGCACGAACACTTGAAAGGTCGGCTCAACTTTGATGGCAAAATGAGTGCACCCATCAATTATACACTTGTTCCAAACATTTCAGGCCTTAAAGGCAAGTTCTCGGCTAAGTTAGTATCTGGCGAATTGAACAACTTTGAGCCAATAGCAAATCTTGGAAATGTAGTTTTTAGAAAAAGAGATTTTAAACATGTCACTTTTGATGAAATGTCAGCGAAATTCAGACTTGAAGGTACAAGGATTTATGTGCCAACGATGGAAGTTTCATCCAGCGTTCTTCAATTTTACCTTGACGGTGAGTATGATTTCGATACGCTTAAAAACTACGAAATGAATGTAAGGGTGCCGCTAAAAAATGTGAAAAATCCTGCTAAAAACAAAGACGAACATATACATTTGAAAGATGTCAGCAAAACATCTGTTCCCATAAAAATTTTCAGAATAAAGGGAAAAAATGAAACTAAAATAGACTGGAAACAAGCCAAGGCAGAATTAAAAAACCTGTTTTAGATTTGCGCACAACTAATCCAAACATTCCGTGTTGAAAACATTGCCTATTATTCTTTCAATTCTTATGAGTCTTCCACTTGTTGCAAACACTTCAGACCCTCACAGTTTTGCTAAGCCAGAAGAAGTGGCTGTTACCCATATCCATTTCGAATGGGATGTTCAGTTTCAAGCAAAGCAGTTAAAAGGCAAGGCTGTACTTAACATTGAAAATAAATCGGGTAGCAAAACCCTTTGGCTGGACTCAAAAGGGCTTGACATTGAAAAAATATGGCTGGATAACGCTGAAAAACAACTGGCAAATTTCAAACTCGGAACTTGGGATCCGATTTTAGGTCAGGCCTTGGAAATTGCTATTTTACCAAACACAGGCAAAGTCACAATTCAATACACAACTACTACGAAATCAGATGCCATTCAGTGGTTAACACCAGCTCAAACTGCCGGCAAAAAACATCCCTTTCTTTTTACCCAAGGCCAGGCTATTTTGTCCAGAACATGGTTTCCATGTCAGGATAGTCCTGGAATCCGATTTACTTGGTCGGCCAAGGTAAAAGTGCCTAAGCAACTAATGGCCGTGATGAGTGCTGAAAACAATGGATTTAAAAATAAAGACGGACTATATGAATTTCAGATGACAAAGCCCGTTCCAGCCTATTTGGTTGCTTTAAGTGTAGGGAATTTGGACTATAATGCATTCGACCAAAGAACCGGCGTGTATGCTGAACCAGAAATGCTCAGAAAATCAGCTTCCGAATTCCAGCAAACAGGCAAAATGGTGGGGGTAGCCGAAAATCTCTTTGGCGCCTATCATTGGGGTAAATATGATTTGTTGGTTTTGCCTCCAAGTTTTCCATTCGGTGGCATGGAAAACCCTTGCCTTACTTTTGTTACGCCAACTGTCATTGCTGGAGATCGTTCTTTAGTAAGCCTGATTGCACATGAGTTGGCACACAGCTGGTCAGGCAATTGGGTCACTAACGCCACTTGGGATGACTTCTGGCTCAACGAAGGCTTCACAGTTTATTTCGAACGGCGCATCATGGAAGAAATAGAAGGCAAACCCTATGCTGACATGTTGGCTGTACTTGGTTACCAGGAACTACTAGCCACCATAGACGATTTGGGTCAGGAAAATCCTTCTACTTGCCTCAAGCTAAAACTACAAGGCAAAGACCCAGACGACGGCATGAACGACATAGCTTACGAAAAAGGCTACTTTCTACTGCGTCTTATTGAAGAGCGGGTCGGCAGGGCCTATTTTGACAAATTTTTGAATCAATATTTTGCTGATTTCGGACAGAAAAGTTTGGGCACCGAACAGTTTCTGGAATACCTGCAACAACATCTCTTGATTCCAACAGGAAATGAGGCATTCTTTTCCCAAGTGAATATGTGGGTTTACCAACCTGGTTTACCCGAAGAACATTACCGGCCTGTTTCTACAAGATTTGAGCAAGTAGATTTGTTGGCGAAACAAGTTCTTGCTGGCCAACAACTTGAAAAAACCAAGGTAGAAAAATGGTCTGCGCATGAATGGGTGCATTTCTTGCGTCAAATTTCTCAATCCGTGACAGTTGCTCAGGTTGCAGCCTTAGACAAAACACACCTCTTGAGCCAAAACGGCAATAGCGAAATTCTATTCCAATGGCTGAGCATCTGCATAAATGTCAGCTATGTACCTGCATTTGAACGTTTGGAAGAATTTTTGACCAACACAGGCAGAAGAAAGTTTGTAGCTCCTTTGTATAAACAAATGCTTGGTCATCCAACTTTACATGAAAGAGCGTTCGTTGTCTATGAGCAAGCAAAAAGTAATTATCATGCAGTCACCAGAGACACTGTGGCCGAC
This sequence comes from Cytophagales bacterium, assembly GCA_038205175.1. Lineage (GTDB taxonomy): Bacteria > Bacteroidota > Bacteroidia > Cytophagales > Flexibacteraceae > JBBRCC01. The sequence continues at coordinate 1,643 of JBBRCC010000085.1, read as the reverse complement.
TTGCTGAAAAAAAAGTAAACATGGAACAAGAAATTATAAACCGGGTAGCCAACAGTTCCCTGATCACATTTGATCTTGAGGAATATTATCACCCGGGCGAAAGGGTATTTTTTGATGTTGCCCCCCTACTCTTCCAAGGGCTTATATTAAAAGAGAAGGATTTTCGGGAATTCATTAAAACCCATGATTGGACCTCTTATTCAGGAAAAAATGTAGCAATTGGTTGCTCAGAAGATGCAATAGTTCCAATTTGGGCATTTATGCTTGTCGGCACAAAACTTTCTCCATTTGCACATAAAGTAGTTTTTGGGAGCCTGGAGCAACTTGAACAATCACTTTTTCAAGATGCTTTATCGAAAATAAATCCTGATGAATTTAGGGACGAGAAAGTCATCATAAAAGGTTGCAGCAACCACCCTGTACCCGTTTTCGCCTATGTTGAAATTGCTGCAAAATTGCAGCCTATAGTTTCCAGCCTCATGTATGGCGAACCTTGCAGCAATGTTCCTTTGTACAAAAAATCGAAAATTTAAAAAAACCATGATTTTATACAATGTAACTGTAAATGTGGCTCCGGAAATACACGACGAATGGATGATCTGGATGAAAGTGGAGCATATTCCTGAAGTATTAGAATGTGGTTTGTTCGTAGCCCATAAGATGTTGCGCTTGATTGGAGAAACAGAAAATGACGGAACCACCTACGCTATTCAATATTTTTTAAATGATTTAGGAGATTTTGAAACCTACAAAATTGAGTACGGCCCAAAGTTGCAAGCAAAATCATTTGAAAAATACGGAGACAAAATGCTGGCTTTCAGGACACTTCTCGAAGTAGTTGAATAATTTTTTCACTTTTTTTTGGAGAATATACCTGTGAGACTACTTTTGCACTCCCATTCTCAAAAAGAGTGTTCAGCTCGTTCAGAGCATCCCGCTGTACTCAGCAGGAGTGGTCGAAGGTTCAAGTTAAACATAAATGGGAGCATAGCTCAGCTGGTTCAGAGCATCTGCCTTACAAGCAGAGGGTCGGGGGTTCGAACCCCTCTGCTCCCACAAAGGTCGCCAATCGGCGACCTTTTTTTATTACGACTCGTCCTAAAAAAGTTTACAGATTAATTGATTAATCCCGATATGAATTTGCAGTTAGATGTTGGCTTAGAGGGAAGAGGCCTGTTTGGTGTTGCCTGCGGTCGGTGCCTTTGGCCAGACCGCTTTTTCTCCTTTCGCCAGCGGTCGGTGCCTTTGGCTAGCGGTCGGTGCCTTTGGCCAGACCGCTTTTCCACTCCTTTCGCCAGCGGTCGGGGTTTTTCGCCAGCGGTCGGTGCCTTTGGCCAGACCGCTTTTTGAACTCCTAAAGCCGTCTAGCCGCCTTTGGATTCTCCTCCTTTCGCCGTCTGACGTGCCGCACCGACGGCTTCACTCAAATTTTTCGTCTTTCGCCTGCGGTCGGTGCCTTTGGCCAGACCGCTTTTTGATTTCCCACCGCCGTCTGGCCGCCTTTGGATTCTCCTCCTTTCGCCGTCTGGCGTGCCGCACCGACGGCTTCACTCAAATTTTTCTCCTGTTGCCTGCGGACGGTGCCTTTGGCCAGACCGCTTTTTGAACTCCTAAAGCCGTCTAGCCGCCTTTGGATTCTCCTC
>JBBRCC010000084.1:0-20369 GCA_038205175.1 Cytophagales bacterium | reverse complement strand
CAAGAAATCGTATATCAACCTTGGGGCAGAGGATTTATGGACCTTCGTTCAAACAACCAAGGGCTGAAAATCAAGATTGATTCTGCCAATGCGGCCGTTACCTATCAAACCTTTGACCCGGAAGAATATGTAACGGGGATTGGAAAAACAGAAATGAAGGAAAAAAACTCTTTCATCCTGGCCCCAAACCCAGCCAATGGAGAAGTGAAAATTCTAATTCGTGAAAAAGTAGATGGTTTAGAAATTAGAGATGTAACAGGAAAGCTCATGGACGTAAAAGCCTATATTGAGACAAATGCATACTCTGGGTCATTAAAACTAGGAATTAAACACTTACCTGTTGGCATTTATCAGGTTTTGGTTCAAACCAAATCTGGCCGAAAAGCCAAAATGCTGATTGTAGAGTAGAAATTGGCCAAATACAACCCATATTTAACCTGACCTAACTTTGCGAAAGACCTGTGGAAACATGGGTCTTTTTTTACGCCTTCATTTTAGGTTTGCAGTGGACGGGTTTCTTGAGAGGAATTCGGTTGTGAGAATATTAAATACTCACAGCGCTTTCCCTCACAAGTTTGTGTGAATTTTTTTAGGGTTGTTTAAACTCCACAATGATTTGCCCACAAAAGCTTTAAATCCAAACATTGACGATAGACTTTTTCCATTTGTTTTCACGTGCATCAATGTAGAACAGCGAACATCTGTATTTCAGTATTGGGTCTTCATCCGACAGAATAGTTTAAATTTTGAAATCTTTCTGTTTTGTGAGGTGCGCCATCTTAAATTTCTAAAAACTAACTTTACCCCATGTTTTCGACCCTAAACGGATGGCTGCGACTTATTAGATTTGGCAACTTGGCCATGGTGGCAGCCTGTCAGGCCATGGTTGTGGCCTTTTTGCTTACCAGTTTTCCACCCGCTCTATATCATTTTAAAGAAATTTCATTGTTGTTGATCATAGCATCTACCGTTTTGGCAGCAGCTGGTGGTTATGTGATAAATGATTATTACGACCAGAAAATTGATTTACTCAACAAACCAAACAAAGTGGTAGTTGGTAAAATTTTGGCCAGAAGAGGAGCCATTTTGCTGCATGCTGCCTTTTCTGCACTGGCCATTCTTTGTGCAGGTTTTGTGAATCGTTGGGTTTTGCTAACCGTGATTGGTTCGGTTGGCCTGCTTTGGCTTTATTCTGTGCTTCTGAAGCGAACCCCTCTTTATGGCAATATAGCTGTAGCTTTTTTAGCCGGATTATCTGTATTTATACCTGCCATGGTCTATCCTGAGCATCAGAAAAAGGTGCTTGTTTTTGCAGTTTTTGCCTTCCTCATTTCGCTCGTGCGGGAAATAGTGAAAGACATGGAAGATTGGCTTGGCGACAAAGCCGAAGGCTGCCGCACATTGCCCATTATTTTCGGGTTGAAAAAAACCAAATATGTGCTACACCTGATCAATCTCTCGTTTATGCTGGCAATGCTGTTTTTGGGTTGGGCATGGACAGGCACTTTTTTCTGGCTCCTGGGCGGCTTGTCAGTATGGATGGTCTGGTTTACTTGGAATTTGCAAAAAGCTGATACAAAAGTGGCCTTTTCGAGATTGAGTTTTTCTTGTAAAGTGGTTATGCTACTGGGCATTGCCAGTATTGCATGGGTTCAACATTGACCATTATCGCATCATGCGAGTTGGTAGCTGCTTTTGGGCTCCCGGGCGACTGGTCTGTCTCATGATGTCCCAAGTTACAATGAGAACAACAACCAAAAACACAACTGCAAAAATCCCTAACCACTTTTTCTTATTATTCATACAATTCAAGCGCTCAGTCTTAATTCTTATTTCAACTGTAAAGTTACAAAATGGTTCTGACAGACTTTCCATATACGAATGTTAATTGATTGTTATTTATCGGACATGCTATGAGTTATTAACTTGCTTTTTTGTTATTTTGAAACTGTATATGAACCTCATTTCCGGAGCCAATAAGGCACAGTCAGAATTTTTGCAAAAACGCCTGCCACAGCGTGAAACATTTATTAGAGTAGTGCTTCTGCTCATTGTGTTTTGCACATTTTGGGTTTCGCTCGAATTGATGGGCAATGCGGTAACACAGTTGGGTTCAGGCTTTGCCAATCAATTGTTTCAAATCACAGCAAACCCTTTTGTATCGCTATTTATCGGATTGTTAGCTACGGCGGTACTCAAAAGTAGCTCAGCCACCATTGCCACGTTAACAGTGCTGGTGAGCACCCAAGTTATTTCATTGCAAAACGCAGTTCCCATGGTTATCGGGGCGAATATAGGCACCACAGTTACCTGTATTTTTGTTTCCATGGGTCATATTGTGAGCAGAAAAGAATTCAGAAAAGCGTTCGCCATTGCATTAAGTCATAATCAGTTCAACCTTTCTACTGCTATCATTCTTTTTCCACTTGAATACTACTTTCAGGCCATTTCAAGACCGGCAGAGCTGCTGGCTTCCAGTTTAAAACAACTTCCGGGACAAACGTTTTTTGCCAATCTTCACCTAAGCGAGTACACCATTAAACCACTTGCAGGCCTGTTTTCAGGTGTGGTGCTTAGCCTGCCATGGGTTATCATGGTTGCTTCTGCCGTGTTGTTGGTTGTATCGTTGTTGTCGTTCACCCAACTTTTAAAAGGGGCGCTTATCTCTCGGGCAGAAACAAGTTTTGAAAAAAACTTTTTCAAAAATCCTTACAAAACCTTGCTTTGGGGCGCAGGAATCACAGCAGCCATTCAAAGCAGTACAGTGTCTACATCCGTTTCTACTGTTTTAGTAGCAGCTGACAAAATTTCTCCAAGGCGCATCTATCCTTTTGTTTTAGGTGCAAACCTGGGCACAACCATCACAGGTATTTTGGCCAGTTTTTCCCGACCTGAAATTGCTTTGGCACTTGCCATGGCACACGTATTGTTCAACCTGATCGGCATTTTATTGTTTTTCCCTTACAGGCAACTGCGGGGTTGGCCACTTTGGCTGGGAAGAGAAGTAGCTCAACTTTGTGCCAAACACAGAGCGGCAGCGCTTATCTATGTACTCATGGTGTTCTACATTTTGCCTTTTCTCATTATCTTTTTGGTTGAAAGGTCAAATTTCTAATATCTGCCTTTTTAGCATGAAAAAGTAGGGCAACAAACCTTGGCCTTGTTGTTGATTCAGCTTTTTCATGTTTTTGAATACTTTTGGGAATTCAGTTTCGAGCTATGATGAGGCTGGCAAGACTACATTCAAGTGGGGCCATGCTGCGCTTTTTGGCGGACTCATGCTGGCGGTTTGGCTGATCGAGGTTTTGTTCGAAACTTCTTTTTCCAAATTTGGACTCAGGCCACGAAGCTCAATTGGACTTTGGCGTGTTTTTGTGTTTCCCTTTTTGCATGGCGACTGGAAGCATCTGCTTTCGAACCTTTTGCCTTTTTCCGTTCTGTCAGTTCTGGTCTTTAATATGTTTCCAAAACATGGGTGGAAAATATTTCTCCTCACTTTTGCTTTGTCTGGTTTTTGGACCTGGTGCTTTGCCAGGCCCGGCACAGTGGTAGGTGCCTCGGGCTGGGTGTATGCTTTGCTTGGTTTTCTACTATGGACCGGCTTTTCTAAAACAAGCCACAAGGCCATGGCTGTAGCAGGTGGACTTGCCTTCTTATACGGCGGGTTTGTGGTTGGGCTTGTTCCCATAGATCCTCGCATCAGCTGGGAAGGGCATTTGATGGGCTTGATGGCTGGATTTACAGCAGCGGTGTATTGGCGGCACGAATTGGGTCAAGCCACTGAGGCAGATTTACCACTTAAACCAATTTACGATAAAGAACCACCTTATCCATACTGGATGTATGACATGCCGCATGTGTTGAACCAGTTTGGCGAAGTGATTCCCCCAGAAAACCTTGAATGGATTGATGGCAAACCAAGGCTAAAAAATCCGGAAACAACGCCTGAAAGTGAGGTAGATATTGAGCCCAAATCAAGTACCTCAAATTCGTCCTTTTCTGCACCGTCAAAATTCGTTTACACCTATGTTTCGGGTTCAAACACGCAGAATAGTTGATAAATTGCATTGAATTCTCATAAAAAATCGACCATTTAGAATTGATTTTTAGGCATTTAGCCTAATTCTGGTTTTTCGAAACAAACCCGCTATACTTGCACCCTCATTTTTGAGTGTAAAAACTGCTTATCAACCTACATGGAAAACATCATTTACTTGATTCCTATTCTTGGTGCCGTGGGATTACTGGCCACCATTGTAAAATCTGCATGGGTAAACAAACAGGAAGCCGGAGACGCCAAAATGAACGAGCTAGCCGGTTACATTGCCGATGGAGCTATGGCCTTTTTGAAAGCTGAATGGAAAGTGCTTTCATATTTCGTAGTCTTTACCACGATTTTGTTGGCTTGGTCTGGCACTTTGGTCGAAAATTCAAGCCCGGTAATTGCCATTTCATTTGTGATTGGTGCTGTGTTTTCAGCCTTTGCTGGCTGGGTAGGCATGAACATCGCCACAAAAGCCAATGTACGTACCACACAAGCTGCTCGGACCAGTTTGCCAAAGGCTTTGGCGATTTCGTTCACAGGTGGCTCTGTAATGGGACTTGGAGTAGCAGGACTTGCCGTAATTGGTTTAGGATCTTTGTTCATTCTATTTTACAACATGTATGTGGTGAGCACCGGAGGAGATGTAAACGGGCTTGCCATGGAGAAAGCTTTGGAAGTGCTGGCCGGTTTTTCATTAGGTGCAGAATCCATTGCACTTTTTGCCCGGGTTGGCGGTGGCATTTACACCAAAGCTGCTGACGTTGGTGCTGATCTTGTGGGTAAAGTGGAAGCAGGAATTCCAGAAGACGATGTGCGAAACCCAGCCACCATTGCCGACAACGTGGGCGACAATGTAGGTGACGTAGCTGGCATGGGCGCCGATCTTTTTGGATCTTATGTTGCCACTATATTGGCTACCATGGTGTTGGGCCGTGAAATCCGTTCTATTGACAATTTCGGAGGCATTGCACCTGTGTTGCTTCCCATGCTTATTGCAGGTTTTGGCATTATATTTTCCATGATGGGCATGGTTTTCGTAAAAATCAAAGGCGAAAATTCAAACGTCCAAAACGCCCTCAACATGGGCAACTATTCTTCAATTGTATTCACAGCCATCGCTTGTTATTTCTTAGTGAATTGGATGTTGCCAGGCGAAATGGTTATCCGAGGCTATGCATTTGGCAAAATGGATGTGTTTTTCGCCATCATATTAGGCTTAGTGGTAGGTACGCTCATGAGTATGATTACTGAATATTATACTTCGATGGGTAAGCGACCTGTGCTATCAATTATTAAACAATCTGGAACAGGCCATGCTACCAATATCATTGGCGGACTTGCAGTAGGAATGGAATCTACCATGTTGCCTACTTTAGTGCTTGCTGCTGGCATCATGGGTGCTTACTCCTTTGCTGGTTTATATGGCGTGGCCATTGCCGCATCAGGCATGATGGCAACCACTGCCATGCAACTGGCCATTGATGCCTTTGGCCCTATAGCCGACAACGCAGGTGGTATTGCTGAAATGAGTCAGCTTCCAGAAGAGGTTCGAAACAGAACCGACAACCTCGATGCAGTAGGAAACACCACGGCAGCCACCGGAAAAGGATTTGCCATTGCGTCAGCTGCCTTAACATCGCTTGCATTGTTTGCTGCATTTGTAGGAATTGCGGGCATCAACGCTATCGATATTTTTAAAGCTCCCGTTTTGGCAGCTTTATTTGTTGGCGCCATGATTCCATTTATCTTTTCTTCGCTTGCTATTGCAGCCGTGGGCCGTGCGGCGATGGATATGGTGAATGAAGTTAGAAGACAATTCAGAGAAATTCCAGGAATTATGGAATACAAGGCCAAACCAGAGTATGAAAAATGTGTAGAAATTTCTACCAAAGCTTCCCTTAGAGAAATGATGTTGCCAGGTGCCATTGCGCTCCTAACGCCATTGGTTATTGGTTTTGGTTTTAAAAATGTTTTTGCTGATGTAAGTTCTGCCGAAATGCTCGGTGGTTTGTTGGCAGGTGTAACTGTAAGTGGCGTATTGATGGGCATGTTTCAAAACAATGCCGGAGGTGCCTGGGACAACGCTAAAAAGTCGTTTGAAAAAGGTGTTGAAATTAACGGTGAGATGTACTACAAAAAATCGGAGCCACACAAAGCCTCTGTTACAGGCGACACCGTAGGCGATCCGTTTAAAGACACAAGCGGACCTTCAATGAACATCCTGATTAAGTTAATGTCCATTGTATCTTTAATCATTGCACCGCATATCAGCGTGAATAAAAATGCACACGGTTCCAACAACATCAAGCCTGCTGTGCAGCACGAGATTCAGGTTCAGGCTTTGGCACCAAGCTCAAAAACACAGGTTGAGTTTAAGCAATAGTTCTGGCAATCAAGTTTAAAAAAAATCCCGTTATGAAAACATAACGGGATTTTTTTTATGCCGCATCTGCACCATTTCCATCACCGTGAATCAAATGTAATTCTACTAGCTTCAAAGGTTCGAAGAGTTTCTGAAAACAAAAGCCCAAAACCAATAAAATTAGATGATGGTTTTTATGGTTTACTTAATTTTTAATCCACTTTTTCGTATACCAAATTCCTTTCGACAAGCAATGCACTGTATAGATTCCAGTTGGAACAAGATGTACATCAATTTTATCTAATCCCTTGTCTTGGAAAGTTACAATTTTTCCAAAAACATCTACCAATTTAACTACCTCAATTGGCAAATCCGGGCTATGGATGTTAATAAAATCTTTTCCAGGATTGGGATAGATATTAAATGATTCTATTTGCCCCGATTCTGCTACAGAAGTAGGTAGGTATTCTAGATTTAAATCATCGAGCCATAACTTGCCGGAAGGTTCCTGAATGCGGTTATGTGAACTAAAGTCAATAATAATCCAAAACTTTGATGGCCTGAGAGGTGGGCATTCATCATCGAAATCGGCACTAAAAAACGTCCATTCGTTTTGCGGTTCACTAAATACTTTTAGTGCAGCCCCGCAAACCCCTGGTAAGTTTCCGGTTTGAACCCCGTTAAATAGAATTCTAGGGTGCCGCTGTCTTGGCCAAGGAGTTGTGGTATCTGGTATGTATTTATACCACCCGGTAATTCTTTGTGGGAAACCAGGTAAGGGCAACAAGGTGCCCCGATATCCGCCGGTTGAGTTTATTGTAACAATAGGGTTTTGGGTTGTATCCAAAATTAACCAGGAATTGTGTCCAAAAGAAATAGATGAATCGATTGCTGGAGTTAGCAGCAAGCTGAATTGGCCTGTATGGCTGTCGGTGGATCGAAATGCGTAAATTCTATTGCTTGTTTGAAAAGCACGATTTTTTGAAACGTAACTCTTTGGTTCCCAAAATGGCCGTAAACCAGGAATAGAATCCCATTCTTCAAAACCAGGGTTAGGAATGGGATTTTGGGCTATTGCTTGTAAGCAATAGCCCAAAACTATGAATGAGCAGATGATGGTTTTCATTGTTTACTGTTTTAAAAGGGTGGCAGAATCTACAATTTGGCCGTGTGAGGTTAACAGTACTGTGTACAAGCCATGGTTCAAAGACGAAAGTGAAATGGTTTTCGAGTGTAAACTGGAATCTACTTCTTCATTTTTGCAAATGTTGCCTGTTGAATTGACCAAAAGCAACTTGGAATCACCTTGAGCCAACAATTCATATTGAACTTCCACACTTTCACTTGCAGGATTAGGATAAACCAATGAAATCTTCCCTGAAATCAAAAATACATTGCACGAGTCGAAATCAATAAATCCAGACAGTTCATCTTTTACAAGAAGGGTGTATGAAGCCCGGGATTGGGTTGTAAGTGTAATTTCATCACCGTTGTAGAGTGCGTTGTTGTTTTTGTCCACCCAACTGTACTCAAATCCATCGCCAAGATTCTCTGCTTGCAAAGTGTATGCCTGGTTTTGCTTCACGTACTTGTCGGCACCTGCATTTGCCTTGAAATTCTTGCTTTTCTTTTTGCTTACCAAAAAGGTTTCTCCATTCATTACGTCGCCTGAAATTCCATTTTGAGCCACCAAGTGCAGGTTTGTACTGAAATCGATTGAGTCTTTATTTGCAAGAAAATTTACCTCAAGCCTTATTAATTCTATTTCACCAGAAGAAATATTAAGATTATTAATAATAGAACTGTCTCTGGTAAAATATACCCTGTGCTCACTTTTTTCGACTTCAATCCCATGACCTTCCATCCCATTTTGTACCCAGGTATTAAACAAAGAAGGAGTGAGCTTTATTGACACCTTGGCAAGTGAGAACACAGACTGCTCACTACTTTGATCTACCTCCCTCATCATGATATGTTGCTGACCATGATTACCATCAAGGTTAGAAGCATAAATGGCTGCATAATGGCCCTTGTCCGATATTTGCCCGGGTGGTAATGGCTCAATGCGCATGATGGAAAAATTTTTCATGGCTATGTTGTTGTTGTTTTCTAATAAAGGCCTTAAAACTAATGAAGGAGAACTTATTGGATCGATATCGTCTTCGAATGAAGCTAACAGACAATAATGCCAATTGTCGCTCAATGAATTATATTGTTGTGGATCAGGCAATTGCCAGGCAAATTCAATAATTACCTCACCTTTTTCCGGAATAAAGTTAATTTGTTGCACCCCAATTTCACCTCCTAGCGGCGTAGTTGTGTTTGGTATAAAGGTATTACCATCCCACGGAGCCGGGAAATCTCCTGCAATACCTGCTTTAGCCCAGTTTAGACGTATTTTTGATTCACCATTACTGCTAAATGCGTTGCAAGACCTATTCCGAAGCCGAACATATACATAGTTTACATTTGCCACAGGTGACAAATTTGAGTTGTACTGTGGATTTTGATGTTCTTGGTTGTCGAGCCCATCTGCTATTTGACGCACCCAAATATCAGGCGACTCCCACACCACATAACCACTAGTGTAAGGCTCTTTCCCAAAATCATTTAATGCATATTTTATGTAAATATCTGGGTTTGTATTTGCAGGCATATTTTCACTTGTTATAGCCAATGCCAAGCCAGGAGTTACATACCCTTTTCTTTTCAAATCCATACAACGATTGTATGTCATTATTGCTGGATCGAAAATATTTCCAGCAGGAGGCTCACCATAGTTTGCACATTGGTTTGTAGGCTTAGTATTGGTAGATATGAGTATATTCTTTACTTCAGATGGGCTCAAACAAGGGTTAATATCCAACATTAAAGCTGCAATTCCAGCTACCCACGGAGCAGCCATGGAAGTGCTGGTTTCTGCTCGGTAGAGGTTATCTTTTACAGTAGAAAGAATGTCTGTTCCCGGGGCATATAGGTCAATGTGTTGCCCCCACAGTGACCTTTGGTTTATAGTGAGCAATCTATCTGGAGGAGAGTTGTAGTTACCATATCCATTGCCAATTCCAATAACTTTTGGATGATTTGCAGGGAATTTTCCACGCCCGTTGCCCGACAAATTTTCATCGAAATTTAGCAAGGCATGGTTTCCGCCAGAAGCAATAATCAAAACACCACTGCTATTTGCAAAATTTAAAGCTTCAATCATGGCTTGAGATGATTCTACTGAGAATGACATATTCATAATCTTGGCTCCCATAGCCACTGCATAAAGGATGGCCTCATCTACAATTACTGTACTATTAAGGCGTCCATGTCCAAATATCTTAATAGTCATAATTTTAGCACCACCGAGGGTATTGGGCAGTCCTCCAGCCACACCCGCTACACCAATTTCATTATTGGTTTTTGCAGCTATAATCCCCGAAACATGAGTTCCATGGCTGGGTGCAGAAATGTTTTGATCTGTGATATTTGAAGTGATTTGACTATTATTCGAGTCAAAAAATGCTCCATGTATATCATCAATCACTCCATTCTGGTCGTCATCATAATCGGGTATTCCATTAAGTTCTGCATAATTTGTCCAGAGGTTATGGTAATTGTCGCTGCCTTTGCCAATATCAGGGTGGGTAATATCCAAGCCTGTATCAAAAACAGCTACAATTGGCGCACCTTGTATGTTGCTATTCCTATTGCCATAGCCAAAATTTGACCACACTTGTTCTAATCCAAATTTCTTTAAAGACCATTGGCTATTTGTAACTGTAGCATCAACTGCAGGAACATTCATGTATTCATCATCAACTGTTGTAAGTTCCAGGTAATAATGGATATCAACATCTTGCACATGCGGATCATCAATAAGATTTCTAGCAGCTTGAAAAAAATCAATTTGGGAAGGCACATAATAGTCTGCCCAACCTAAGGAATTAAGTCTAAGGAATTCAATTCCAAAGGTTTGACCAAGATTGTTTCCATAACTCTGCGTTTTGAATCCGTCTTTTAATTTCACCGACAAATGGAATTTATCAACTTCAGCAAGATGATTTGCAGCGGAACCACTGTAAGAAAACCAATTGGTGTCTATATGAACAAATTGTTTTCCCTTAAAAAGTTTAACTTGTTGAGCATTTGAATGCTGAACAAGTATGAAAAAAAGAAGTGCAAGGAAAATCTGCGATTTAGTGTTATGAAACTTTGAAACTTTGAAACTTTGAAACTTTGAAACTTTGAAACTTTTTCATAAATAATTGAATTTAAAATTTTAAAGAAATCCTGATTATGCCACTTCATTTATCTTTTCAAAAAGCCATGTCGTTAATTGGGGTGGGGTTTGGCCGGGACAGGCACTTGGGGCTTCATCAGGAGGCTTATTGCAACCTGATTGTCCTTATTCATAAATCCAGAGGCGTAAGATAAAAAGTGCAGCATAAACAAAGAATCTGATATAAATATAAAAGCTCAAATTAGAAAAACAAGCAAGCTTGATTTTTGCAAATTTTAAAATAAGCCTCTCAAAAACATTAAAATACTGTTAAACAAGTAGTTCCAAAATTACAGTGTTTTCATTTTTAATAAATTTTTACTGTTTTGTTAACATATATTATTTTGGCCAATTTTTTATTTCTTAGATTCAACTCGCAAAAAGAACTAGCTTGAGAAGTTGTCACTACACGACATTGAGAACTGGCTCACTGTTCACCTACCAGATTCCCATTCGGATGATTTAACTGTGATTCAACTAGTTTCAAGGGCTCGAACAGCTTAAAAGTTTGCCGGAAACACTGGGTTAAAAGTCCATTCAACGAAAGCAGCGCCGTAGCATGTCGATTTTCAATTTTCTTTTCAGACAGGTTATTTGAAATCAAAGAAATGAATTGATCGTAGTCTTTTTCCAAACGTTGGGTTGCCAGGTCCGCATCTAATGTCATTTCAAGAAGCTGGTGGCCATTTTCCTGTTTGTATGAATATGCTTTGAGATAACCAGAAAATCGCAATTGTAATTGACGCAGCAAATCCTGAACTGCTTCATTTTCACTATTTGTCAGGTTTTCCCGATCATCAAGCAAATTATTGGCCATTTGAACTAGTTGTTGCAAACCCATCGCCACGTGAATGATTTGATGCAGTTGTTTCACATCGGCCACTTCCAGCTCCTGCTGCTTGATATTGATGGCGTACTCAGTGATAGTACTTTGCAGTTTTCTGAGTTTATCTATCTGTTGAAGGGAATCTAAACCTGGGTTTTCTTTTAAATATTTAGCAAAATACTTGTAATCATTGGGCAATTGATATTGGGTATGCTTCACATGCACAATATGTTCGAGTAAAATAAGCGTGAGCGAATAGAGGTGTCTGGTTTCCCGCTTCAATGCGGTGAGCGAAGCTTCCGGAAGATCGAAACTAACATTTTGAATGAAAAGCGTATTCGGCGAAGTTTTTTCAGGAAACCACTTATTCAACCCTTTGACCAGCAAGGGTATAAACGGAAAAAATAGCAAAACACCCAAGATATTGAAAAAGGTATGAAACCAGGCAATTCCCAACACATCACTGTAGTTGTTAGGAGCAATAAACTCAATGACTTTCATATAATAAGGAAGCACAAAAAAGGCTACGAAACCTGTTAGAAAATTAAAAAGGAAATGGCTGCAGGCAATCCTCTTCTTGATCTGAACTGCACCAATCGCACCTAAAATAATGGTGGCAGTGGTTCCGATATTGGCACCAATGACCATGGCGGCTCCTTCTTCAAAATTAATAATACCTCCATTCAATGTGGTTAAAATGATGGCTAGTGTAGCCGAACTTGACTGCATGGTAGCTGTGAGCACGAAACCAATCAAAATATACATTGGGCTTCCAAAATGAGGCAGCGTAGAAAGGTCGAATTGAGACGAAAAACTTTCAACACTCAATTTCATATAATCAAGTCCCATAAAAAGGAAACCAAAACCCACCAGCAACTTGCTGATGCCTGAAAGTCGGGGAGATCTACCCAGAAAAATGAGCCCTAACCCACCTATGCCAATCATGGGAAGTGAAAGGCTTTCGATAGAAACTTTAAATCCCAAAGTGGCTACCAACCAACCAGTAAAAGTGGTGCCGATGTTAGAACCCATCACCACCCCAATAGCATTCTCCATGCCCATGATGCCAGCACCAGCAAAGGCTAATGTCATCAGCGAAACTGCAGAGCTGCTTTGCAAAACAGCAGTAGCTCCAACACCAGTAAGGATCGCAGTAAATCGAGTTCTGGTGGCCCTCCGAATAAGTCGCTTAAAAGCTTTGCCTGATAAAAGTCTGATCGATTCTTCCATAAGGAAAATGCCAAACATGAAAATGCCCAGGCCAGCCAAAAATTTCCAAATGTCAAAATGCTCCATATCAGATTGTTGTTTAGCAAAGGTATTGGTTGAAAAACAATATCAGCTACAAGTTACCTCAACATCTTAAGTATAGAAAATGGCTGATAAATTCCTACATTTCCGGCTTTGAGACAGTCTGAAGCATATCAGATTCACGACTCACGAAATTTAAGATTCTGCAAATGATTCAATTTATTCTTAACGATAAGGCTGTAAAAACCAAGTTAGCTCCGGGCAGCACCATGCTGGATTTTGTGCGCTACGAAAAACGACTTACCGGAACCAAAACCGGCTGCAGAGAAGGCGATTGCGGGGCTTGCACAGTTTTGGTTGGCCAATTTGAAAATGGAATATTGCGGTACCGCAGCATGACTTCGTGCCTGATGCCGCTTGCCAATGCCCATGGAAAACACATTGTAACGGTAGAAGGTGTGAACATGGAACACCTTTCGCCAGCCCAGCAATGCATGGTGGATACAAACGGAACCCAATGCGGCTTTTGCACCATTGGCTTTGTGATGTCGTTTACCGGTTTCGCCCTTCACCCGGAAGAAAAAACGTATCAAAAAGCAATTGAACATATTGATGGAAATATTTGCCGTTGCACGGGATACAAATCGATAGAAAGAGCGGCTGAAAAGCTTGCAGATTTACTTGCAGATAAACCAAAAGATAAAACCATGGATTGGCTTGTCGATCAAAAATTTCTGCCCAACTATTTCGGTGGCATTGAATCAAAACTTCGGCAACTTCAAAACGAACTATATGGAGGTGCACAATCACGAACCAACAGACAATTAGGTGAAATGTCCATAGGCGGTGGCACAGATTTGCTTGTTCAAAAGCATGCCCAGGTCAAGAAAGCTTCGCTAAACGATCTTCTTTTTGAACAAAGCATGAAAGGAATTTCAGTTCATGATGGATTTGTGAGCATTGGTTCATCTGTTACAGTAACTGAGTTTGCAGAGTCTCAAATAATTCAAGATACATTTCCAGATCTAAAGCAGCATGTGAAGTTGGTTTCCAGCACGCCCATTCGAAACATGGCTACTTTGGCTGGCAACCTGGTAAATGCCTCACCTATTGGAGATATGACCGTTTTTTTTCTGGCGCTCGATGCAAAAGTTGAGCTTTCAGGACCCGAAGGCAAGCGGGAAGTTCCTTTGAAGCATTTTTACAAAAGCTATAAAATAATTGACAAAAATCCGACAGAATTGATTTCTAAAATCAAGTTTCCAATCCCTTCAAAAAGTGCGACATTCAGCTTCGAAAAAGTTTGTAAACGAACTTATTTGGACATCGCTTCGGTAAATTCTGCTTGTATGCTTACGTTGGACAGCAACAATAAAGTAGAAACAATCCATTTGTCGGCTGGAGGTGTTTTTGCTTTTCCCAGGTTTTTAGAAACCACGTGTAAATTTCTGACAGGCAAGTTGTTGCAGGCAGAAAATATTATTACCGCTTTGGATTTAATTCAAGAAGAAATAGCGCCAATCAGCGACGCCAGAGGCGCTGCAGCCTACAAAAGATTGCTGCTAAGGCAATTGATTTTGGGTCATTTCGCCAAAATCTCAGGCGAACATTTACTTGTTGAGGTTTTGCAAAAGTAACTCACTATCCAAAAAACAAATATGAACTCAAACAGCAACTCCAAACCAAAAGGTAGTGATTTACTCAAGCAATTTGGCAACCAAGATGCAAAAAACCATGTAACCGGCCGCTCGCAATATGTAGACGATATACCTGTAATGGCGGGAACACTTTATTTGAAAATAGTGGATTCTTCTATTGCCCATGGACACATCAAAAGCATCGACATGAAGGAGGCAGTCGAAACTGAAGGAGTAATTAAAATCTTTGATTACAAAGACGTTACGGGAGAAAATCAAATCGGAGGCATCATCCCGGATGAGCCTTTGCTCGCAGAATATGATATTCATTTTTGGGGACAGCCCATACTCATCATAGCAGCCGAAGACGAAGACGCAGCAGAAGAAGCCGCTGGAAAAATTAAAATTGAATATGAAAAACTTCCTGCCATCACCAATCCCCGGGAAGCTTTTGCACTAGGTCATTTGCTCTCGCCATCAAGAAAATTTGTATTGGGAAATGCAGCATCTGCGTTTGCTGCCTGCGAATATGTGGTAGAAGGCAGCTGCGAATCGAATGGTCAGGAGCATTTGTATCTGGAAACCCAGGGAGCCTATGCCATTCCAGCAGAACACAACAGTGTAAAAATATTTTCTTCTACCCAAGGACCTACCGCTGTTCAGCGTACCGTTGCCCGGGTTTTAGGTGTAGGCATGAATCAGGTGGAAGTAGACGTAACTCGCCTTGGTGGCGGCTTTGGCGGGAAAGAAGATCAGGCTTCGGCTTGGGCAGCTATGGCAGCTCTGGTGGCTTTTGTATTGAAACGCCCCGCTAAGTGCATTTTGAATCGCATGGACGACATGCGCATGACCGGCAAACGAAATCCTTATTCCAGCGACTATAAAATTGGGCTCGACAAAGAGCTAAAAATTAAAGCTTACGAAGCTACCTTTTATCAAAATGGAGGAGCTGCGGCAGACCTATCACCTGCCATCCTGGAGCGAACGCTTTTTCATGCTACAAATAGTTACTTTATTCCTAATGTTAGGGTTACTGCCAATAGTTGCCGCACCAATTTGCCACCAAACACCGCCTTTCGTGGTTTTGGAGGACCTCAAGGTAAATTTGTAATAGAAACTGCTATAGATGCCGCTGCAAAAAAAATTGGCGTTCCTGCTTCAAAAATTCAGTCAAAAAACCTACTGAACGATGGCGACGAATTTCCTTATGGTCAAATTGTGTCTGAATGCGAAGCTGCCAGTTGCTGGAACGCAGCCGTGCAAAAATTTGATCTACCGGCCCTTCAAAAATCTGTCGACACGTTCAATGCTAAGCACGTGTTTCTGAAAAAGGGAATTTCTGTTATGCCTATTTGCTTTGGCATATCGTTTACCAACACCATGATGAACAATGGCCGGGCACTTATACATGTGTATTCCGATGGCTCGGTGGGTGTGAGCACAGGTGCTGTGGAAATGGGACAAGGTGTGAATGCCAAAATGTTGCAATCTGCTGCCACCGGGCTTGGTGTAAAAACCAACAGTATAAAACTCGAAACTACCAACACCACCAGGGTGGCCAACACTTCTCCCTCGGCAGCAAGTTCTACCGCCGACCTGAATGGCAAAGCTGTGTTGGACGCTTGCGCCCAAATCAACCAACGTTTGCATGCATTGGCAGGAAAACTTCTAGGCACACACGAAAATGAAACAATTGAAGTGATACAGGAAGTGGTTTGGCTAAACCATAAACCAACCGAACTTACCTGGCAACAATTGGTGCAGCAAGCATTCATGCAACGGGTAAACCTGAGCGCCAAAGGCCACTATGCCACTCCGGTTATCAAGTTCGACAAAACCAAAGAAAAAGGCCACCCCTTTGCTTATCATGTGTATGGAACAGCTATTACCGAAATAACACTCGACTGTCTGCGAGGCACTTATGAAGTGGATGCCGTGAAAGTAATTCACGATGCAGGCAGCAGCATGAATATTCCCGTCGATTTGGGTCAGGTAGAAGGCGGACTTGTGCAAGGCATAGGCTGGATGACATTGGAAGAAGTGGTTTACAATGTAGAAGGAAAACTGCTTTCAAATGCCCTTTCAACCTACAAAATACCCGACATCTACTCAGTGCCCACACTATTGGAAGTTCATTTCTTAGAAACTGAAAAGTCGAATCTGGCTGTACTTAAATCAAAAGCTGTAGGCGAGCCGCCTCTCATGTATGGCATTGGTGCTTACTTTGCCATTCGCAATGCAGTATTGGCCTTCAACCCGGATTCCAGCGTTGGGTATAGCGCACCAATAACCCCTGAAAAAGTACTGATGGGGCTCTATGGAAAAGTCTTGAAATCTTCAGCTATCGCTTTATGATACCCTTTGGTATGATACCTTTTAGTATTATACCTTTTGGTATTATACCTTTTAGTATCATCTTTGCAAGATGAAAGAAACTAAGATATGAGTAAGGACAAACATGATACCTTTATGTTTGGCAAAACGGTTTCGGCCAAAAGTTTTACAAACAGAGAAAAGGAATTTAAAAAGCTGAAAAACAACCTTTTAACAGGCGTCAACACCATTCTTATTTCGCCCAGACGCTGGGGTAAATCTTCTTTGGTTGAGAAAGTAGTGGCCGACATCAGAGAAAATGAAAGTAAGGTGCGGGTGGTACAATTGGATTTCTTTTCCATTCATTCAGAAGAAGAATTTCTTCAGGCATTGGCCCGTGAAGTGATAAAAGCATCTTCTTCCAAATGGGAAGAATGGATGCGTTTGGCAGGGAAATTTTTTAAACAATTGGTTCCCAAACTCAGCGTGGGCCTTGATCCTCAAACAGATTTTTCACTTAGTTTCGATTGGGAAGAGCTGATAAAGCATAAAGACGAAGTACTTAATCTACCCCAAACATTGGCCGGAGAGAAGGGCATTCAACTTATAGTTTGCTTAGATGAATTTCAAAATCTTTCAGCATTTCCCCGATTCGAACAGTTAGAAAAAAGCATGCGAGCTTCTTGGCAGCGGCACAACCTGGTAACCTATTGTCTGTTTGGCAGTAAGCGACGCATGATGACCGATATTTTCAACAATTCTTCAAAGCCTTTTTACCGCTTTGGCGACATCATGCTGTTAGGTAAAATTGAACAGGAAAGCTGGGTACCGTTTATTGAAAAAGGATTTAAAAAGACTGGGAAAAGCATTGAACATGGGGCAGCTATCCGAATCGCCGAATTGATGGACTGCCATTCCTGGTATGTGCAGCAACTGGCACATTATACATGGACACGAACAGCAGCTGTAGCCACAAAAAAAGAGGTAGCTGAAGCTTTGGAAGAAGTAATTCAAGCTAATTTGCCACTTTATCAAAGGGAGGTTGAAGATTTTTCTGCCACCCAATTTCAACTACTTAAAGCCATATCGGACGGCGAAAAGCAATTGACTGGACAAGCTGCCATGAAAAAATATGCTATCGGAACGCCTCGAAACATTTTAAAAAACAAACAAATACTTCTTGAAAGAGATATCATTGACGAAGTGAATGGAAACTATCTCTTCCTCGATCCTGCCTTTGAAATTTGGTTCAAACGGGTTTTTAAAAGAACTTATTAATGGCTTAAATTCGATTTTTGAAACACGAATGAGCAGGATTCTTGATGAAATGAAAAAGATTACATAAGTAGCCAAAGATTACAACAGATTGACAAAACCAATGAACAACAGCGGAGCGCTATTTTCCCAAAAATGCTTCTGGAACGGAAAGTTGCAGGCAGCAACTGTATGCTACGAAAAAGGAATAATCACCCGCATTGAACCCGACAAATTACCTGAAGCCATGGATTTAGGCAATTTGGTGTTGATGCCGGGAGTAATAGATGCACATGTGCACATCAATGAACCTGGACGAACCGAGTGGGAAGGTTTCGCAACGGCCACAGCTGCCGCCATAGCAGGGGGAACCACTTGTTTGGCAGATATGCCCCTGAATTCAAGCCCGGTAACGATTTCGGTGAAAAATTTTGAGGAAAAACTTGAAGCAACCAAAGGCAAACTACATGCACATGTTGGGTTTTATGGAGGCGTAATTCCCGGCAACGCCGAAGAAATAGAAGGATTGGCCAAGGCTGGCGTTCTTGGCTTTAAGTGTTTTTTAGTGCATTCAGGCATTGATGAATTTCCCAATGTTTCGAAGGCGGATTTGGATATCGCCATGCCAATTTTATCCAGGCTAGGCTTGCCACTTTTGGCGCATTGTGAATGGATAGAACAAGCGTTTGACAGTGGTTTAGATGAAAATCCGAAAAGCTATAGCAATTACTTGGAGAGTAGGCCAAAAAAATGGGAAAACGATGCCGTGGCCCTCATGATTGAACTAAGCCGAAAACATAATTGCGCTGTTCACATTGTACATGTTTCGTCTTCCGAAGCCTTGAAACTGATTAAAGAAGCGAAAGAAGAAGGTTTACAAATTACAGCAGAAACCTGTCCACAATACATCTTATTCTATGCCGAAGGCATAGCCGATGGCGATACACGGTACAAATGTGCGCCTCCTATTCGGGAAAAGGCAAACAACGATTTATTAAAAAATGCATTGGGAACTGGCATTCTCGATTTTATCGGTACAGATCATTCGCCTGCACCACCTGAAATCAAGGAACTGGAAAGCGGAAACTTAGCCAAAGCATGGGGAGGTATTGCTGGCATCCAATTTTTACTTTCGGCATCATGGACTGCTCTGAATCATGAGATGACACTCGAAAAATTTATTCCACTAATAACAGAAAACCCTGCCAGGTTTTTGAAAATTGACCAACGAAAAGGCTTTTTAAAGCCTGGATTCGATGCTGATTTTGTGGTGTGGAATCCCGAAAAAGCATTTGAGGTAAAACCTGAAAACATTCTGTTCAAACACCGTATAAGTCCGTACATCGGAAAATGGCTATATGGCGAAATTGAACAAACCTGGATTGCCGGAAATCAGGTATTTGAAAAAAATAAACTCACCGATAAACACCTTGGAACATGGCTCAAACCAGTGTAACTGAAACCATAAAAACAGCTCCTGACTTTGCTCAACTCACAGACCTTGCTGCTGAAAGATTAGGCGGAAAAGTGCTTTATGCTACAGATGATTTTTTTGCCGAAAAAGAAAACCTCATCAAACCAGGACGGGGGATATTTATTAACGATAAATACACTGAACGGGGAAAATGGATGGACGGCTGGGAAAGTCGACGAAAACGTGTGGCAGGTCACGATTGGGCAGTGATTCAATTGGCCACCACCGGAAAAATTGCTGGTTTTGACATTGATACCCATTTTTTTCTTGGTAATCATCCTCCGCATGCATCGCTTGAAGCTTGCCTCCTACCCGAAGGCAAAGTGGTAAACGATTGGGAAACGGACGTGAATTGGGAAGAAATTTTGCCGAAGTCGCATTTGGATGCAGGCTCTCAAAACTTTTATGCCATCGAAAACCAAAGTATTTTTTCACACCTGAGGCTTCACATTTATCCTGATGGTGGTGTAGCCAGATTAAAAGTTTATGGTGAAGTATTTAAAAGATGGGAAGAAGTTGGCTCTAAAGAAATAGTTGATTTGGCCGCCGCCATCAACGGCGGACAATCTGTAGCCTGCAACGATATGTTCTTCTCGGCCATGGGCAACCTGACTATGCCGGGAAGAGGAGTGAACATGGGCGATGGCTGGGAAACCAAACGAAACCGAACTCCAGGCAATAGGGACTGGGTAATTGTGAAACTGGCAACACCTGGTTTTGTAGACAAGTTGGTAATCGACACGGCTCATTTTAAAGGCAACTACCCGGACAGGTGTAGCCTTGAAGCTTGCAACTTACTGGAGAAAACGATGAATCCTGAGCAAGCTACATCTTGGAAAACAGTGTTGCCCGAAGTAAAACTTCAGGCAGACCACGTGCACGAATTTGAATCTGTTAATTCCACAGAGGTTTTCACCCATTTGAGGCTCAATATTTTTCC
>JBBRCC010000083.1:0-20593 GCA_038205175.1 Cytophagales bacterium | reverse complement strand
ACCGATGTAATAGCCATGCACCAAGCCGGAATAGCCAATGTGGTGGCTTCTTCTGGTACTTCGCTCACCATCGAGCAGATTAAATTAATAGGGCGGTTTACAAAAAATCTAACGCTTCTCTACGATGGCGACACGGCCGGCATCAAAGCTTCTTTGAGAGGCATAGATATGATTTTGGAAGAAGGCCTGAATGTACGGGCCGTTGTGTTTCCAGATGGCGACGACCCCGATAGTTTTTTGAAAAAAGTTGGTTCAACTGCTTTTGAGACTTACCTCAAAGAAAAAGTAACTGATTTCATTTCGTTCAAGGCTGGCTTGTTTGCCGAAGAAGCTGCCAAAGACCCCATCAAAAAAGGTGAATTGGTGCAGCAAGTGATGGCCAGTGTAGCCTTAGTACCTGACACACTCATGCGGGATGTGTTTGTGAAACAAGCTGCCAATATCTTCGACATGGGGCAGGAAATGCTTCAAACGGAGGTAAACAAAATTCTCTTTGCCAAACAACATCAGGAAAGAGAAAAAAACCTCTGGCAGAAAGTGGCTGCTCCTCCCTCTGGTGACTTCATTCCAGATGAAAATGGGTTTGTTAAAAGTGAACGAGGTCTTGAAGCAGCTGGCAAAGTGCAGGAAATGGAGTTTGTGCGTATGCTGCTCAGGTATGGCGCCATGGAAACAGGGATTGGAACTACCCTGGCTTCGCAAATGTTGGAAGAGCTTGAAGACATTGGTTTTAATCATGAAATAAGCCGAACCATTTTGGAAATTTACAGAACACATAACGCATTGGGATCCGTTCCTTCTTTACAACTTTTTCAGCAACACGAAAATGAGCAGGTACGGAACTCAGTGGCTACATTTTTAATAGACAAGTACGAGCTAAGTCCGAAATGGATAGACAAGCCCAGAAATATCGAGATTATTAAAGAGGAAGAAGTATTGACAGAAAAGGTCACATCGAACCTGCTTAAAATAAAAATGCAGTTCATTAGAAAGCAAATTGAAGAAAAGGAGCAACAGATTGACAATGAAGAGGATGAAGATAATTTGAAAATATTTTTGAAAGAATATATTGAATTAAAAGAGATTGAAAAATTAATTGCACACGAATTAGGTATTGTTGTCAACCTTTAGGGGGATTTCTTTGTCTCACTAAAAAACCAAATTTGGTATGCAAAAAATATACTTCACAATCTGCACGTTGTCTTTACTTTCTTTTCCGCTTTTAGGCGCTGCTCCGGAGAAACGAATAACCGCAAACGAACTCAGGTACGCCAATAGGCTCAACATTGGCTTTGGGTACAACTACTACGCAGGCATTCCTTTTATAATCAATTATGAGCTGAGCAACAAAGCTTTAGGCATGGCCGAAGATCCGCTCGAAGCATATCAAATGGGACTCACATTTGCCCCACAAGTAGGATTTTACAGATACAGCAATTGGTATCCCAGCCCAGCTGCAGCATATTCCAATTATAATTACACGGTCAACAACCTGTTTTTTGGAGTAAAGTTGCATGCCTATATAGATCGGGTTATCGATTTGCCCAAAAACCTTGATCTGTATTTTGCTGTAGCACCACAGTTTATGATTCGTAGAGTAACTTGGGACTATCCATCAAATGTTCCTGGAATTTACCAACCCAACAACAAGTGGCTTGCCAACCGCCGAGGCCGAAATACTTTTGCATTGCCCATTCACATTGGTGCTGAGTATAAATTGAACAGAAATATTGGAGTCTGGGGCGACATTGGCACCATGATGTCTACCGTGGGTTTATCATTCAGACTTTAATACTTAATCTAGTTTAAGAAATTCTGTTTTGTTTTACCTTTTACTGTAAAAGGTTAAACAGAATTTTGTTTAATTAAAATGTAAAAAGCTGAGATTTATTTGACTGATAATCAATATTTTGAATTTAATTATTACAAAATTTTTTGAAAATCTAAAGCATTAAATTCAGCTAAAACTTTCCATTTTTAATTAAACTCTAATTTGCATTCTGTTTAAGATTTCACTACTTTTGATTCAACAAAAAAAATCTCAACCATGACAGCATTGGAATTCAGCTATTCAGTTGCCAAGTCAACAAAAGCGTTAAAGCCTTTCGCAGTACGCCTTACAAAAGACATTGAAGACGCCAATGATCTGCTGCAAGATACCGTGGTGAAAGCATTTCTAAATCGTGAAAAGTTTGCGGATGGCACCAACCTAAAAGCCTGGTTATACACCATCATGAAGAACACCTTTATCACCAACTATCAAAAAATGGTGAAGAGGAAAACTTTCGTAGACAGCACCGAAAATTTACATTATCTCAACTCAGGTAGTCAGTCCATCGAAAACAATGCTTATTCAAAGTTTGCGATGGCCGACATCAACAAGGCCCTGGGCTTGTTAGATACTGTTCATCGTGAGCCATTTATGATGTATTATCATGGCTACAAGTATCATGAGATTGCCGACAAACTGAGCATTCCAATTGGTACAGTTAAAAACCGAATCCACTTAGCTCGCAAAGAGTTGAAAGATCAGTTGAAAATGTACAGGAAATAAGGATAAGCTCCTTTCCTTTGTACCTCACTTCATCTGCCACTTATGCAAGTTGCCGTTATTGGCTCTGGTTTTTCTTCCTTGTCCGCCGCCACTACTTTGGCTTCGGAGGGTCACACAGTATTTATTTTAGAAAAAAACGAACAGACGGGCGGTAGAGCCCGTCGTTTTTTTGCGAAAGGCTACACATTCGACATGGGTCCAAGTTGGTACTGGATGCCTGATGTATTTGAAAAATATTTTGAGCGTTTTGGCAAGCAGGTGTCCGATTATTATGAACTTATTCGGCTTGACCCTTCATATAGAGTAGTCTTTGAAGAAGGCCGATATGTAGATTTGCCCGCCAATTATACAGAATTTAGAAAATTGTTTGAGCAAATAGAAAGTGGATCAGCAGCCCAACTCGATTCATTTTTAGATCAGGCAAAATACAAATACAACAAAGGCATGAACGATTTGGTGCTCAAACCAAGTCGCTCCTTGCTTGAGTTTGCCGATTTAGGATTGCTGTGGGGTATTCTGAAAATGGATGTGTTCAGCTCTATCCATGCCCACATTCGCAAGTATTTCAAGCATCCCGATCTTATCAAATTGTTGGAGTTTCCCGTGCTCTTTTTAGGTGCCATTCCAAAAAACACGCCCGCTCTCTACAGTTTGATGAACTATGCCGACATTGGCCTTGGCACCTGGTATCCTCGAAAAGGCATGTATCAGATTGTAGAAGCCATGACCTCGCTGGCCAAAGAAAAAGGCGTAGTGGTGCATTTGAATGAAGAAGTGATTGGGTTTGAAACGCAAGGAAACAAAGTAACAGGTGTAAAAACAAAAGGAAAAATCTGGCCATGCGATGCCGTAGTTGCTGGTGCTGATTACCACCATGTTGAACAGCATTTGCTGAAAACCGAACAAAGAAACTACAGCGAAAAGTATTGGGACAGTAGAACCATGGCGCCCTCTTCACTTATTTTCTACCTGGGCGTGAACAAAAAACTGGACAAACTAGAACACCACAACCTGTTTTTCGACGAAGACTTCACTTTGCATGCGCATGAAATTTACACGGAACCCAAATGGCCTTCAAAGCCATTGTTTTATGTGTCTGTAGTTTCGAAAACTGATCCTGAGTCTGCACCTGAAGGTTGTGAAAATGTGTTTATACTCATTCCGGTTGCGCCCGCTTTGGCCGACGAAGAAAGTACAAGAGAGCATTACTACAACATGATTATGGATCGGTTGGAAAAATTTGTTGGCTACACCATAAGACCTCATGTTGAATTTAAAAGAAGCTATGCCCATCAAGATTTCATGAATGATTACCACGCATTCAAAGGCAATGCATACGGATTGGCCAATACTTTGATGCAAACGGCCATATTAAAACCTGCTTTGAAAAGTAAAAAGTTAAAAAACCTTTACTTTACGGGTCAATTGACTGTACCCGGTCCGGGAGTGCCACCAAGTATTATTTCAGGTCAGGTGGTGGCAGAAGAGTTGATGAAAGATTTAAGTTAACTGATTATGAAGGAGTTGTACGATGAAACCTGCTTGGCTTGTAGCAAGCTGATTACCAATAAATACAGTACCTCTTTTTCACTGGGAATCAAGGTACTTGACACAAAATATCATCCTGCTATCTATGCTATTTATGGTTTTGTGCGTTATGCCGATGAAATAGTCGACACATTTCATGAACACGATAAAAGGCGCTTGCTAGAAACTTTTAAGGCCGATACCTACCGGGCTATTGCCGATAAAATTAGTTTCAACCCGGTGTTGCACAGTTTTCAATGGGCTGTAAATCAGTATGGAATCACCTACGACTTGATTGAATCATTCCTTTGGAGCATGGAAATGGATCTCGACAAAACGAAATATAAGCAGGAGCAATATCAAGAATATATTTACGGGTCTGCAGAAGTTGTAGGCCTTATGTGCCTTCGGGTGTTTTGCTATGGAAATGATGAGCAGTACAAAAAACTGGCAGCCCCTGCCAGAAGTCTCGGAGCCGCATTTCAGAAAGTGAACTTCATCAGAGACGTGAAAAGTGATTTTGAAGAGCGGGGGAGAGTTTATTTTCCCGATGCAGATTTTCACAGTTTTTCGGCTCAGGACAAAGCTCGTATCGAAACAGATATTGAAGCAGACTTTGATGCTTGTCTAGAAGGAATCAGACAGTTGCCCAAGGGCGCTAAATTGGGTGTATATTTGGCTTACGTATATTACAAAGCCTTGTTTTCCAAAATAAAACAACTGCCTGCTGCCACCATTCTTCATCAGCGCATCAGAATTCCTGATATGTATAAAATCTGGCTTCTTGTGAAGTCGTATGTGGCGTTGAGGTTGCTGAGGTTTAGTGTTTGATAAGTGAAAGAAATCCCTGATTTTTTTAGTTTAGAAATGTTTTGGGTCTGTTTCATTTTTGTCTGATTTAGGATTTTAAAATGACTGGTATGAAGAGTGGATAACCCTTGCATACAAAAATTTTAAAGTTCATTCGCCGTAAACTTTCTCATTCAGATAAGTCTTTATGTTTCCCTACTCCCCTGAATGAAGTCCAACCAAATTTCCTTCTGTGTCCAGAAAAAAGGCCATATATCCCGTATCTGGATCAATGAAGGTTTTGGGCATGGTGATTTTTCCTCCTGCAGCGTCAATGCGATCGAGCACCAGTTGCAAATCCGGATTGCCGTTCAGGTAAATCAAGGCGCCTTCTGTGCTGGGCTTGTGGTCGGGGCTTTTTACCAGGCCCCCGCCAGATTTCGGACTCTGAGAAGGAAACATCAACATCTCCATGCCCAACATGTCTATGGGCTGCATCTGGATATCAAATATGGTTTCGTAAAATTTCCGGGCTCGAGCCGAGTCAGTCATCGGAATTTCAAACCAGTTCAAAGCATTGGTGTTGGCACTTAACTTTTCCATGGGTATAAATTGGTGTTTAATAACATGCTCGCACACATTGATATGCGAATTGGAACACAAGGTAGCGTATGAAATTTAAAAGTTCAATAGTTGTGCACCAAATTTAAGCGAAACGAAAATCCTTCTTAGTAGTCCGATTATCTAAGGCATTTGTTAGACCTTAACCATATTGATTTTACAAATAATAAGCCAGGAAGGCTGACAGCCAAGATTAAATCACGAAATAGCTTCTGTTTCTATACAATCAGGTGTAGCACGAAATATCAAAATAACCCACAAAGATTAAATTCTTCATGTTGCGTCGTAATGCCGTTGCGAGCAACTATTCTTTGAAAAGCATAAGGAAATAAAATTTACTGATCTATCCTTGAAATCAGGTCAAACGAAGATAGCTGCAAAGAAGTTCAGTTTACGCCTCTAACAAGTCCATTGAATACGGCTTCTTTACTTTGTTTTTTAGCAAAGCGAGATCAATCACTTCTGAGGCCTGCTCCACATAATGGAAGGTGAGGTCTTTAATGTACTCCTTATTAATTTCCTCGATGTCCTTCTTATTTCTTTTGCAAAGAATCACTTCTTTGATTCCTGCTCGTTTTGCAGCAAGAATTTTTTCCTTGATGCCACCTACTGGCAGTACTTGTCCACGAAGGGTGATCTCACCAGTCATGGCCAATTTGGGTTTTACTTGCCGCTGTGTAAAGGCCGAAACCAACGAAGTGAGCATAGTAATTCCAGCTGAAGGACCGTCTTTTGGCACTGCACCCGCAGGCACGTGAATATGAATGTCGAACTGGTCAAAAGCCTTGTAATTGATGTTGAATTCATCGGTGTGGGCTCGTAAATAACTCAAAGCAGCCGTTGCCGATTCTTTCATCACATCTCCCAATTGACCCGACAAAGTCAGTTTACCTTTGCCACGGCTTACGCTCGTTTCTACCATCAGAATTTCACCTCCAACCGATGTCCAGGCAAGTCCTGTTACTACGCCGGCCATTTGGGTATGTTCGTACATGTCTTTGTCGAATGATTCCACGCCAAGCAGTTTTACTACCCAATCAGCGGTTATCGTAGTTGGAAATTCTTCATCCATAGCCACAATTAAGGCAATTTTTCGGATCACTGAGCCAATGTTCCGCTCCAGATTTCTCACACCCGATTCACGGGTAAAACCTTCAATCAATTTGGTAAGGGCGGCATTATCAAACGCAATTTTGTGGTTTTCCAAACCATGTCCTTTCAATTGCTTGGGTATCAGGTGCTTTTTGGCAATCTGAATTTTTTCTTCCAAGGTATAGCCATTAATTTCAATGATTTCCATCCGGTCCCGCAAGGCAGGTTGAATGGTGTCGAGCGCATTTGACGTGGCTATGAAAAGCACGTTCGATAAGTCGTATTCTACCTCCAAGTAGTTGTCGACAAAGGTTGTGTTTTGTTCTGGATCAAGTACTTCCAACAAGGCTGAACTTGGATCGCCACGGAAATCACTTCCTACTTTGTCAATTTCGTCCAGAATAAAAACTGGATTTGACGATCCAGCCTTTTTTATGTTTTGAATAATTTTGCCAGGCATGGCACCAACATAGGTTTTTCTATGTCCACGCACTTCGGCTTCATCTCGCACACCGCCAAGCGACATACGTACATATTTTCTGCCCAAAGCTTTAGAAATAGATTTACCCAAAGATGTTTTTCCAACACCAGGAGGGCCATACAAGCACAAAATGGGTGCTTTCAGGTTTTTGGTCAACTTTAGCACCGCCAAATACTCGAGTATTCTCTCTTTTGTTTTTTCCATGCCGAAGTGATCCCCATCCAAAATCTTCTTGGCTCGTTTCAGGTTGAAATTGTCTTTGGTGCTTTCGTTCCATGGCATTTCAACCATAAATTCCACATAGTTCATGGCTACTGGAAACTCTGCTGCCATGGGATTTATGCGGGCCAGTTTGTCCAATTCTTTGTTGAAATGGTTTTTTACACCTTCAGGCCAATTCTTTTTAGCACCCCGTTCCCTCAGTTTTTCAATATCCTGATCGGTATTTTCGTAGCCTAGTTCGTCCTGCAAAGCTTTGATTTGCTGACGGATAAAGTAGTCACGCTGTTGCTGGTCGATATCGGAGTGGACTTTGTTCTGAATTTGGTTTTTCAATTCCAGAAACTGCATATCCCGCATCAGGTGCATAAGCAGTTGATTAGCTCGCTCTACGCCGTCGTTTATTTCGAGCAATTTTTGCTTTTCTTCCAAACTGGCATTCACATTCGACGCCAGAAAATGGGTTAGGAAACCAGGACTTTCAATATTGTCGATAGCTATTTGAGCTTCTTGTGGAATCTCAGGATTGAGCCTGAGAATTTTAGTAGCTGTTTCTTTCAGCGACTGCAAAAGTGCTTTTGTTTCCTTTTTGGGTTTGTCCGGAAACTCATCCGACACGTATTTTACCTTAGCAGATAGGTAAGGGTCTGCGTTAGTAATTTCCTCAATTTCAAACTTTTTGCGCCCTTGAATAATGATGGTGGTATTGCCATCGGGAAGCACAAGTAATTTAACTATGTGGGCTACAGTCCCTACATGGTATAAATCGTCGAAACCCGGCTCTTCATTTTTATTTTTTTGAGCCACCACACCTATGATGCGATCACCTTTGTAGGCTTTTTTTACCAGTCTGATGGAACGCTGCCTGCCAACGGTGATGGGCAAAACCACACCCGGAAAAAGCACAACATTTTTTACAGGAAGTATGGGTATCGTTTCAGGAAATATTTCGTCATTGTTGAATAAGTCTTCTTCGGTGGTAACCAAGGGTATGGTTTCCAAATTTTCATCTTTTCTCGCCATTAGCTAATCGTGTTAACCATTCAAAGGTAAAGCAAACAAATCATTCTTGCATGCGGAATCAATGATGTCAATGGTTGTGCCATCAATTGCTTGCCTGACAAAATGTTACTCAAATTGCTATTTGCCTTATTTTTGATGAAAATTCCGAAGTTCTAAGATAGATTTTCGAATTTGCACCCCCAAATCCGAATAGTTAAAGGCCTACATGCTCCTTTTAAAATACCTGAAAAAAATACTCCTTTGGCTGCCGCTTTTTGCGCTGCTTTCAGGTTTCAATCAGGTGTTAGCCCAAAAGAAAAAGAAGGAAGCAAAAGACAAATACAAACTAACTTCTATGAAGGCCAAGATTGGTGAAAATCCTCATTTTCAGCGTTTCCCAATTGATTTTCCGAATGTCAACAAACTATTTTACTACCAGGATTTTAAGAAACTTAAGAAAATACAGAAGCTGGAGCGGAAGGAACAATATGCCAAATTATTGCCCGCTCTTGAGGCTTACGTAAGCAATTTTGGTATCAGGAATTTCTACTCGGATACCCGCATGATTTGGAAGTTGGCACAACTATATGAAAAAATGGCAGACATTCAGCGGGCGAAGTCCATGTTTCGTTTAGTATTGAAGCATCACCGCCAGGACATAAATCACGAAACAGTTATTCAATATTTTGAGGGTCTGGATAAAAACCAGAAAGACTATTTTATTCCATTAGACTACTATTACGAACTGGTTGAGTTTCGCAGGGGAATTGATACACTGAGACCACCCACAGGTGTACTTGTCGATATGGGACCGGAAATCAATTCAAGGTTCCCTGATTATGCTCCGAGTTTGTCGCCTGGAGGTGATACCTTGTTTTTTTCATCGAAGCGCACCCGCAAAAGGGAACTCAACATCACCGCAAACATTGTGGCAAATGAAGATATCTACATCAGTCCTGGGTACGAAGGTTTTTGGGATGAATCTTATCCGCTAAAGGATTTGAATACAGAGTTTAATGAAGGATCAGCTATTATTTCCAAAGATGGGAAAACCATGATTTTTGCCCGGTGTAACTATCCGAAAGGCTATGGAGATTGTGATTTATTCCAGGCTGAACTTACTCCAAATGGCACATGGGGCAATACCAAAAACCTGGGCCCAAATGTAAATAGCCGGGCTTGGGATTCGCAACCTGCCTTGTCGCCCACAGAAGATACTTTGTATTTTGCCAGCAACCGGATTGGTGGTTTTGGGTTGAGCGATATTTTTATTTCTATAAAACAATCCAGTGGCATGTGGGGCCGGGCTATGAATCTTGGGCCTATTGTAAACACCAGAGGAAATGAAGTGAGTCCGTTTGTGCACCCTCAGTTCAAAGTGCTTTATTTTAGTTCGAATGGACACATGCTTAATTTTGGCGATTTCGATATCTACAAAACATACTACCGCAACGGGCAATGGACTGAACCATACAATATTGGCCCTTTGGTGAACGGCAAAGGCAGTGAATATTATTTCACAATCGATAAGGACGCCAAAAAACTATATTATGCCAGGTCTGACAGCAATGATTTAAAGAACCTGAATCTATATTCGTTTCCTTTGCCTATGGAGGCGCAACCCCTTGCCACCACTTCATTTAGCGGCACCATTACCGATTCAACTGGAAAGCCTTTGGAAGGCGTAGTAACAGTTATTGATCTTGACAACGGCATTGAAGTTGTGCCAAAGTTTGTGAGGCCAGACGGTAGTTTCGATTTCAGCCTAATTAATCAAAACAATTACCTATTAGTGATTCAAGGCGACGACTTTTTCAGAATTGAGAAAATGTTTTTTCTCGCAGGCGATACTTCCATCAACACCAAAGCTTCCACCATCAAAAGCCAGAAAATTACCTTTACCAGTGTTGAGTTTGAAGGCGGCAGTTCCCAAATTGCAGAGATCATGCATGCCGACCTGGACAGGGTGATGAACTTTTTAATAGATCATCCGGAAGTTAAGCTTAATATTTCTGGCCATACAGATCAAACTGGCGACTTAGATGCCAACTTGAAACTTTCGAAAGCCAGGGCAGAAGCTATCAAAGAATATATAATTGCCAGTGGCTATGTTGCACCAGATCGTATTACAGCCATTGGATACGGCAGTGAAAAACCTATTGTTTCAGAGGAAATGAATGAAAGAGACCGACGCATGAATAGGAGGGTAGAGTTTGAAATTATCATACCTGAAGGTCCCGTTCGACCAACCAGAAAAAGGCTGAACTGAGAAGGAAATTAGCTTCAGAATTCTCTAAAACTGGTTCGAGAATGTTCTATCAGGGCTGTGTAAGTCCTTTAAAAGTATCTGTCCGAAACGGGCCAGCTGGCAAACCTTCTTTGTTATACAAATTAGCATCGTCAGGATTATTAGCCCAGGCATACCGAACATACTTAGGTTCAGGAACTTTTGAAGTTTGTAATACAACTTCATTTCCGTCGAGTTTACCCGAAGCATAGTAGTATTTCCCATCTTCACCTGCAACAGCAAATCCTTTTACATAGCCGTATTTATCGTTGAGCATAAGTCCTGAGCCAATATGGTCGAATAGAATGCGCATGGAGTTTCCATCTCGACGGGCATTTTTAAAAGTTGGCCCGTCAGCTACTACATTTTTATCGCCGTAAGCCACTCTTTGAGCCTGTAAACCAAGTCTGAAACCAACGTCCTGCTTGTTTTTTGGATGAATATCTCCTGCTTCGCCAATGTCGATGATGTTTGCCATACCCGTATTCGGAAGTGAAAGGGTTTGTGTTTGCGCTTCCCGAAGTTCTGCCCACTCGCTTTCGGTGGGTTCACTGTCAGCTTTACGAAAATTGGCCAGTTGCACAAACAGAAATGGAAAATCGCCCTGGTTCCATTGTTTTCGCCAATCATTGATCATCAAAGGAAATAAGGTGCGGTATTGCCATGCTTTGGCCGCATTACTTTCACCTTGGTACCAAATCGCACCTTTGATGCCAAAAGGGACAATAGGTTTCAGCATGGCATTGTATAGGCACGTGGCTGTGTAATGAAAGAGAATGGGTGTAGGCGGTGGGTGGAGTAGATTTTGTTGTGCGCTCGGCTTGGACAACCATTCTCCAGCCAATGGAAAGTTGCCAGAGCCCACTGAAAGATAAACATCAGCATTTGTAGAAATAAATCCACCCTCGCCTCCGCTGTCATGCACCCGAACTGCAATGGTGTTTTTGCCCGACCTGATTATGCCTTTTGGTAGCACATAACGTCGTCCCCATCGGGGGTTAAATAATCCACCTACTATTACACCATTTACCCAAACGGAGTCAGCATCATCAATTTTTCCTAAGGTAATAGAACCTTCCAACCCTTCTGTCTGAGCTGGGAGCTCAATGGTTTTCCGGTACCAAACCAGGCCATCGAAACCCGGGTAAACTTCACTGTCGAAAAGACCCGGCACTTGAATTGGTTTCCAATCTGATTCATTTATGTTTGGCTGGTACCAGCGAGCGTTTTCGGCTTCCTGCAAACCTAAATCATGTTGAGCAATGGCTTCTGAATATTTAAGTTTGGCTTCAGGACTATCTTTGATGGATGACAATGGGTCTTTCACCCATTTTTTTACCTCTTCCAAGTCTCCAGCAAAATCGGGCATGGTGGCAAGCGCTTCTACGCTTGTCCAGGCTTCGGCAGGCGTTCCACCCCATTCGCTTTGAATGATACCGACGGGCACTTTGAATTTGTTCCAGAGGTGTCTGGCAAAGAAATACGCAACTGCAGAAAAATCGCCCGCTGTACCGGGACTGCATACTTTCCAGCCTTTGCTTTCAATATCAGGGAGTGGAGTAAATGCAGTTTTATTGTCGACATTCAATACCCTGATTTGGGGATAGTTTGCATCCAAAATTTCTTGCAAATGGTTATTTATATTGTTGCCTAGTTTCCATTCCATATTGCTTTGCCCTCCAGCGAGCCAAACTTCGCCAATCAATATGTTGGAAAGCAGGAGGGAGTTTTTGCCTTGCACGGTGAGGGAATAAGGGCCTCCAGCTTCCATAGGTGGCAAAGTGGCCAACCAATATCCATTTTTGCCGGGTTGAACTTTGGCTTTACTTTTTCCTAACTGCAGAGTGACTTTCTCTTTTGCATCGGCCCAGCCCCAGATTTTTATAGGAAGCTGGCGCTGAAGAACCATGTTGTCGGAGAACGCTTTGGAAAGTCTGACCTCAGCCACTGAGGCACTAAAGACCAAACAAAAAAATAGGAGTGGAGCGAATGTTCTCATGAGTTTTGGTGTAAAAAAAGCGGCCTGAAATTCAGGCCGCTAAAAAGTTGCTTTTAATCGAGAAAGTCAAATTTGAATTACTCCTTCACGCTACTCAGTTTCATCATGTTCACCCGTTGTCGGTCTTCAATGGGAATACTGGCCAGGGTTATGTATTTGTCGCCAACTTTGAGAAGATTTTTAGCTCTAAGTATGGTTTCGATTTCCGCTATGGTTTCATCAGTGGCTTTATGCCGCTCATAATAAAACATGCGTACACCCCAAAGCAATGACAATTTATTGATGAGTTTTCGGTTCCTGCTGAAGATAAAAATATTGGCTACCGGTCGTTCTCTGGAAATGGCAAAAGCGGAATATCCTGTACCTGTTAGCGAACAAATAGCGTCTGCGTTCACATTTTTGGCCAACATGCAGGCAGAATGAATCACCATGTCGGATCTGAATGTGTTGAGGTTTGGATTGGGTTCGAAATTTCTATGATAAATGGCTGACATGCCTTCCTCGATGGCTGTAATAATTTTGCTCATGCTTTTCACCACCAACTCAGGAAACTTGCCTGAAGCAGTTTCAGCACTTAACATCACTGCGTCGGCACCGTCCATTACTGCATTAGCCACATCGTTTGCTTCTGCCCTGGTCGGCCGGGGATTTTCAATCATGCTCTCCATCATTTGGGTAGCCACAATCACAGGTTTGCCGGCTTCATTGCATTTGCGCACCAACATTTTTTGCACCACAGGCACATCTGCCATTTCAATTTCTACCCCAAGATCTCCCCGGGCAACCATGATGGCGTCTGTTGCTTCTATAATGGCATCAATATGCTCTACTGCCTGAGGTTTTTCTATTTTGGCTACAATCCGAGCTTCACTATTATTTTCGAGAATGATTTGCCTGAGAGAGGTAACGTCTTCTGCATTTCTAACAAACGACAAGGCCACCCAATCTACATCATTTTGCAGACCAAACAACAAATCGACATGGTCTTTTTCGGTCAATGATGGAGCTGATACATTTGTGTTGGGCAGGTTAATGCCTTTGCGAGATTTAAGCGTGCCACCATACACTACTTTGGTAAAAACTTCCTTTTCGTTTTTTGACACCACTTTCAATTCGATATTGCCATCATCGATTAAAATGGCATCTCCAGACTGAACGTCTGTTGGCAAGCCCTGGTAGCTGGTACTTGCCTTCTGGCTGTTTCCAATAACCCTGTCGATAGTGATGACAAAGTCGTCGCCTGCCACCAAAGGTACCCCATTATTTTCCACTTCTTCAACCCTGATTTTAGGGCCTTGCAGATCCTGAAGAATGGCAAAATTGTATCCAAATTCCTCTCTGATTTCTTTGAGAGAATTGATTACAGTTTGGTGAACTTCATGGGTGCCATGAGAAAAATTGAGCCGAAATACATCTACACCAGCCACTGCCAGTTTAATGAGCATTTCTTTGGTATTGCTTACTGGCCCTACTGTGGCCACAATTTTGGTTTTATTGAATGGGATATGCATGTTAGACCCTTCGAATTTTTGGGGCAAGTTTGTCAAACTTTGGTCAAATAGGAAAAATGAAGTGCGGAAATACTAAAAATTGAAGCGAATGGGTACCACTTGCTTCGATCGGACGGGAAAGCCCAACACACTTGCTGCCCGCCAACGAGGCACTTCTGCCACAGCTTTTCTGGCTGCCTCCGCACATTCCTTATCGAAGGCCGAAATAACCCTGGCATCAACCACATCGCCATTTTCCACTATGTCGAAAGACAACAAAACAGTTCCTGTTTTTCGGGCATTCATGGCCGCAGGAGGATATTTTAGGTTCTTCTTTACATAATGAAAAAGTTCTAAATACCCACCAGGAAACGATGCATCCAATTGAATGATGTCTGCCAGAAATTCGGAGTCCTTCTTTTTTAGTTTGCGGTTTCTTTCATTGGCAAACACCCATTTTTTACCTCGTTTTTCTAAAGTTCCTGTTTTGGTTTTCAGACCTGTGTAATGGTACCAAAGCAAGCGGGTTTCATTTTTACGGGTTTCGATTACCAACTGTTTTTTGTTTTTTTTGTAATAGGTGATGTTGCCAACAGGTTTGTCGTTCAGGTATTTACATTCCATTATCAGATTCAGGTTGTTGTCTAAGCAACGCCAAAGCCCCTGCCTTCGGCCATGAAAATCTTGCCGGTTGCAGGTATCGCCCCGAACAACTTCGTAGGATTGTGCAAATAGAACGGACGAAATAAAAATAAAAAGGACAACAGCAACCTTCTTTAAAACATAGTTCAACAAATAAATTATGGCTCCTGCGTTCATGAGGTCGGAGAAACAACTGATTTCAAGTGTTCGAAAAAAGCAAAAACATCTTGATGAAGAATTTCCTTTGTAAAATTAATGGATACTTTCTCACGGTTAATGGCCAAACCTCTTGCTGCCTTGATGGTATGGAACAAACTATTGGGATTTTCAAACAGAATCCTTTTTCCGTCGACTTCTTCAAAAATATTTGCACTCAAATTTGTCCATGTTTGATTTCCAGATAAAGTGAGGTTTTGATTTCCAAAAAAGTTATCAATAATTACCCTATAATCATTGTTTAACAGATCGAATTCTTTTTCATTCAATGAATCTAAAACCGCTTGCTTCCAAGCAATTGGGTTGAGCAAGTAGTTTTCTATGTTTCGTCTTTTCCACTTTTTTAACACAAAATTACCAGGTTCCGGGTGGAAAGAATTGCTTTCATCTCTATCGAACAGAGCCACTCTTGATATACCTGGATTAATTTCTTTCAAGGCTTGAAAATGGGTGTCCATCTGAGATTTCATTTCTTCTTTCGATGGGCCTCTCATAAAAACAATATGAAATCGAGAATAAACCTGCTGGAATTTAGCAACTTCTGCCCAGCTTCGCAATATTCGGTCGTCATCTTCACCTTCCAGATACAGAACAAAAGGAGATTCCTTTGTTTGAATAATATCTTGGTTTTTTACTTCGCTCATCGCTTTTACCACAGCCTCAGAAGTTTGTACACGCTTTGGAGTGCCAGAAAGCAATGAAAGAATAGAATTTGCACTAACTGACTTTATGAATTCTTCGGAGTGTGTGGCAATTATAAATTGAACTTGTTTTTGCTGCCTGAAGTAACTTAAAATTTGCCTTTGAAGGTTTGAATGCAAATGGGCATCTGGTTCGTCAAATAGTATTGTAGTGATGCCACTGTAGCCAAATAGAAACGCAAAAAGTGTTAATACCTGGTGAAAACCGCTTCCTCCTGCAATTACATCATAGGTTTTATCATTCGAATCAAATGTTAACTCAATATTTAAACTTTGCCCTTTTTCGTACTGAGGAGGATTCAATGTTACTCCAAACCACTCTTTAACCTTTAGTTGAATTTCCAACCATTGTTGATTGTTAGAAAGTAGTACATCCTTATCAACTACTCGAAAAAGTAAATTCCTTAAAACAGAACCAGGTTGAGCTTTACCTACCTGTTCCCGAATATTTCCTTCATCAAACCATCTTTCCTTGGGTTCAAGACCAGAGAAAGGTGGCACATAAACCACCACGGGGAAATTTGATGAAGTGCTTAACTCATTAAAATCAGCCCAACCTTTCGAAGGGATTGCATACACTGATTGGGGAGATTGATATCTCAATTGAATGCAGAGGGAGGTCTCGATAAGTTGAGCGTCATGCCAGAATACTTCAATTTCGACCAGAATAAACTCTTGTTTTTTAGACCCATTTACTTTTGGGTATTTTCTTTCCGTTTTCTCAAACCAAATTAAATTGAATTCCGGAAGTGGGAGTGCTGTGAAATTGGGCAAAACAATTTGAATGCCTGTTTTCCCCGCTCTTTTTACTCTTTTAAATTGTTCAACACAAAATTGCCAGATGCTCAGTGCCTGAAGAAAAGAGCTTTTGCCACTGTTGTTGCTTCCGACCAATAAATCGAAGTCAGTAAGTTCAAAAGTTTGATCTTCAATTCGTTTGAAGTTCCTTATTCTAACCTTTTTAATCATAAGATCTAAAACCTCCTTTGCTTGAATGTTTCTTTGTTGTCGGCATATAGAACATCCTGCACGCCGGGAGTTTTATAAAAATCGTGAGGGAAACCGTATTCTATGGCCGATATTTTATCTAGCGCAGCCAAAACTTCTGGTTCTGGGTTCACCTGTAAGCATGCCAATGTATCTGTAATTTGTGCTTCCGATCTAGAACCGATGATGGGCAAAAACTCAGGACCTTTGCTTCGAATCCATGCCAGTGCCAGCTGGGATGGTGTACACCCCATTTGCTGAGCTAAATCTGTGATTTTACGGGCAATGGTCAGGTTGCGCTCGCTCATTTTTACACTCGCTGCTTTTAACCGTGCTCCTTCTGCAGGTTTTTCGTTGTGTTTGCCGGTGAGCATACCAGCACCCAACGGTGCCCAGGGTGTGATGGCAAGGCCAAAATGCTTGGCCATTGGAATCAAATCCCGCTCTGCAGTGCGTTGTATGAGGCTATACTCTACTTGAATGCCTGCAAAAGGTGTCCAGTTTCGTAAATCTGCCATAGTATTGGCTTTGGCTACAATCCATGCTGGTGTATCAGAAATGCCAACATAGTGAACAACACCCATCCGAATCAAGTCATCGAGGCCACGCATCACTTCTTCTACAGGCGTGGTGAAATCCCACATGTGAAGCCAAAGCAGGTCTATGTAATCAGTTTGCAGCCTTTCAAGCGACTCATGCACAGACCGCATGAGGTTTTTGCGGTGATTGCCAGTTGCATTTACATCGTCACGTTTGTCGAACAGACTGTATTTGGTGGCAAGCACAAACCGATCTCGATCGGCAGCAATAAAATCGCCGATAAACTTTTCACTTGTTCCGTCGGTGTATCGGTTTGCTGTATCGATAAAATTACCGCCAGCCGAGGCATATTTTTCAAATATCTTTTTTGAAGTATCGTAATTGGCGCCATTGCCCCATTCTTCTCCAAATGTCATGGTGCCGAGGCAAAGTTCCGAAACCCTGAGGCCGGTGCTACCAAATAATCTGTATTGCATTTTGAGGTGTTGGTATAGTTGAACAGCAAAACAAAGGGATTTTAACACAAATTCGAGTTATAATTCTTTTCAATTTGGCTCCAGGTAAGAAGATCAACCGGTTGTAAGGAAGTGCACTGTACCTTTGGAATCAAAATTTAGAGGAAAACCAATTTGATATGCTTTACAATGACTCCAGAAACGCCGCTATAAGTCTCTACCGCAAATTGCGTTTAAATTGGATTTTTAACACATCAACTTTTACAGGCAATTTCGTTTTGGCGCTCATCGCAGCCTACTTTTTTAAAAGTTTAGGATATGGCATGGACGTTAATTTTGTTTTTTTTCTTTCCACTTTGTCAGTCGGACTTTGGGTTACCGAGTCTCTACCTCCATTTGCAGTAGGCATTTTTATCATTGCCAGTTTGCTTGTTGCTTTCGGAACCGATTTTATTTTGCCAGGATATGGCAAACCTATTGAAGTGTATTTGGGCACATGGACAAGCTCGGTTATCTGGTTGTTGCTGGGCGGCTTTTTCCTTGCAGAAGGTTTGAGCTTGGTTCAACTTGATACTTATTTATTCAAAAAAACTGTCGACCGTTTCGGTCAAAACCCTGAAAAACTACTTTTGGGTTTAATGTTGACCACTGCTTTCGGCAGCATGTTGATGTCGAACACAGCAACAACAGCCATGATGGTTACCTCTATTTTGCCTTTGGCCAGAAAGCTTGGGAAAACTTCACCTTACACCAAAGCCATGCTTGTGGGGATTCCGGCAGCGGCCACATTTGGAGGTATGGGCACTATAATTGGCAGCACGCCAAATGCCATTGCAGTGGGTGCCTTGCAAGAAATAGGTATCACCATTAATTTTGTTGACTGGATGCTGTTTGGCTTGCCTACTGGCATCATTTGCGTGTACCTGTTTTGGCTGTTTCTGGTGAAAAAATTTGATTTCAGTGCTGTAGACATGGGCATGTTTCATATATCAAAACCAGAAGTAGATGCCGGCGTTTTCAAACGCAGTGTTGTGCTTACCATTTTAATTGTAACCTTGTTGATGTGGCTTTCAGAGCCACTTCACGGCATTCCGGTTGCAGCTACTTCGGCCATTCCCATTGTTGCACTCACGATGTTTCAAATTGTGCAGGCAGAAGATGTACGCAAGTTGCCCTGGGATACGTTGATGCTGGTAGCTGGTGGCCTTTCGTTGGGTATTGCCATGGTTCAGGTTGGGCTCACCCAAATTGTGATGGACAACTTGTTGGAATTACCATTTCACATTGGCGTCATAGCATTTTGCTTTAGCTTGATAAGTGTGTTGCTTTCAAATGTGATGAGCAACACAGCTGCAGCTTCTATTCTTGTTCCCATAGGACTTTCACTTCCAGGAATTTACGGGTTTGCAGTTCCATTAATCATTGCACTCAGCTGTTCATCAGCTGTCATTCTTCCAGTGTCTACACCTGCCAATGCAGTAGCCTTTTCAACAGGTATGATCGAGCAAAAATATTTTCGAAACGGAGGATTGCTGATGATTGTGGTAGGTCCGGTTCTTGCCTTTGTTGCGGTTATGTTTTGGGCTTGGCTTGTGTTTTAATATTACGCCAAAAATTGCCCCATTTCATCTTCCAATCCTTTGCGCAAGGCCATCAATTTCCTGGCATGAAGCTCTAGTTGTTTTTCCTCATCTGTTTCCGGCTTCCATTTAGGCACTTCAGACGATTCTCCATCTTCGTCCATTGCTACAAAAATAATGATGCAATGCGTGTTGTGACGATATTCCGTTTTGTTGATTTTCTTGCTAAACACATCTACAGAAATGTGCATAGACGTGGTGCCTGTAAGTATCAATCTGGCTCTAACTTCTACCAAATTGCCTATCTGAATGGGATGAATAAACCGAATGCCGCCTACATAAACGGTTACAGCATACTCGCCGCACCAGTTGGCCGCACATGCATAACCAGCCTGGTCAATCCATTTCATTACAGCGCCGCCATGCACTTTTCCGCCAAAATTAACATCGCCCGGCTCGGCTAAAAAGCGAAGGGTGATTTGGTTGTTTTTCGGTTTCATATTAGGCAAAATTAATATTTACCATAAACACTTTTTCCCCCACCATAGTATTGATTTTTTAAATGCTCAAATATAATATTGGTTTTTAAATCAATATCGTCTGTCAAAAACGACGGATAAGGTAGTTTTTGGTAAAGTGTATTGTTTATAAAGTTGAAAACAGCAGCAACTGTAACTGATTTGTCTGCCCATTGCTCCACTTTCAATTTCTCTTGTTTCAGTTCTTCAAGTAATTCAACTGATATTTTCTTTATCTCATTCTTTTCTTTTTCTTCCAGTTTTTTGCCGTGTCTTAAAATATCGAAGATTGCTTTTTGCTCGTCTGTAAGTCCTTCCCGCTTTGTGTCGGCTTCTTCTTCTGAATAAGAGTTGACGAGTTCGATGAGCTTTCTAAATGTTTCCTTAATTACGACTTCGTCTTTGCCGAGATTATATGCCTCTATGATTTCCTGATAACGCTTGTAATAGTCTACTGTCAATGGATTGCGTTCCACCATTTGTTTGAGTTGTTTCTCAATCTTGTCTTTCAATGATTGAACAGTAGCATTTTTATTTTTTGTTTTCAGGAAGTATTGCTCCAGCAATTCAAAATTTAGCCCGCTTAGGTCAATGAGTTTACCGCTGTCGTTTGTTGGTTCTGCAACCATATTTTCAATAGATTCATCGACAACGTTTTGGATCTTCTTCATTATTTCAGCTACATCAGCACTTTCAATATTGTCTTCAATGGCGGTGTATATTACATCAATCGCATCTTTTCTTGGTGCATATTGGTTTAGAACTTTGTCAGGCTGCAATGCCTTATATTTCTTAAAAACTTCTCTTGCTAAAATTTGAAATTTGCGTTTGGTTTCATCATTGGTATAAACAGCATTTACAGCTTTTTCCATTGCTGCCAATTTCAGTAA
Organism: Cytophagales bacterium; assembly: GCA_038205175.1. Taxonomy (GTDB): domain Bacteria; phylum Bacteroidota; class Bacteroidia; order Cytophagales; family Flexibacteraceae; genus JBBRCC01. The sequence goes on along the minus strand of JBBRCC010000083.1, from coordinate 3 downwards.
ACC
>JBBRCC010000082.1:0-20716 GCA_038205175.1 Cytophagales bacterium | reverse complement strand
TCCCCCTGTCCTGTTTTTGCTCCAACAATTTTTTTATGGGTTGTACCAATCTGTCAATATCTCCGGCGCCAACAGTGGCCAGCACTTCAGGAGTATTGACAGAAAGCTCATCAAGTAAGGCTTCTTTGCTCACTTGTTTTTTGAATTTGCAGGTTAGGTTTTTAAATATAATTCCGGAATCCACACCTTCTATAGGAATCTCCCTGGCGGGGTAAATATCGAGCAAATACACACTATCGGCGAGGCTTAATGCTTTGGCAAATTCAGGCGCAAAATCCTGGGTTCTGGAAAACAAATGAGGTTGAAAAACCAGCGTAATTTCCTTTCCGGAAGCCACCATTCTCAAGCCTTTAACAAAGGCTTCAATTTCTTTTGGGTGATGGGCGTAATCGTCTACAAAAAGGAATTGTTGGTTGCGAATTACGAATTCAAACCTTCTTGAAACACCTTTGAAGTTTTTCAGTGCAGATTTCAGTCCTTTTTCCTGCAAGCCTAGTGCTTTACCCACAATTAATGCAGCAAGTGCATTTTCTACGTTATGCATGCCTGCCAGCTGCAATTGATAAGTTTCTGGTGCAGTATTTTTGCCTGCTAAATCAAATACCTGAAAACCAGATTCTTGCCTTAAATTTTCTACCCAAAAGTCAGCTTGGTTGTCGCCGTAAGTTATTACCTTCACACCTGGCTGAACCTTGAAATTTAAAGGAAGTCCATGTCGGATAACCAACAATCCACCGGGCTTTATTTGGCCAATGAATTGGGCGAAAGATTCATGTAAATTGGCTTCGGTGCCATAAATATCGAGGTGATCGGCATCAGCAGACGTTACAATAGCGACATCAGGGAAAAGTCGCAAAAACGAACGGTCGAATTCATCGGCTTCGGCTACAACCAGCGATTCGACTGCTGGCTTGTTGCTGAGAATAAAGTTGCCTCCAAAATTTACGCAGAGACCACCCAGAAAGGCTGTAATTGGCAGTTGATTGTCGTGCAAAAGCCAAGCCAGCATACTTGAGGTAGTAGTTTTGCCGTGAGTGCCTGCAACAGCCAGCGTTTTACTTTCCGAGGCAATCAAGCCCAGTACTTCAGATCGTTTTTTAATCAAATATCCGTTTGCTCTGAAATATGCCCATTGGTGTTGATCTTTCGGAATAGCCGGAGTAAGTACCACCAGGGTGTCGGCAGGATTGGCCAGAATTTCAGCCGGAATGGTATCAACATGGTCTTCAAAATGCACTTGAATGCCTGAAGCCTGCAAACTATCTATAAGTGAGGATGGGGTTTTGTCATACCCAAAAACCTGCTTTTGGTTCACATGAAACCAACGAGCAAGAGCACTCATGCCAATGCCGCCAATGCCAAGGAAATAAAGGAAGCGAAATTGGTCTAGCCTAATATTATCCATGTTGCGCCAGTTTTAAGATTTCGTCCACTATTTTTTCTGTAGCATCTGGTTTTGCCAGTTTGCGGATATTGGCCGACAGGCTAGTTTTTTCTTGCTCGTTGTTTATCAATTCAATGGCAAGGGAAACCAGTTTCGTCTTCGCATCCTTGTCGGCAAGCAATACAGCTGCCTGAGCCAGTTCGAGCGACCTTGCATTTTTTGTCTGATGATCTTCGGCCACATTGGGGCTAGGTACCAGAATGACTGGTTTGCCCACCAGGCAAAGTTCTGAAACTGACAAAGCGCCTGCCCTCGACACCACTACATCTGCCGCAGCGTATGCCATAGCCATATTGCTGATGAATGAATTGGTCCAAACCAAATGGTTGTTTGTAGAAGCTGCCTGGGCTTGTTCTGTGAAAGATTTACCGGTTTGCCAAATCAGTTGAATTTTATGTTCTTTAAGTTTTGCAATACCTTCTAATATGCTTTGGTTGATGGTGAGTGCACCCAAACTTCCACCTACGACAAGCAGAACCGGCTTGCCAGGTTGAAGATCGAAATGAGCTAATGCAACTGATTTCGAAATGGTGTTGCTGATGATATCCTGGCGAACAGGATTGCCAAGCCACTTTAATTTTTCGGCAGGGAAGTATTTCTCCATGCCTTGGTAGGCCACGCAAATGGTGCCTGCCTTCCGGGCTACCAATTTATTGGTAAGACCTGCATAAGAATTTTGTTCTTGAACCAAAGTAGGCACTCCAGCTAGCGAGGCAGCAAAAAGGGTAGGGGCAGAGGCATAGCCGCCAACCCCTACCGCTACATGCGGTTTGAAGCTGCGAACAATTCGCCACGCTTTTACCAAACTTCCTGCCAGTTTCACCGGTACAGCCATATTTTTTATTGTCAGCCTTCTTTGTAGTCCACTGATGTTCAATCCAATGATTTCAAAGCCTTCAAGAGGCACTTTTTCCATTTCCATTCTGCCTTGAGCTCCAACAAACAAGATGTTGGCATCAGGCATTCTGGTTTTAATTTCTTTGGCTATGGCTAAGGCCGGAAAAATATGTCCGCCTGTGCCACCGCCACTAATTATCACTCTAAACTGCTGTTCTTTTGACCACATTTCTAACCAGTTTAGAATCTGAAAGTGCAGCCTGATCGCCCCGGCTCACACTTAAAATAATACCAAAAGTGACCCCAGTAAACAGCAAGCTGGTACCGCCCATGCTCACCCAAGGCAAGGGTTGCCCGGTGATGGGGAACAGGCCAACAGCTACAGCCATGTTTATAATGGCTTGAATAGCAATGCTGAAACTGAGCCCGCCAGCGAGCAAACCACCAAAAGGATTTTTGCTGTTTGCCACCGTGACCATGCCCCGATAAAGCAAAATGAGAAAGAGAAAAAGCACCACTATGCCTCCGAACATGCCGTATTCCTCGATAATGATGGCATATATAAAGTCGTTGTAAGGGTGAGGTATCAGGTTTTTCTGGTGACTATTTCCGGGCCCTTCTCCAAACCAGCCACCACGAGCAATGGCTATGTAGCTTTGCTGCGCCTGATATGGTATTTCCTTTTCTGTGAAAAACGATTTAATCCTGTTCTGAGCTGTTCCGCCACGTTGACCGGCCAGGTTGGCCAAAATGCCTAACACAAGTCCTGCTCCTATGAACCAAGCAATAAACTTGAAACGAACCCGGCCTATAAACATTAGTAAAACACTGGTAACCAATAACATGAGCGCTGTTGAGTTGTTGGTAAGTGCTACCAAAGCAAAAATGCTATAGATCCAGGCGAACATTGGAAAATGATCTTTGATATCTTTTACAGAGCTGTGTTGTTGCTTAGACAGCAAGAAAGACACTACACCAATGAGCGAAACTTTGGCCAGATCTGAAGGCTGAAAGCCCTGATTGATAATCGGGATTGTGAGCCATCTTGATGCTTCGTTTACTGCCGTGCCAGTGATGCGAGCCAAGAGTAACAGAGGAATAGAAGTAATTAATCCAATTTGAAACAAACGAGGAAAGTAGCGGTATGGAATGTTGTGAACCAGCCACATGAGTAAGAGACCTACACCCATTAAACCTGCATGTTTAAACAGGAAAAACTCGGTGTTTCCGTCTGCTTTTCTGTAAGCCAGATTGCCAGTAGCACTGTAGACAGCCGCAATGCTGATGAGCGAAAGGGCGCCCACCACAAACCAAATAATGGGGTCACCTTTCAGGTTGTCTCTCAACCATTGGCGCATATTGTGGTCTTTTTCTTCAACCAACTCAGCTTGCATGGCGTGCTTGTTTAAATTGTTGAACCATAGCTACAAATTGCCTTCCCCTGTCTTCGTAATTTTTGAAAAGGTCGAAACTTGCACAAGCTGGCGAAAGCAAAATCACATCTCCGGCTGTGGCAAAACCTAAAGCCGCCTCCATTGCAGGCTCTAAGGCATGCGTATCTGCCATGTTATTTACTTTGGAAGCAAAATGCCGAATGATGGGGGCGTTGTCGATTCCCATGGCCACAATGGCTTTCACTTTTGTGGAGACTTCATGGTCAATTTGGCTGTAGTCATTGCCTTTGTCTACACCACCCAAGATGAGTACAATAGGTTGTTCAAAGCTTCCCAACGCATATTTCACAGAGTCTACATTGGTTGCTTTTGAATCGTTTACAAACAAAATACTGTCAATTTCACCTGCTTCTTCAAGCCGATGTGGGGCATTCTTGAACGTTGAAAGTCCAGTGACTATTTTTTCTGGTGAACCTCCTGCCAAAACAACAGCAGCAACGGCCATCATAGCATTCATTTTGTTGTGAGATCCTCGCAACGAAAGCTTATTCTGAGGGATAGAAAATGATATTCCGGGTAAGTTGAAGTGAAAATTTGCTTGGTCCATCCAAACATCGCCACCTTGTTCAGGTGTCACTCTGATGAGTTTTGCATGCATTGGATGGTTATCTATATAATCGGCAATCACTTCATCCTGTCCGTTCACAATAAAATAATCTTGCGCAGTTTGATTGGCCGCAATTCGAAATTTAGATGCAACATACTTTTCAAACTTGTATTCGTACCTGTCCAGGTGATCAGGTGTGATATTGGTGAGAATGGCAATGTTTGGTTTGAAAGTTTTGGTGCCATCTAATTGAAAACTACTTACCTCAAGCACAAACCAATCGGGTGCTTTATTGAGCAACTGCCTGGCTACACTTTGTCCGATATTTCCTCCAAGACGGCTATGGAGACCGCATGCAAGCATCAAGTGATTGGTGAGCAGTGTTGTGGTGGTTTTGCCGTTGCTACCTGTGATGGCGATAGAAAGTGATTGACTAAATCTAGAAGCAAATTCCACTTCGTCAATTACTTCAGTTCCTTGAAGTACTAGCTGAGCCACAATGGGGCTTTTGGGAGAAATGCCAGGGCTTTTTATAATAAGTCCAGCCTTTAGCAATTTATCTTCAGAATGTCCTCCTTCTTCAATTTCGATGCCTGCCTGAAGCAACAATTCTTTATAGGGCAACTGAATGATGCCGGCATCTGAGACAAGTACGGAATAGCCTTTGGCTTTTGCCAAAAGCGCTGCACCTGTGCCGCTTTCGCCAGCACCAAGTACAACAATTTCCGTATGTAAATCCCAGATTTTCATTATCTTAATTTTAAAGTGCCAAGGGTTATTGCAGCCAGAAAAATGCCCAGAATCCAGAATCTGATTACAATTTTAGGTTCTTTGAATCCGAGCTTTTGATAGTGGTGATGCAAAGGCGACATTTTGAAAATTCTTCTGCCTTCGCCATATTTTCCTTTTGTGTATTTGAAATAAGTAACCTGAATCATGACACTCAGATTTTCGATAAGAAACACACCGCAAAGAATTGGAATGAGCAATTCCTTTCGAATGCTGAGCGCTAGAACGGCAATAATTCCACCAATGGCCAGACTTCCTGTGTCGCCCATAAAGACTTGAGCCGGATAAGAATTATACCACAAAAAGCCAACGCATGCTCCCACAAAGGCAGCGCAGAAAATCACCATTTCTCCACTTGCAGGAATATACATAATGCTGAGATACTCGGAGAAAATGGCGTTACCCGAAACGTAGGCCAGAATAGCAATGGTGACACCTATAATGGCTGAAATTCCTGCAGCCAAACCGTCAATTCCATCGGTTATATTGGCGCCGTTTGAAACAGCCGTGACGATAAAAATCGTGATGAAACAATAGACTAACCAAGTGAAATCCATCCCTCCCCATTTTCCAAACATGCTGTAGTCCAGCAGGTTATTCTTCAGGAAAGGGATCGTTGTTCGGGTTGATTTAACATCTTTGTATTCGAATGAGTTTTCTGCAGCTTTATCAAGCTCTGCTGCAAAATTGCCATCAATATTTTGAGCTACATTTATCTTTTGCTTGGTGTATTCTCTCACTTTTACATCGGGGTGGAAATACAAAGTGAGACCTACTATGATTCCCAGAGAAACCTGCCCAAAAATTTTAAACTTGCCTTTTAGTCCTTCTTTGTTGCCTTTGAATATTTTGATGTAGTCGTCGGCAAAGCCAATTAAACCCAACCAGATGGTAGTAATAATGAGTAAGATGATGTAGACATTATCGAGCCTGGCGAGGAGCAACGTTGGAATAAGAATGCCGGCCAGGATCATAAAGCCACCCATGGTTGGTGTTCCTTTTTTAGTTTCTTCTCCTTCTAAACCAAGAATTCGAATTGTTTCACCTATTTGCTTGTATTGCAAGTAGTTGATTATTTTTTTGCCAAAAATAATGGTGATGATAAGGGAAACTACAATGGCCCCAACAGCTCTGAACGAAATATAGCGGAATACGCCAGCCCCGATCAGGTTGTAGTTGTCATCCAAATACCCAAACAAGTAATATAGCATTATTCTTTGGTATTAGGATTAAGGTTTAGGTATCTAAGCGCCACTTCTTTGTCGTTGAAAGGGTATTTTACACCTTCAATTTCCTGGTAGCTTTCGTGGCCTTTTCCGGCTATAAGAATCACATCTCCGGATTTGGCCATATCGCAGGCAAACTTGATAGCTTCTTCCCTGTTGGCTATTCGGTTTACCCTTCTTTTATGTGTAGCACCCAAACCAGCCATCATTTGGTCTAAAATGGTTTCAGGGTCTTCATTTCTTGGGTTGTCGGAAGTAAAAATAGTTTTACCGCTATTTTTTACCGCTATTTCTCCCATTATCGGGCGTTTTTCCTTATCACGATTGCCGCCGCAACCCACCAGCGTAATGATGTTGTCTTTGCCTCCAAGCACTTCTTTTAATGACTTGAGTACATTTTGAAGCGCATCCGGTGTGTGAGCATAATCGATAATGGCAGTAACGCCATCTGTTGATTCCACCCTTTCAAACCGACCTGAAACTCCATCCAGGGTGCTGAGATGAATCAGAATTTCCTGATCTTCTTCTTTTAACAGTTTGGCTGTGGCAATTACAGCCAGCAGATTTGATGCATTGAAATCGCCAATGAGTTTGAACCATGTTTGATGCCCAAGCACATCTAGCTCGAGTCCGTGAATGCTGTTCGATATAATTCTGGCCGAAAAATCCTGGTGGTGCCTGAGTGAAAAATAGTGTTTAGTTGCTTTTGTATTTTGGACCATAACTTGCCCTCTTTTGTCGTCGGCATTGATTAAGGCAAAAGCTGTGGCTGGTAAATCGTCGAAAAAGCGTTTTTTGGCAGTAATATAGTTGTCGAACGTGAGGTGAAAATCGAGGTGGTCGTGTGTGATGTTACTAAAAATAGCACCAGTAAACTGAAGGCCTGCAATGCGACGTTGAACCACTGCATGTGAGCTCACTTCCATAAACGCATGTGAACAACCTGCTCTCACCATAGCCGCCAATAGTTCGTTGAGTTTTACCGCATCGGGAGTAGTGTGAGTTGCTTCAATTTCCTCTTCATGCACATGGTATTTCACAGTCGAAATCAAACCTGTGCGGTAGCCAAGCTCCATGAAAAGGTGGTATAAAAGTGTGGCAATGGTGGTTTTTCCATTGGTGCCAGTTACCCCAACAAGCTTTAGTTTCGAAGACGGATTTCGATAGTAGTTAGAAGCCAAAATGCCCAAAGCTTCGGCAGAGTCTTTTACTTGGACGAAGGTCACATCGGCATCTTCGCCATCTATAGGCAGTGATTCGCAAACCACAGCTACCACGCCTTGCTGAATGGCCTGTTGGATAAAAGCATGGCCATCGACCACCGTGCCGGTGACTGCTACAAATACCATCCCCGGCCCGGCCATGCGGGAATTAGCTGTAATTTGGCTTACCTCAATATTGGTTAAGCCAATTACAGCTTGGATGGAAGTTTTGTAAAGCAGATCACTCAGTAGTGCCATTATCCCAGTTTAATATTTATTGTTTTACCTTTTTCCAACACGGTGCTGGCCGTGGGCAATTGAGACTGTACTTTGCCTCTGCCTTGTGCCTGCACCATATATCCTTTTGATTCCAACAGATACAGTGCATCTTTTAAACTCATACCCCGCACATCAGGCACTTTTTTCTTTGCTTCGTCAACATTTTTCCAAACAATGGCCTTGTTCGATTTTTTGCCTACTACCCATTCATCAGCAGGGTTTGTCTGGTGATTGCTGATTCCCAGAGTGTTGCAAACTTTTTGTAGATCCTGCACATGCCCTGCAAGGAGTCCTGGCAATTCCAGCGTTTTTACTTTCTTCTCATCCAGCAACTTGTGCATTACAGGATCAATGGAAAACACTTTGTCGGCTACGTCTTTAAAGACCGGAGCAGCTACATCTCCTCCATACCGGTTAAAACCTCTAGGATTGTCAATGACCACAATTCCTGTGTATCTTGGATTGTCGGCAGGGAAAAATCCAATGAATGAAGTATAGTAACTATTGCTGCTGTACTTCCCTTTTTCAAGCTTTTGTGCGGTACCTGTTTTTCCAGCAATCTGGTAGTTTTTGTCTTTGATTTTGTTGCCAGTTCCGTGCTCCACCACGCCGACCATCATGCTGAGCAAAGCGTCACGGGTTTCTTTGCTGCAAATACTTTCTCTCAATACTTTGGCTTCGAAGCGTTCTACTATTTTGTCGAATCGCTTTACCTCTTTTACGATGATGGGTTGAATCATTTTGCCATCATTGGCCACTGCGTTGTAAAAAGCCAACATGTTGAGCGGGCTGATGCGCATTTCATAACCAACCGACATCCAGGGTATAGTCGTGCCCGACCAGTTTTCGGCATCAACTGGTGTTTTTATGTAAGGGGTTTGTGAGCCAATTATTTGAAAATGTAGATTTTCGGTCAGGCCAAAACGAGCCAGATGTTCAATGAATTTTTCAGGTTTTCTGCTGTAATGTTTCTGCATAAGAGCGCATGTGGCAACGTTTGAGCTTTTTTCAAATGCTTCTTGAAAGGTAATTTTTCCGTAGCCGCCTTCTTTCACATCTACCATCACATTCTTTTCGTCCAGTTTCCAGACACCATTTTTGGTGTCGATCACGTCGGTTGGCTTTACCAATTTATCTTCGAGCAAAGCCATGAATGAGGCGAGTTTGAACGTTGAACCCGGATCTGTATTTTGTCCCACCACGTGGTTGAATTTTTCTACATAATTTCCGTTTTCAAGGCTCAGGTTTGCAATGGCTTTGATATGGCCGGTTTTTACTTCCATCAAGGCAACACACCCATACTCTGCATTGTGTCTTTGCAGGGCTTCGAGCAAGGAAGCCTCAGCCACATCCTGTATGTTTACATCCAACGTGGTATAAATGTCCAAGCCATCTATAGGCCGAACTTCGGTGCCGTCAAAAATTGGGCGATACTGTCCACCCGATAACTTTTGGAAAGTGGCAGAACCGTGAGTGCCAGCCAATGGTCTGTTAAAGCTTTTTTCAAGTCCTACTCCCTGGCTGTTTTCATTGACGAAACCAACGCTGCGCATGGCCAGGTTTTTAAACGGTTTGTAGCGCTTATACGTTTTTTCAAATATGACACCGCCTTTGTTTCGTCCCAGTCTGAAAACCGGCCATTTTTCCATTTCCAGTTTGTCTTCATATTTAAGACTGAAACCCCTGGTGAGAAATATATAGCGTTTCTTTTTTATCCTGGAATCAATGAGCAAACGCTTGTAAAAAGACGGTTCATGACTTTTTAACTTTGATGCAAGCAAATAGGACAAGGAGTCTATGCCTTTTTTGAATATTTCGTCTTTTGGTGCTGTAGCATCGAAAGTAAGGCGATACTGAGGAATGGAAGTTGCCAATAAGCTGCCATTGTCTGAGTAAATATTACCTCTGGTAGCCTTTATTGTACCTTTTGTAAAGCTGTTGTATTTTGATCTCCAAAAATCTCCAACAACATTTTGAACAAAAAATATACGATACAAAATACCGCACGGAATGAGGCAGATGAATAGAAAAGCTACTCTCACCCTCAACAGTATCGACTTTTTGATATTCATATTTCTTCGTTTTTGCAGTTTACGTTTTACTTTCCAAGGTTTTCAAGCTTGCTAGGCGGTTCTTTTGGTTCTAAGAGCCCGTAAGGCTGCACCATTTTGGCTACCTCCGATTGCTTGCTTTTGAACATATACTCAGATTTCTGCGTGATGTATTGAACCCGCATGTCTTCCAATGTTGCCTTGGCTTTTGCCAATTCCACAATGGTTTTGTTGCCTTTGTGGTTGAGCCAGATATAAACCAGACAGAGCGCAAACAGAAACCCGATTTTTGGCATGTGCTCCACCGGAACGCCATTTTTAAAAAGCTTGTCCACATGCACGAGTTTATCAAGCCCAGCCAACAGATTGAACGGATTCAACCCTCCGGCTTTTTCGCTTTCAGTTTTGTGCCCTCTGGGTTTATTGGTTAGCTCCTCTTTCATTTTCCTCGTTTTTGGGCTACTCTCAATTTAGCACTTCGGGCTCTTGGATTTAAAGCCAGTTCCATATCGTGAGGCACAATGGCTTTCCTGTTTACCGGGTCGAGCGGTTTCAGTTCGTTGCCATAAATATCTTTGTCTGCATCGCCATACATTTTTCCTTTTTGCATGTAGTTTTTCACCAGCCTATCTTCCAGTGAATGATAGGAGATTACAACAAGTCGGCCGCCTGGTTTAAGTAGTTTGGCCGAGGTTTCAAGCAAAGTTTTCAGGGTTTCCAGCTCATCGTTCACGGCAATTCTTAAAGCCTGAAACACCTGTGCCAAATACTGATTTTGCTTAGGCCTGGGAGCTAATTTCAAACAGATTTCCTTCAACCGGGCTGTAGTTTCAATGGGGTTCACGGCTCGCTCTGCCACCAACAGATTGGCTAACGTTTTTGCGTTGTGAACTTCGCCATACATGCCCAACACTTTTTGAAGTTCCGCAGCGGTCCATTCGCCAATGATGTCGGAAGCTGTTAGGTTGGCTTGCCTGTCCATGCGCATGTCGAGTGGGCCATCGAAGCGGATCGAAAAACCACGGTCACCGGTATCGAACTGGTGAGATGAAACACCTAAATCTGCCAGAATGCCATCCAATTGTGTTGTGCCGCCCATTTGTAGAAAGTTGGCAGCGTAGGCAAAATTTGTTTTATAAAAAGTGAACCTGCTGTCTGAAATGGCTTTGGCATTTTCTGCCGCATCGTTATCTTGGTCAATGGCGAACAACCTTCCGCCCTCCAGCTGACTCAATATTTCTTTCGAGTGTCCCCCGCCTCCAAAGGTCACATCCAGATACGCACCTCCCTGCTGCAAATTCAGCCCTTCGATGGACTGTTGCAGCAAGACGGGATTGTGGTATGTTGTTTCCAAAGTGGCAAGCATTAGTTTTTGAAAAGATTAACGTCGAACGAATAGGTTTTCTCGCCCAAAATTTTCCCGGTCATTTTTGAAAGTTCAGCCGGGTCGTTGATCAGGTATTTTTCATACAATTCGGGTTTCCATAGCTCAATTCTTTCTCCTATGCCTACCATCAAAAACTCATTTTCAATTTGAGCATAGTTGGCCATGAGTTTTGGCACGATGAACCTGCCTTGGTTGTCGAGGTCAATGGTAGTGGCTCCTCTTAAAAAGGTCCGTTGGAATCTTTTGGCTTCTTCAGAAAACTTATCGAGTGTGATTACTTTTTGGAAAATCCCATCCCAAACTGAGGTTGGAAAAATGGTGAGGCATGGCTCTTGCGACCTGGTGACCACAATGCTACTATTCTCATTTTCCGGGAGACATGCCTTGAGTCTGGCCGGAAGCACTGTTCTGTACTTGGCGTCGATCTTACACTCAAATTCTCCTTGAAAAATAATCATTAAACCTTCGAATAGTTCAATGTGGGCACACTTACCCACTCTTGCCGGCCAAAGCTATCGGAAATATTTTGATGAATCACCACGAATCACCAAAATTCACCATATTTTTTTATAAAATTTTAACTATTTGTAATTCAGTATTTTAGACTATTAATTTTAAGGTAAAATAACAAGGTACAGATGTAAATTCATTGATTTATTGGCATTAAACTTTCTTAATTTTTAAACAATTTTAAGATATGTTTTCGCAGTACTTTGTTGAAATGTTGGCTTGTTTTTAGGTTAAATCTACTGCTTTATTGGGGCTGAATTGCTTTTGGTTTCACAAAGATTTTAAAGTACATTTTCCAATATTAAGAAAGAAGAATTCCCTTAGACTTAAACTTTTTAACCATATCAAATCCGGCTTCCATGGCTTTGTCCATGTTGAAATATTCCCATTCTGCAAACCGCCCAAGCAGGTACAAATCTTCAGTTTCAGCATGGCTTTTTAGATGTGCGATTTTCTCCCGTGTGTCTGCGTCCTGAATCACATAGCTGTTGGGCTCATGGTTGTGGTCGAGGTAGCGCATGTTTCCAGGCAGTTGCTTGATTTGCTCCTTCATGAAATCTACTTCGTGCTGACCCGAAAATTCAACGGTACAACTTATTCTACCATTTTTGGCTGACTCGCCATTGTTGCTTTCGCTGAAATTTCCGGTGTAAATGATGCGGTGAGCTTGAATTTCAGGGCCTGGCAAGTACATCCAGCTTACATCGGTTGGGTCGCATTCGCAAAGCAGGTTAGAAGTACCATTCGATTTTAGGTGCTGCACATCCAAAGCGGCCTGTTGAAAAACAGCTTCACCGGAAGCATATAGCTTATGAAGCTGGCGCACATCTCCGCAATACACTACGGCATCGAATTTGCCTTCTCCGTTCACTTGCCACTTGCCCCGCTGTTTGGAAAGTTGTGAAACCGGATGATTCAATTTTATTTGCAAACCTTCGGATAACCGATCTATAATGAACTGAGAACCATTATTTTTAGCATAAAAAAAAGAAGAATGAACCATGGCGCCTTCTTCTTCTTGCACTATGTTGCTCAACAATATTTCTTTCAGGTTGGGCATGGGCAGTTTACCCTCCAGCCAACCCAAAGGCACCTGGCTCAAGTCGGTATTCCAGATTTTTTTGTTGTAGGGTTCGAAGTAAAGTTTATAGAGTGTTTCACCGAAGTTGCCTTTTAAAAATGCTTCAAAATGGGGATACTCATCCGGTTTGCGAAGTTCATGAGCTGCCAGCAGTAAGTCGCTGATGATACTTTGAATTGTAGATTTTGGAAATTGGTATAGGTAGTTTTCAAGTGGATAACCAATTACCTGGCCCTGCAATAGAATTTTGGCGTTTCGCTTGGCTTTGATGAACTCCGTGTCTCTGTCAAAAAATCCCCAAAACCAATCCAAAACAGCTTGGTTTCGGCTATTGAAAACATGTCCACCAACTCTATGAAACAAATTGCCTTCAGTACGGTCGCATTTTACCAAACCACCTGCTTGATTTGATTTTTCGAACAAAGTGACTTCGGCTTTTCCTTTGAGCATTTGTCCGAGTGAAACACCTGAAATACCAGTTCCAATAATTGCGACTTTTTTCATTTATGTCAGATTCTTTGTGCAAACATAAGGGCTGACCATGAAAGAGCTAGAATCAACTTGAATTAATGAACGAATTGAGAGGTGTAAGATCCTGTATCACATTGGCTTCTTGTAAGTTATACTTTTCAATCACCAAAGGGCAAAGAGAGTCTCTAACAACCAAAATAAGTTGCTCGAACATTTTGCTTTTAAACCCTTGCAGACAACAATTTAAAGCATGGTGAAAACCGCTGTTTTGTAATTCTAATTTCCCGACTTCATCTAGAATGAGCCACTCTGGCTTGGTTTTTAATGCTTCTAATATGGCTTGCTCTGCTTGTTGAAAAGCAAGTTTGCTGAATGAAAACCGGCCAACCTGAATACTTTCGGCTTCTTGACTTTTTTCACTCAGTTGAACCTGGTAAATGTTTTTGGAAGCCAGTTCATAAATATGTCTCACACCTTTGATGTCTGGCATGAGCACCCCCGCCACGGTGTTGCTGTTTGCAAAGGCATTCATCAACTCGGTGGTTTTTCCGGAGCGAACTTCACGGCTTAGAATGTAGATTCCCATCAGTTAATCTTCCCATAATAAACTCCAAAAAATAAGCAAGGAAATAAAAGCTGATAGTCTTTTAAAACCGCTTAAACTTCCGGTTTCGGTCCATGCTTTTCCTGCTAATACTCGCAATGCTGGTATCAATTGCAAGGTTTGGCTCACTTCTTCAGCATATTGGTTTTGCTTTTTGGTAAGGTATTGCCGGGTGAGTTTTAGCAACAATGGACTTATGAACCCATACCAAACCAAAATGGATGCAAGCGACCAACTCATGGTTTTAAGTACTTTGGTCCAGGCAGCAGATTGCTCTGTTTCAGAAATATACAAAGTGGCTAAAATAGCTACCAATAACAGCAATAACCACAGCCAACTTTTAGCTTTTGATTGGTCAGTTTTTTGCTCATTTCGATGTACAACTTGCTGTAAACAAGCTGGTAAAGGCAGTAGACCGTGTTTGATGCGAAACCAAATTTTGTAGGTTAATGCTGAGACCAGAATGCCTGCCAGCGTATAAATGCCAAGGTAGATGCCAGCTATCCAAATACTGCCATTTGCAATATCGAGACCCGTTTGTTTGGCTACGTAACCAATCCATTCATCTCCTGCCTCCCACAATGCTTTGCCAAAGAAAATGGTGAGAATGAGAAGTTTTTGAACTGCCGATTCCCACATGGCCAGAAGGCTCACCAAAGCAATGCTCATAAATCGGATGCCAAAAAGCGTGTAAATGCCAGCGGCCAACAATGCCTGAACCGAAACAGCCAAATAGGCCATAATTGGAGAATGTGGACTCACCATGGCTTTAATGATGAGCACCACCAATAGACTTTTCAAGATGGTTTGGGCAGGTTTTTCAGCAAAATGAGCCAATAAGGTTAAAAGAATGATGGCAAATCCCCCTGCTACTACACCTGTGAATGGCATGCGAAATGCATGAAGCACACCGCCTAGTCCAGATTCGCTGAGTGCCCATAAGGCAGTGAGTCGTTGAATGGCCAAATGATGGTTCAATGGCTGGCTCATATCGATTTTGTGCGACCGGTTGGCAGATTTTTATTTTTCTCCCGAATGATTTCGGCGGCAATGCTCACTGCAATTTCTTGGGTTGTTCGGCTGAATATGGGCAAACCAATTGGTGTAAACAAATTGTCTAATCTCTCTGGCGGAAACCCTTCATTTTTCATTTCCCGAAGTAACACATCAATCTTTTTTTCACTGCCCAGCATGCCGAGATAGTAAAAATCATGCAGAATGATTTTGCTTAAAACCATTTTATCTGTGCGATAGCCCACCGTCATGATTACAACAAAATCGGCAGGTTTCGCATGCAGCATCGAGTCTATTTGGTCGTAATCTACTATGTGTTTTTCGTGTGCAAATTGATTCAATTCCAAGGTGCTCAGGTTTGGTCGATCATCGTAAACATGTACATAAAAACCAAGTAAACTCATTTGTTCGCTTAAAGCCAGACCAACATGTCCACCTCCTATAATATGAATGACGGGTTGCAATACGAGTGGTTCTGTGGAAGACCAATCTGTTTCATTTTCAAAATGCCAATTTGACTTGCTTTCAACTAACATTTCAAAACCAGCAGGACTTAACATCAGCGAAGCATGATTGCTGGCTTCAATTGCTGCTTGAACTTGCGAAACAAACAAGATGTCTTTTGAAAACAAAGGAACAAAAGCTACCCGTTGACTACCCGAGCAAATCATGCCCGATTGGTCGGTTCCATGGGCTTTGTCGTGGTATTGTTGCATGGTTGAAACGTTTGCAATACCTTTCTGTAAATCTACTTTTGCTTTTTCTATCAGTTTAAATTCCATGATGCCACCGCCTATGGTGCCAGTGAAAGTATTATCACCGGCAACAGCCATCATAAAACCTCTCCGACCGGGAGAGCTACCAATACTTTCGAGCACATACAGCAGCATACTGTTGTGTCCCGATTGAAGCTTTTGGAGGAGAAAAGGGAAAGGTTGAGTCAATGTTTGCCGGACAAAAAAGTTTCATGAGTTAACTCAATTCCAACCCTATTGATATGTTCAGGCACATTGGGGTTTCTTATTGAATTGTAGTGGAGAACATCGAAGAACC
Source organism: Cytophagales bacterium (assembly GCA_038205175.1). Classification (GTDB taxonomy): domain Bacteria; phylum Bacteroidota; class Bacteroidia; order Cytophagales; family Flexibacteraceae; genus JBBRCC01. The sequence goes on along the minus strand of JBBRCC010000082.1, from coordinate 4,767 downwards.
GAGGTAAATGAAGTGCTTCCAATTCTTTTCGGATGAAGAGGAGTTCTTTTCTTGGAATCTGTAATCCCTTAAGTGCCAGGTCAATATCAGAGCCCGGCCTGAATGCTCCCAAGACCTTTGTACCAAAGAGGATCAATCCTTTAAAGCTTTTGATTGAGTTGAAAACAGATAACACGCTGAGCCAGTCTGAGAACTGGATTCCGCCATGCGTTTGCTCTATGGAAGTAGACAAAGTTTTATTTGACATGAAGCAATTTATTCATTGATGCTTCAAATTCAAAGAATAAGTTAAAATAATTATCTACAATAACTGTCGCTGGTTGTATGGCAGTTTCCTCGTCATACCCACGCAAGGTTTCAATTCTACTTTCCTCCATTTCAAGCCAGATTTTGCCATTTGTGATGAGTCCATTCTGAAAAGCTAATCGCATTGCATATCTGCTTCCCTGTATTTTCGGATTTTCCGCCTTGCCATTCAAAATAATTCTTCATTAAATGTCAGGCAAGCCTATAGGCGTATTCAAATCCATTAATTAATCCTTGTTGCTCTGGTTTCGACAATGGACTCTCATTCGCTAAATCAATTACTTCTGACATAGATTTCAGTGCATTTTTATAGTTTTCAAGTCTTTGCCTCCATCGAATATCTTTTGACATATCTATGTGAAATACAACAAATACAATCGAGTTTTATAAGGTTACTTTTCTGTTTTCCAGAATTTTTTTGAAAGATCTTCCATGAATTTCTTCCAGGGTGAGGCCGGTTTTCAATACTTCTTCTTCGGAAATGGCTCCGCTATTGAGGGCTTTCAGAAAATAGTTAAGCAAACCTTGTCCTGTTGCTGCATCGTCGAATACGTCGCCAATCAGTGTGGCTCTGGCAGCTTTTTCGACAAAGGTTTTCAAGCGTTCAACAGCATCGTCATAACTTTCCAAAAAGAAACCAAACACAGCTGCATACCGCATAGGAAATTGCCCGGGGTTCAAATCCCATCCTTGATAAAACCCATTCCACAGTGAGTGACGAATATGGTCGTAGCCTTTTTTCCACGCACGGTGAACCACATCTCTATTCTCTTTCTGCTGAGCTTCGGTGAGATTTTCGCCTCGATGTGGCCCAATGGGCATGGTGTTGGTAGCGCCGTCGCTTAGCCAAATGCCAGTGTGGGCCAAAGCTACTTTGGTCATGTGGTGGGCAAAGTCGCAAACCGGGTGATCCATTTCTTGGTATTTGGCAGTGATGCCAGTAGAGGCGGTGTAGTCGTAAGTGCCGAAATGCATGGCAATACAACGGCCATTTGCTGCCTGAATAAATTTTGAAAGTGGATTTGTTCCGTTCCAAGCCATGATGCTTTGGGTAGTTTCTACCATCATTTCCATTTTCAAAATTCCCTTAGCCAATCCTAGTTCCTTTTCAAGAATCTCAAAAAAGCCAGCCAAAGTAGCAGGTTGTTCAGGAATGGTGACTTTCGGCAGCATGACCACAAAGTTTTCAGGCAATTTTCCGCCTGTTTCCTTTGCCAAAGTGCTCACAAACAGGTCTAAAGTTCGAAGGCCACGCTCCTTCATTTCTTCGGTAAATGGCTTGATGCGGATGCCTATGAAAGGTGACAAGGTGTTTTCTTGCATGCCTTTTGCTACTTCTTTGGCTACAAAAACAGCCGTTTCGTCTTCTTCTTCATTGCTTCGGTTGCCGTATCCGTCTTCAAAGTCGACCCGGAAATCTTCGATGGCTTCTCTTTGTAGCTTGGCCTTCACTTTGTTGTACACATCTATACTCAATTTGGCTGGATGATTTTTTTTGCCTTCGCTGTCGAGTGCTTTGAAGTCTGCTAATATCTGGTCGGGCGATTTGTGTAGATCAAGTACTTGCTGAATGCCGTCAAGGCCAAACACTTTGCCAAACGTGAGAAATTCAGGGGCGTAGGTTTCAAAAATTTCAAGCGACCGCTTGCCCAACGTCAATGCTGAGTCTGACTTAAACAAATTGGCACCTCCATATAAGGTATGAACAGGTTGGCGTTCAGATCTGTCGCCAGGATAAATGTGTTGAAAGGCTTTGTTTGCTTCGGCGAGTTTGCCAAAAAGCTGGTCTTTTTTTTCGGTTGAAATGGTGAATGCCATGGTAGATTAAAATTTAACTTCCTCTGTATGTGCTGAATCCAAATGGATTGATGAGCAAGGGAATGTGGTAATGTGTTTGATCGGAAACGCAGAAAGTGATTTCAACTTCAGGGTAAAACCCTTGTTGATTTGTCTGGTTAAAATAGCCTTTGGTATCGAAATGCATACGGTAGTTTCCGGGTACTAAAAATCTTCCCGGTGGCAGTAAATCTGGAATTCTGCCATCTGCATTGGTTCTGCCTTGGGCAATAATATTGCCCGCTTCATTCTTTAGTTTTATGCAAATATTTTTCCCTGTTTTTCCAACGGACGTATCGAGTACGTGTGTAGTGATATGGCTGTTTTTCAAAAACGACCAATCGGCATCAGGCAACAGCTTTTTGAATCGGATGATGGTAATTTTTTCTTGTTCGCCCATCGCAATTGCCAATTCATCTCGGCGGTTGTTGCTCAATCTGTCATTCAGTAAATCAAGCATTTCCTGTGCGGATTTGCCCGTGGCACATACTATGAAAATGAAACCAAATTTCTCTTCGTATAGCCTGTTTGCTTCTGCTAGATTTTTTATTGTTTCAGCAGTTGCCTCTGCTACTGAAGCCTGTTCTTTTCCTGCAAACTTTTCGGTTAGACTTTTGAGATCCCCAATTTCAGGATGGTGGGTAAATGCTTCGAGCCAATCACTTTCACTGCATTGCCCGTTCCAAAAATTAGTGGCATGTTGAACCAAATCTTGTTCGCTGGAAAAGGGAAAATGCTCCGCCAACCTTGCTGCCCAGGCAGAAGAACCGCAGCAAGCGAACAATCTCGCTTTAGCTTCATCTTGAAGTTGGTTATTGAATGCTTGTAGGTTCATTTGATTGATTTGGCTTTGGCAAAACTAAGTTTTCTGGTTGAACTGTAGCTGTTTCACCTTTTACTTCACTTGTGCTCCCGCCTCTATCCAACAGCGAATCTGGTTTCGCTCTTCTTCGGTGATGTTGGTTTTGTTGTTCTGAGGCATGGTCTTGGTAATCACTACCCGTTGCATAATCAGGTCTTTTTTGCTGGCAATTTGTTCGGGCGTGTCGTACATCACACCGTTTGGCGCTTTCGTGAAAATATCGTCGGTAGGGTTGGCCGAGTGGCACGACACGCAGCGGGCTTGAATGATGGTATTCACTTCTGCAAAACTCACCTTTTCATGGCATGCATTTGGATTAATGTTTGGGGCAGAAATGAATGCTGCACTCAAGAGCAACAATACCGAAATAGGCATCACCCAAACACTTTCTTGCTTTTTCTCTCTGAGGTTGAGCCAATGTTTAACGCCTGCCGCTCCTAAAGAAATGATGCCCAATGTAAGCCATGGATATTGATACCCAAATGTGCTTGGAAAGTGGTTGCTCACCATCACAAATAGTACTGGCAATGTGAAATAGTTGTTGTGAAGCGATCTTGCCAAAGCTTTTTTGCCCAATGTCAGGTCAAGCGGTTTGCCTTCTTTGGCCGCTTTTACCATGGCTTTTTGTGAGGGAATTATCACAAAAAATACATTGGCCACCATCAAAGTGCCGATCATGGCCCCAAAGTGAATATAAGCCGCCCTTGCGCTAAAAATATAAGTATAAAAAATGGCGAACAGCATGAGCAATGCAAAGCCAAGTAAAGCAAATGGGAGGGTGTGTTGAATGAGTTTTGATTTGCATAATCCATCATAGACGAGCCATGCCAGCACAAAAGAACCTATGCCCATGCTGACACCTTCGAATGTGCTGATATCCAGTACATTTTTATCGATGAGCATGGCTTGCGCATTAAAATAATACACAATAGCAAGCAGCGAAAACCCGCTTACCCATGTAAAATATGCCTCATACTTGAACCAGTGGAGGTCTTTGGGAATATCTTTGGGCGCTACTTTGTATTTTTCCAGATAGTAGAAACCGCCTCCATGCACTGCCCATAAATTTCCTGCAAGTTCATCACGCACATTTACTGTCCGATTCAGGGCGTTTTCAAGAAAGACAAAGTAGAAAGACGCACCAATCCAAGCGATACCAAAAGTGAAGTGCATGACCCTAACAATAATGTTCATCCATTCCATCACATGGCCTTCAACGGGAGTGCCTTTCACTGTGTACCAAGTCAGGTAAACCAATGCCAGTACTACAACAAGTAGCATAACATTCAGGTAGTTATGAATTTGATCAAAAGTTTCGGCCCATGAATTTTTCCAGTCCTCAGGTTGTTTTTTTACAAAAATGGGTAAAGCATAGGTGGCGTACGCTACCAGTAAAAGCAATAGACCCAATATAGAAAATGAAAGCAGGGAGATCATGCGGAAATAAAGGTGAAAGATAGCTTCATGGCAGCCAAATGTAATAAAATGAGCTTACCAAATACATTACTTTTCTTTAAAATAGGAAGCCCTCAGACCCAAACGATCCAAGTGTTGACCTACATGTTGAAGGTCTGTCACCTGCCATTGTTTATTGAGACGATAATCCCCCGCCGGGTAGGTAATAATGAAATTGTTCCCACATTGCATATCTTCCACTGCAAAATGGTTGCCTTTGGTAAGTGCCGGTGAGTCAGAAAATTTGATTTCAAAACAGGCCACCACCTTGTTCGATACTTCGAGCACCAGGTCTATTCCAGCTTGGT
>JBBRCC010000081.1:0-21159 GCA_038205175.1 Cytophagales bacterium | reverse complement strand
CTTCTGCCGCTGCTTGCGCTTTAACAAATCTGGGGAACAACATTTGGGGAATTACAGTGACTTATCCTGATACTGTAGTCGGTCGGATTCAACGCTACAAATTTGTGAATGGAGACTGGGGACAAAATGAAGGTTCAGGCATAAGCAATATTATAACTGGTGGCTGTGGAGTCTTAGATGGCAGCGACATCAACCGAACCTTGACTTTGGAGAATCAAAATACTACAGTCACTTTTTGCTGGGATCAATGTGAGGCAACTTGCTCAACGCTAGTGGCTTTGCCAACTGTAGTCACTGGCGCAGTTTCAGCCATTGCCCAAACCACAGCCTCTGTAGCAGGAAACGTAACTGCCGATGGTGGAGACGCCGTTTCGACAAGAGGAATTTGTTTTGCAACAACAACAAATCCAACCACAGCCAATAACATTGTGGCATCTGGCACAGGAACAGGCGCATTCAATGCCAACTTAACCGGACTCACAGCAAACACCCTTTATTATGTAAGAGCCTACGCTACCAATAGTGAAGGCACTGCCTATGGAGTCCAGGTTCAGTTTACAACATTGGCCCAAGCCATTCAAACCTTTACTGTTACCTACAGGGTAGACATTACAAACTACTTGGCAGGTGGAGACACTTTAGCTGCTGGAGGAATAAGAATTGGCGGCGATTTTGCCAGCCGGGGAACTTCTCTTCCTAACTGGACACCTTCTGCCGCTGCTTGCGCTTTAACAAATCTGGGGAACAACATTTGGGGAATTACAGTAACTTATCCTGATACAGTAGTCGGTCGGATTCAACGCTACAAATTTGTGAATGGAGATTGGGGACAAAATGAAGGTTCAGGCACAAGCAATATTATAACTGGTGGCTGTGGAGTCTTAGATGGCAGCGACATCAACCGAACCTTGACTTTGGCGAATCAAAATACCACAGTCACTTTTTGCTGGGATCAGTGTGAGGCAACTTGCTCTACCCAAGTGGCTTTGCCTACAGTCACTACAACCGCAGCTTTGGCTATCACGACAACCACAGCTACTTTGGGCGGCAACGTTACCGCCGATGGTGGATCGGTAGTAACAGCCAGGGGAGTTTGCTGGAGCACTTCTCCAAACCCAGTGAATACTTTACCAACTACATTAACCCTTGGTGCAGGCCTTGGAGTTTTTAGTGGAAATGTGACTGCTTTGACAGAAGCAACCATATACTATGTCCGGTCTTTTGCCACAAATGGCAATGGAACAGCTTATGGCAACCAAGTGCTATTCAGAACAGCAGGTGGTTCTGGCGGTTCAACCATCATTTTTCGTGTAGATATTGCTGAGTTCCTGGCTTCTGGTGGCATAATCAACAGCATTGTGAGTATAGCCGGAAATTTTGACAGCCGAGGAGGCAACCTTCCGGATTGGACACCTTCATCTGGCCCAATGACAGAATCTTCTCCCAATGTATGGGAAAGAACAGAACAATTCGACGGTTCTGCAACTGATTCATTATATTGGAAATATGTGCAAGGAGCAGATTGGTCCGATGGCGATGAAGGCAATGAATGGGAAGCCCCTTTTGATGCTTCTTGCATTGAAGAAAACTACAACAACAGAAAAATACTTATTCCTGCTTCTGGAAGATGGTTATATTTTTCACAGTGGGCACGTTGCGGCGTACTGTCTCCAAGCACATTGATTCCGGTAAAAGAGGGCCCAATTGCATACAGTTTATTCCCAAATCCTGCGCAAGACAAAGTGAACCTTGTTTTGCCGGATGCAGAAAATCCTACCCTCAAAATTGTAGGTATGGATGGTAAAATAATTAACAACGACATTGTAAGCGAACAAGCTGGTCATTTCACCATTGCAACAACCCAATTGAAACCGGGTAAATACATGGTACTGATTGTTGACAAAGGAAAATTACAGAAAGCTGGTTTTTCAGTTCAGCGTTAAAACATTTCCATTCAAAAAACGAAAAGAAAAAGCCACCCTGATTTAACGAAGGGTGGCTTTTTTAGTTTTTACCTTAATGAAAAAAATTCACGCCATGCTCTGTTTGGTGTTCTTAACAGTTTCTTTCGGCTCTTGCCAAACCAAAAAAGAGCAACCCACTCCGACCAAAGAATTCAAATACTATTTGGGGGCTGATTTGTCGTATGCGAACCAAATGGAAGACTGCGATGGCGAATTCAGATTAAACGGACAAGAAATTGAGCCTTTCAAATTGTTTGCCGACAAGGGTGCATCCATTGTACGGGTGCGGCTATGGCATACGCCTGGTTTTGGAAACTACAGCAACCTGGCGGATGTAAAGAAAACAATACGAAGAGCCAAGGATAAAAGCATGCGAGTTTTGTTGGACTTTCATTATTCCGATACTTGGGCCGATCCGCAGCGGCAACTCATACCGGCTGCATGGAAAAACATTTCCAGTGTCAACCTGCTTGGCGATTCAGTCTATCAATACACATTGAACACCTTGATGAATCTACATGCAGAAGGCTTGATGCCCGAATTGGTTCAAGTAGGCAACGAAATCAATGCAGAAGTGATGCAATATCAGGAACAGGTTCGATTTCCAATCAACTGGGGTCGAAATGTCTCTCTGTTGAACAAAGGAATAGCTGGAGTGAGAAAAGCGGCCGAACAAAGTGGGAAAAAGATAGAAGTGGTAATGCATGTAGCGCAGCCCGACGAAGCATATTGGTGGTATGATGCAGCAAGAAGAAATGGAATCGCTGATTATGAATGGATTGGGCTTAGTTACTACACCCAGTGGTCGAAATTTAATATAACCCAGATGAAAAACGAAGTTGCCAGGTTGAAACAAACATTCAACAAAAGGGTGATGATTGTAGAAGCAGGATATCCTTTCACGTTGTCAAATGCAGATGGAGCCAATAATCTGCTCGACAATACTTCAAGACTTTCTGACTACACCCTAACCCCTGAAGATCAGCGCAGATTTATGATTGACATGACAAAAGCCCTGATTGAGGGTGGTGGCGAAGGCGTAATTTATTGGGAACCTGCTTGGATTTCGACCCGATGTAGAAGTCAATGGGGAACTGGTTCGCATTGGGACAATGCCACATTTTTCGACAACAGAAACAACAACGAAGCCCTGCCTGCTTTTGACTATTTTGAAGAAAGCCAATACAAAACTGAATAGCTATACACCTGAAAGGTAAACCCGTTTCACTCGCTGACCTATTGATGTTAGCACTTCGTAAGGAATTGTATTCTGTTGAGTTGCCAGACGCTTGAGCGAGTCGGCATCGTCAAAAATCACAACTTCATCACCTTCCTGCACCTGAAGGCCCGAAACATCGATCATGCACATATCCATGCAGATACGGCCTAAAATGGGTCTCCACTCACCTTTTACTTTCAACTGACCTATGCCATTGCTCAAACTTCGGTGAAAGCCATCGGCATATCCAAGGTCAACTGTGGCAATGTTCATGGGTTTTTCTGCCACAAAAGTTCGCCCATAACTCACAGAATCACCAGCTGAAATTTCTCTAACCTGAGCCACTCTGGAAATCCATCGAGCTGCCAATTGCAAGTGTATCTGTTGACGTTCTTGATCCGAAATGCCATACAAAGCAATTCCCAATCGAACCATATTGGCCTGGGTTTGTGGAAATCTCAAAATACCTTCGGAATTTTGAATATGTGAGAATGCAATTGGCTCATGAAGTATCGCATTTAGCAACCCTACAAACTGGAAATAACCATCAATTTGTTCAAGGGTGAAGGCATCATGATCGGGTTTTTCACTTGCGGCCAAATGACTAAAAACAGAAACAGGTTTTAAAATTGGTTCATCAGAAAACCATGCGATGAGCGAATTCCAGTCACTTTTACAAAAACCAAGTCTATTCATCCCTGTATCAATTTCTATATGAACCTTGAACCCTTGAATGGATTTCACTTTGAGAAACGCAGTTAGTTTCTTAAGCAATTGAAAGGAAAAAACCGCCGGCTCAAGGTTGTAGAAAACCAAATCTTCAAAACCCTCTTCCGAAGGATTCATCACCATAATGGGCGTCTTTATTCCACATTGGCGCAAATGAACGCCTTCATCGATGTAGGCAACACCTAAATAATCAATCCGATTCAGATCCAACATTCTGGCAACTGCTTCTGCCCCACTACCGTAGGCAAAGGCTTTCACCATGGCCATAATTCGAGTGTCAAATGGCAGTAATGATCTGATGTACTGAAGATTAGTTCTAAGGGCATCCAAATTTACCTCAAGCATTGAACCGTGACTTTCGGCCTGCCATTTCCGGGAAATTGCCTCCAGTTCAGAAAGTCTATTGCCTTTTATCAAAATAGATTCATGGCTAAGTGTTGCCAAAGAAACCTGCTCCAACAAAGCTTCAACCGAATGAAATGCCCTTGTATTTTTAGGTTGAAACTTTTCTACAAAGCTTAACAAACGCCGCCCGATCACAAACCGGCGATCGATATTGTATTGATCCAATAATGCAAAAACCTGCTTGTAGCACGCTTCATCGGTCAAACCACTTTGGATCATTTCCGACAAAACAATAGACTTAGGCTGTTCAGGTAAGGCTTTGTTTTGCTCTTGAAAATCAAGCGCTATTTTTAGTCCAGCGATGTCGTTGCTGTAGCTGTCGTCAATTATCTGGGTATTGTACATACCTCTTCTACTCGAAAGCCTGAGAGGAATATTCTCAAGTAAAGCCACCCTTTTCAGCACATCATCTGAGAGCATATCAAGTACTTTTAGGCAACCGAGGCATTGCCCAAGATTTTCCAGAGAAGCCAAATCTGAAAAGGGAAGTTCTACAGGAATTTCAACAGAACCATCGCTCCAAATAGCATGGCTTCCTTCTTTATTTTTCCAAGTCCACCCTATCAACTCAGGCACTACAAAGTGCTGCTGAATATACTGGTGAATCATTTGATTATCAATATGATAAACAAGAAACCGACTTGTACTAAACAAACTCAATTTCTCGGCCAACTTTTGCTCTTTGTCCAAAAAACCTTCGTCATGGGCAGTTCCAATATTGGTAAATATCCCAATATCGGGCACAAATATTCGAGCCAACTTGTCCATTTCGCCTGACTTGGAAACCCCTGCTTCAAAAATACCCAAGGTGTGGTAAGGCTCGGCCAAAAGCAGCGAATAAGGAACGCCAATTTGAGAATTGAAACTCTTCGGACTCTTCACTATAGCAAAAAAACCCTGAAGCAATTGAGCGAGCCATTCCTTAACTATTGTTTTTCCGTTGCTGCCTGCTATGCCAACCAAAGGCATAGAAAACTGTTTGACATGCAGAGAGGCAAGTAGCTGATAATCAGACAAAGTATTTTCCGAAAGAATAAAACAAGCATCTGGAAATTGACTTGGATCAACCTGCTGCTGACACCAAAAAACCCGAACACCTACTTCATACGCATTTGAAAGAAATTCAAAGCCGGACCTTGAGCCCTGAAACGTGATAAAACAAGTACTGCTCCCATTTCGGATCAGTCTCGTGTCGAACTCAATTCCCGATAAAAGCAAATCTGCAACAGCAGCATTACCAACAAGTTGAAGATTAAGATTCTGACAAATTTGCCGTGCGCTCAGATTCATTTCGAAATAATGATGTTATAAATTATCACTGGCCTGTCTGAACAGATACTATCGATTTTAAATAAAGTTTACTTGCAGCCAACTCTCTATTAATTAACATATTCCGATAATGTTCGGCATCCTTTTCAAGAACCGGATCATTCATCATGGGGCGCATCAATTCCTCTGCCATGGAAAGTATTTCTGGTTTAATCGAATAAAAAACCCAGTTGTCCGTGCGATCTCGCTTCACCAATTTGGCATGATCCATAACCCGTAAATGTCTGGAAGATTTGGCTTGAGTTATGTCAAGCGCCCATTCCATGTCTATGGTGCATACTTGTTTAAACCGAAGCATAAGTGAAATAATTCTTAGCCTGGTTTGGTCTGAAAAGCACTGATAAAGGGTTTGATAAAACTCAATATTGGCCATCAATTTTTGGGAGCTGAAACCTTTTGGTAAGCCAAATATCCGATTGCAATACCAAACTTGAGCATGGGTCCACGTTGATATGGATTTACAACCGGAATGTGCACTTGGTCGGCATCTTCTCTTTTACCTAAACGCTGTATATACCCAATACCGCCGTAAATATCAACATTCAATTTTTTTACCAAAGTTGATTTCATGCCAATAATCACACCGAACGAAGCAGCTGAACCATCGTAAGTTTTTTCCCTTTGAGTGGTGCCTGTTGGCGAGTTAATGAATTCGTTTTGAGTTAGACTTATTGCTCTATATGTACTAAAAAGCCCAATATAATATTCAGAATAACCAGTCCTATTCGACCTATTGTCAATTATTAATTTGTAATGAGCATCAAATTTATACCCTGAAAAAGATGTGGCATCATTGTAGGCAGTTGGATTTTCGGTTCCGTACAAGCCAAATATAAAACGAAAACCGTTATTCAGATTAAACTTTTGATCAAAACCCAGTTCAAAACCACCGCCAACTACACTCAAAGGCTGAATAATGATTTCGGTGGAAGAAGTTGGAATAGGAAATTTTCCATCATTTGCTTCAACGTATTCCTGGCTTTTGGCCTGAAAGTTCAACAGAAGCAGACCCATTGAGAACGCAACAAAAGTTTTCATAAGGCAAGTATTTGCGCAAATATACTTTATACAAGCAATTACGAAAAATAGAATCAGAAACAGACTGAAAAGATAACCAAAGCTAAAAATAATTGATGCAAAAACAGGCCTTGAATCAAATTTTGTAGAAGTTCGCAGCTTCGAAAACACCAGATTTCTTCTTTCAACACAACATGAAAAACTTAGGCATCGATGTAGGCAGCTCGTCCATTAAGGTTTGTCTTTATGACCTTGAAAAAAACAATGTAATCGCTTCAGCCCAATCTCCGGATCATGAACTTGACATGATATCCATCCATCCCGGTTGGGCAGAGCAGCACCCCGATACATGGTGGGAACATATTAAGTTGGCTTTAGCAAAAATAAAAAATAAGCATGCTGCAGAATTGCTGGAAGTTGAAGCCATTGGCATTTCTTACCAAATGCATGGCCTTGTAGTGGTCGATAAAAACTTTAAGCCGCTTCGGCCTTCTATCATTTGGTGCGACAGCAGGGCGGTGGCTATCGGTGAAGCTGCCTTTTCGGTCTTGGGTGCAGAATTCTGCTTACGTCATTACCTGAATTCTCCTGGAAATTTTACAGCCTCTAAACTCAAATGGGTAAAAGACAACGAGCCTGAATTGTATGACAAAATTCACCTCGCCATGTTGCCGGGAGACTACATTGCCTTGCGGATAACTGGCGAACCAGTAAGCACTTATTCTGGAATGTCGGAAGGAATTTTGTGGGATTTTACAGAAACAGGTCTCAACAAGACACTGCTCAAACACTATGGCATTTCGCCAGAACTATTTCCAAATTTGCAGGCATCATTCTCGGACCAAGGTAAAGTAAAGCCTGAAATTGCAGCGGAGCTCGGCATATCTCCACAAGCCAGAATTACCTACAGAGCTGGAGATCAGCCTAATAATGCCTTTTCACTCAACGTTCTCAACCCTGGCGAGGTGGCAGCAAATGCAGGTACCTCGGGCGTTATTTATGGCATTGACGATAAGCCTTCATACGACCCGCAATCCAGGGTTAACACTTTTGTGCATGTAAATCACCATGCAAACCAACCCCGATATGGAGTGCTTGCTTGCGTAAATGGAACCGGGATTTTGAACAGTTGGACCAGGAAATTACTTGGATTCCAGTCTGAAAAAGGCCTAAGTTATCAGACCATGAACGAAGCAGCGGCAAAAGCACCTGCAGGTTCGCTCGGATTGCTCATGTATCCTTATGGAAATGGCGCAGAGCGCACCTTGGGAAATAAAAATCCGGGAGCTGCCATCAAACATTTAGATTTCAATAATCACCAATCTTCCCATGTGCTTCGAGCTACCCAAGAAGGCATTGTGTATGCACTTAACTTAGGTTTCGATGTGATGAAAGGAATGGGTTTGCAGGTAAATAAAGTCAGAGCTGGTCATGCAAACATGTTCTTAAGTCCACTTTTCAGGCAAGTTTTTGCTGACGTTACCCAAACATCTGTGGAACTTTACCATGCCGATGGCGCAGTTGGTGCTGCTATTGGAGCTGGAGTTGGTACCGGAAAAGTGAAAACGATTGACGCATTTAGCGGCATTAAACCGATGACAATTATTGAGCCTAACCTAGCACAATCAACTCAGTACCAAGAGTTTTACGAAGCATGGAAGGCCGGCCTGGACACTTAAATTTAAGGTTTTGACCTACAGCGACTTATAGTCAAGAATATTTTAAGGAAACAGCAATCAAAAAGTATAATTTATTGGCTGTATGCGTAGTCTAAATAAAGTAAAACAAGAAATGCATTATTCTTATTTATTGATCGACACAATTCGAAGCTACCCAATAGCTTTACATTCAGTTTATTTGCCATAATGACCAAAAGCAAAAACCAACCAACAGGCCTAAAGCTGGCTGGAGCCACCCTGAACCAAACGCCGCTCGATTGGAAAGGCAACCTGACCAACATATTTCATGCAATTCAAAAAGCAAAGCTTGAGAAGGCAGATTTACTTTGCCTTCCTGAGTTATGCATTACTGGTTATGGTTGCGAAGATATGTTTCTGGCGCCATGGGTGAGTGAAAAAGCCACCGAAATATTACTTAATGATATTCTTCTACAAACGGCCGAAATGGCTGTATTTGTAGGCCTACCTATTCAATTTGAAGCAAAAACATTTGATTGTGTTGCTGCATGTATAGACGGAAAATTGCAAGGTTTTTACGCCAAACAGATGCTGGCTTTAGATGGGTTGCATTACGAATCACGCTGGTTTTCAGCTTGGGAAAGTGGCACAGTGAAACAAATCAGCATACAAGGACACTCATTTCCAATTGGCGACCAACTATTTGACTACAAAGGTTTTAAAATAGGTATAGAGCTTTGCGAAGAAGCATGGAGAGGCAAACAAAGAACAGCTATAAAACATGCAGAACGAGGAGCAGATATAATTCTCAACCCAAGTGCAAGCCATTTTGCATTTGGAAAAACACACGAAAGGGAGAATTTAGTTAGACAGACCAGGGAATTTTTTAATGGCACTTATATATATACTAACCTGCTGGGAAACGAAGCTGGAAGGGTAATTTATGAAGGCGAAATCCTGATAGGAAAACAAGGCCGGATTGTTGGCAGAAACAGCCACTTTTCTTTCAATCAGGTTGAATCTGTTGTTTTTGATGACTCAGAATCAGAACTCAGGTTCGACATACATTTTAAAGAAAATAAGTTTGAAGCATTTAGGCAAGCTGAAGCTCTTGGTTTGTTCGACTACATGCGCAAGTCGAAATCACAAGGGTTTACACTTTCGCTTAGCGGCGGCGCCGATTCTGCCTGTTGCGCTGTTTTGGTAGCCGAAATGGTTAAAGAAGGAATAAAACAACTTGGTTCTGAAAAGTTTGCGATCAAGTCTGGTTTGGCTAAACTATTGCAGGATTTATCTGCACAAAAATGGCTTCATCAGATATTAAATACTGCTTATCAAAGCACTGAAAATTCAGGCGTTATCACCAAAGATGCCGCAGCAGGTTTGGCCACAGAAATTGGTACTAACCACCACGATTGGAATGTGCAAAGTGCTGTAAACAATGCTATTGAAACTGTTTCATTAGCTACTGGAACTGAAATAACCTGGCAAAACCAAGACCTCTCTTTGCAAAATATACAGAGCCGCATGCGCTCGCCTTACATTTGGCTATTGGCGAATTTGACAAACTCTTTGCTGCTCACAACGAGCAACCGAAGCGAGGGCGATGTTGGCTATGCGACCATGGACGGCGACACTTCGGGCGGACTTGCACCCATTGCAGGTGTGGACAAACATTTTATACGCCAATGGTTGGTTTGGGCTGAGCAAGAATTGGGCTACAAATCACTAAGCGCCATTAATATTCAAGCACCAACAGCAGAGTTGCGCCCGCCGGAAGCAGGCCAAACCGATGAAAAAGACCTGATGCCATATACCATTCTTGTTGAAATTGAACGGGAAGCCATTTATCAAAGAAAATCACCAGAAGAAGTGCTAAACACATTAATTAACAGGCAATTGACAGATGAAAAAGTGCTGAAGCAATATATCAACCGGTTTTTTACCTTGTGGGCTCAGGCCCAATGGAAAAGGGAGCGACTGGCTCCCTCTTTTCACCTAGATGATTTCAATATCGACCCTCGAAGTTGGTTCAGATTTCCTATACTTTCAGGAGGCTTTGCTGATGACCTGAATCCGATGTAGTTATCTTATTTTCACCAAACGGATATTGTCGAGTACCTCTTTGTTTTCATACAAAGTGCAAACGTAAATTCCTGGATTATAATCTTTTAAATCCAATATAAATGAACTTGGGTTGGCAAAATCTGAAATTTTGATGTTGGCTATAGACGTACCCAATACATTGGTAACCTGCAAAAAAGTAGGCTTGCGTTCGCCTGGAACAATCTTAAATTTTGTAGCATTAATAAAGGGATTTGGAAAAGCCCTAAATTCATACTTTGGAATGGATTGCAACACTTTTTGAGGTTGAATGCGGTGATCGGAGGTTAATCCTAGCACCCATTCAGTATTGGCCTGGGTGTAGCGCTGAACAAGCACCATCGAAAACAAAATGGTGAAAACAAAAGCGTACTTTTTCATCATACTAAAAAATTAAGTCGAACATTAAAAAATAAGTCCGGTACCGAACTATTTACCCTTAATTCATGTTTTAAAGCTGTAAACGATAAAGCATGAAATCTGGAACAAAAAAGCCCCTTACCGACCTGGCAACAAAAATATTGGAAGCCTACAAAGAAATCTTGTTAACAGAAGGACAAAAACCTACTTCTGTTTTTAAATTCACAAAATCACTTGGAATCAGCGAATCCGAATTTTACCAACATTTTAGTTCATTTGCCTCCATTGAAAAAGGTGTTTGGAAAAAATTGATGGAGCAAACGCTGACCTCAGTGATGGCCGAAGAAGTTTATTCAAGCTATTCGGTAAGAGAAAAACTTTTGTCATTTTATTTTACCTGGATAGAAACCCTCAAGGCAAACCGCAGCTATGTTTTAATGGTTTGGGGGAAAACCCGTAGAAATGAATGGCTTCCACCAGAGGTTCAAGCACTTAAAGATGCATTTAAAAATTATGCACGAGAACTTGTCTCTGAGGGATATGAAAAAGGCGAATTGTATAACAGGCCACTGGTGAGCGACCGATATGTGGATGCACTTTGGCTTCAATTTGGGCACATCTCAGGATTCTGGGTGAAAGATGAAAGCACTGGATTTGAAAATACAGATGCTCTTATTGAAAAATCGGTG
The DNA here is from genome assembly GCA_038205175.1 of Cytophagales bacterium. Lineage (GTDB taxonomy): Bacteria > Bacteroidota > Bacteroidia > Cytophagales > Flexibacteraceae > JBBRCC01. The sequence goes on along the minus strand of JBBRCC010000081.1, from coordinate 9,707 downwards.
AACTTAGGTGCAGACCTGATGGCCACTACCACCTTAGACTCTGCCCTCGACCTCGCAAAATTTCTTTGGAAAAACCGCTAAACAAACATGAAAGAGCAAAAAAGTATACCCGTGAGCAAGGTGGCTAGAGCCACAAAATTTGTAACTACAGGAATTAAAGTTGGGGGAAATTACATTAAGCATTACGCCAAAAAGGCGATGAATGAAAATGTAACCCGTGAAGATTTGCACAACGATAACGCTACCGATATCTACGAAACCCTGAGTACACTCAAAGGCAGTGCATTGAAAGTAGCTCAAATGATGAGTATGGATAGAAGTGTATTGCCCAAAGCCTATGTCGACAGATTTCAGATGAGTCAATACTCTGCTCCTCCCCTTTCCGGCCCTTTGGTGGTTCAAACATTCAAGAAGTTTTTCGGAAAATCTCCATCGCAGTTGTTCGATAGTTTTGAACTAAAAGCCAATAATGCTGCCTCCATCGGGCAGGTGCATGTTGGGTTCAAAAACGGCAAAAAGCTAGCTGTAAAGGTCCAATATCCTGGCGTAGCCGAAAGCATCAGTGCAGATTTAAAAATGATTAAACCCTTTGCGGTGAGGCTCATGGGCTTAAACGAAGCTGATGTGAACCGATATATGGGCGAAGTGGAAACCAAACTACTCGAAGAAACGGATTACGTGTTGGAATTGCGCAGATCGCAGGAAATTTCGCAAGCCTGTTCCATTATCGACAATACTTATTTCCCTGAATATTACCCTGAACTTTCTTGCAACCGCATCATCACCATGGACTGGCTTGACGGCTTGCATTTGAAGGAGTTTTTGGAAACCAATCCTAGCCAGGAAGCGAGAGATAGCATTGGTCAAGCACTTTGGGATTTTTATGAACTTCAAATCCATTCGTTGAAACAAGTGCACGCAGACCCACATCCGGGCAATTTTCTAATGCAACCCGATGGCAGACTTGGCATTATAGATTTCGGTTGTGTCAAAGAAATTGATGACAGTTTTTACTACGAATATTTTTCGCTCATCAACCCGAAAAATATGGCAGATGATGAGCTCACACTCAAATTGTTTTACAAACTTGAGTTTATCTATGCCAACGATAGCCAAAAAGATCTTGACTTTTTTGTGCCCATATTCAAATATATGATTGGCCTGTTGGGCAAACCATTTCATGAAGAAACTTTTGACTTTGGCAACGATGAATACTTTCAAAGCATTTATGATTTCGCCGATAAACTGGGGAAAATGAAAGAAATCAGGGAACAAAAAGTGGCCAGAGGTTCTAAGGATTCCCTTTACATCAATCGCACTTATTTTGGCTTGTATTCTATTCTCAATCAACTGAAAGCCAGGGTGAACACAAACTCCGTTTTCAAAGAATTGGAGTACGTGTCTTAATTATTTCAGCACTAATATCCACATGTTTTCAGGAGCCCAACGCTGTACCATTTTCTATGGACAGGATCGGTTACTAAAACTTTTGTAAGTTTTTTATTCCTAGCTATTGCTGGTCATTAGGTGTAACTTTGTAATTACACACCCTTCATTTCATGGTTTTACTTTTTCAGTTGTTGTTTTGCTTAAACACTGGTTTCTCAAACCATAGTGCATTTAAAATTGAAAAAGCCCAAGTCAATCCTGTTCAAATACTTTACGATGAGTTTCATTTGAAAGGGGTTATCGATTTTAAATTATTTCAAAAAGCCATTTTGGGTTTCAAGAAATACGCAGGTAAAAAGAAAGTTCTAGCCATTGCAGATTATTCCAAACCTTCTGATGAGAAACGTTTTTTCGTACTTGATCTCATAAACAAAAAGCTCTTGTTTTCCACTTGGGTGGCACATGGAAGAAATTCAGGCCTGAAAAACACCGAAACATTTTCCAACAAGCCTGAATCATACCAAAGTTGTCCGGGATTTTTTAAAGTTGGAAAACCGATTGTGAGTCCTAAACATGGGCAGGCACTGCTGCTTTATGGTTTACAAAAAGGCATTAACGACAACGCCCTTAAAAGAGAAATCATCATTCATGCAGCCAACTATGTGGGCGAGGATTTTATTTCAAAATATGGCCGTTGTGGTCGCAGTCATGGTTGTCCTGCATTACCAAAAGAGGTAATTGGCGAAATTTTGCCGGTTTTAACCGAAGGCAGCCTGCTTTATATTCATGCTGGAAAATAATCTGCTCTATGTTTTTAAAAAGGCTTTTGCTACTTGTATTCATATTTTAGCTGTCCTATTTATAGTAGCTTGCTCTGATTCAAATAATAATACATCAGAACCTTCAGATAAAACTGGAAAAGGGCTTTCATCCATTTTTTCAACTAAAAACTACTCAGAATTTGTCATCGATTCCAACGAGGTAAAGCAATTTATTGGAAGCGATAGCCTTTACAAGAGCATTCAATCACAAATTATCCCATTTTATATCAGCAGAGACTTTCAGTTTGCCTGGTTTAGTGAGGGTAGCCTGAGTCCATTTGCCACAAGTTTTCACAGCACGGTGCAAACTTATATGGAAGATTATGGCGATAGTTCAGTTTTTGATCCTGTTCTCGATAGCCTGATTCTGGAAGCCGATGAACAAGGAAGAAAATTCACTAAAAACAAAAGTCAAACGCTTGAAATTGAGTTACGGCTCACTTCCACGTTTTTTCTTTATGCAAAACATGAATTTGAGGGTAAAATCGAAAATCCTGAAAAACTCAAATGGTTTATTCCAAGAAAGAAAAAGAATCTGCTGTCATTGTTAGATTCCATGTTGGCCGAAACCAGTTTTTTGAAAAACATAGAGCCTGCAAATGAATACTATGTGGGTTTGAAGAAAAGCTTAAGGGCATATCGTCAAATTGAAAAGTCCAATAAATGGCCTATCAAAATACCTGTTGCAAAACCAACCCTTCAGGTCGGTGAAAGTGATTCAGCCATGCCAGCCATAAAGCTTGCTTTGTTTTTGCTGGGCGACTTTGTCGAGGCCGACAGCAGCCAGGAATTTACAACAGCAACGAAAACGGCCTTGGAATCCTTTCAATCCAGAATGGGAATAGCAGCAAATGGTAAGCCAGATTTGGTCACTCTTAAAGAATTGCAGGTGCCTATCAATGCAAGGATCAGGCAAATGATAGTAAATTTGGAACGACTCAGGTGGCTTTCGGACAAAGTAACCGGGAATTTTCTACTGGTCAACATTCCTGAATTTAAACTGCATGTTTTCGAAGATGGCAAACCAGCCTGGGATTGCAACGTGGTTGTGGGAAAAGTAGCAGGCCGAACTCAGGTTTTCAAAGGAAACCTATCCATGATTGTTCTAAATCCATCTTGGGGAGTACCTGCTGGAATTGTGAGAAACGAAGTATTGCCGGGGATTCAAAAGAATGTTTCCTACCTCAGAAAGCACGAAATGGACGTCTATGAAGGCAACACAAAAATAAATGCACGCCGTGTAAACTGGCATAAATTCAAAAACAGGATTCCCTACACCATTCGGCAAAGAGCAGGAAAAAACAACCCCTTGGGTCAATTTAAATTTCACCTTTCCAACTCATACCTCATTTATCTGCACGACTCAAACGAGCCTTATTTGTTCAATCGAAACAGGCGGGCATTCAGTCATGGTTGTATTCGGGTAGAAAAGGCAAGAAAGCTTGTTGAATATTTATTGAGAAATGAAAAAGTATGGACCCCGGCTCGCATCGACAAGTTTTTGAAAACCAAAACGGATTATGGTGTCCCGGTGAATCCTCATATTCCTGTGTACCTTGTTTACCTCACTTCCTGGGTGAATGAGCAAGGCCAGGTGCAGTTCAGAAAGGACCTTTACGGGCTGGATGAGTTGCTTGAAAAAGCCTTCTTTGAGTAGATCTGAAATAAACTTGCCGCATTCTTGGGTGCTTGTGTGCAAGGTCATTTCAAGATTTAAAATCGTTCCCTTGGCTAATTGTTCAGCTACAAGCTTGCATTAAATTCGGTGAATAAAATATTCGAAGAAAAATATTCAAAGCACTTCGGTGGCTCCGTCCAACACTAAACATCTACTATTCAAGCAATTGAACACTGCAATCGCTTTTAAAATGAATGATTAGGAAAATAAATTTCATAAAAATTTATACATAGATCAATGATGTATTAATTGTCTATGCATACCTTTGGAGCATGAATCAAAAAGAACTGCTTAAAGGAACCCTGAACACCATAATTTTAAGGTTGCTGTCGGAGCGTGGTCGCATGTATGGATATGAAATAACCCAATGCGTGAAAAACATGTCCGATGGCAAAGTGATGGTAAAGGAAGGTTCATTGTACCCTGCGCTACACAAGCTGGAGGCTGACGGACATGTTTCAGTTGAAGAAGAATACATTGGCAAACGTGTTCGTCGTTACTATAAATTAACAGAAAAGGGTAAAAGCCATGTTGAACTGGCCTTGACAGAACTACACCAATTTCTGGACACTATTCGCAATCTAATCAGCACAAAACCATGGCAAACAGCATGATAGGATTAACCGACGAGCAATTTTTGCACTTGGAGCTGAAGCTAAAATCAGCTGGACTTGGCAGGAAAGGACTTTACAACGACCTTCTCGACCATTTCTACTGTTTGACAGAAACCTATGTAAAAAAAGGAATGGCCTTTGAACAGGCAGCCAACATGGCTTTTTCAGAAATTGCACCCGATGGATTTCAGGCCATCGAAAACGATCTTGTTTTTTTGTTAACCTTTAAATTTCAGTTGAGTATGAAAAGAATGCTGTATTTCGGCGGTTTTATAGCTGCCTTTGGAGAAACTGTTTATGTGTTGTTTCGAACGTTAAAATGGTCTGGTGCTGAGGCGCTACTTTTGATTGGTTGTGCTGCGTTGTTTTTCATGTTTATTCCTGCTTTAATTTTGGAATTCAGACAAAGCTACGATAGGTTGACAAGCGGAGAGCGCATTCGAATTGTTGCCGGTACGTTGGCAATAGGCTTGTTCGGCCTCGGCTCTGTTTTCAAGATTTTTCACTGGAATGGGGCCAACATTCAAATTTTATTGGGAACAGCATTGCTTGCCTTAGTTTTCTTCCCTTTGTTTTTTTGGCAACAATATCAGAAATCGGTAAGGCAATTGGCAGTTTAACTTGAATAGATTTTGGATTAAAATAGGGCTTCGGCCTTATTTTTTTTGCTCAATTCAACTTGATTTCAAATTAGCTATTTGGGCTATCAAGAAACCCGAAATAGACATTTATCACAAAATTTAGAACAGTTTCTAATAAGCCTCATTCACCAAATCGATGAATTGAGAAACGATCAATTGAGTCTCCCTTTGACGCTCAAACATACCCATGTGACCAACATTAGAAAGGATATGAACAACCGCATTGGCAGGCAAAGCAAACTGCTGAAAACCAGTTTGAAAGTTGAGGGCAATATCGTTTTTGCCAGAAATGAACAAAACAGGTTGCGCCATTTTTTCGAGCACTTTGCTCCTGTCTTTTCGGTCCCGCATAGCCCTTATCGACTCAATAATAGTAGATTTAGCCGTTTTTTTGGCCATATCAACCAACCAATTAATAGTTTCTTTTTCTTCGAATCGTTTTCCTTCTGAAAACAATGGCGGAATAAACTCATTCACAAATTCGTCGGCGCCGTAACGTTCAATAAAATCAATGGTTTTGTCACGCCCGTGTTTCTTCTCTATCGTGTCGGGGTATGCGGTGGAGTGAAACAGCCCAAGGCCACGCAAACGTTGTGGAAACTTTTCTGCAAAGGCTAATGCCACATAACCGCCAAGGCTATGCCCGATCATGATGCAACGCTCCACACCCTTCTGCTGCAAAAAATGAAAGATGGCTTCTGCAAAATCTGCCACAGTTACAGGGGCGTTCAATTCAGGATTTTCGCCGAAGCCAGGCAGATCAACTGCTAAAACTCTTGCCTTTTGCGACAAAGGCTGAACAAAGTCTCTCCATATCTCTTTGTTCTCGCAAAACCCGTGAATGAAAACTACGGGTATTCCTTCTCCTGCTTCGAAATGGGAAAGCAAACTTTCCGACATATTCAGTGTTTGTTTAAATGCTAACTTTTAGAACCGGGCGCAAAATAGACCGAATTGAAAGAAAAAGAAAAGGTTGTCCATGTTAAGAAATCGATTTACCAAAGATTTTAAGAAGTTTTGCACACAGTTTACATAAATTAAAATGGCAGATAAAGCAGTAGTGTTGGTTAATCTGGGCACTCCAGATTCATATTCAGTAGCAGATGTGAGGAAATACCTTCGGGAATTTTTAATGGATGGGCGTGTAATCGACCTTCCATTAATACCTCGTTGGATGTTGGTCAATCTCTACATTGCGCCATTCAGAGCACCTAAATCAGCTAAAGTTTACAAATCGGTTTGGCTCGAAAATGGCTCTCCGTTAAAAGTGTATGGACTGGAACTGCAAAAAATTATGCAACAAAAACTTGGACCTGATGTGCAAGTCGAATTGGCCATGCGGTATCAGTCCCCGTCTATGGATGATGCGTTTGCAAGACTTAAAAAATTACAACTCAAAGAAATTTTGGTGGTGCCTTTATTTCCGCAATATGCCTCGGCCAGCACAGGCTCCGTGTTGGACAAAGCCATGGAAATTACCCAAAAATGGCAATTGATTCCAGAACTGAAAATGATCAGTTATTTCTTTGACAAACCTGAGTTTATTGATGCATGGAAAGCTGTGGCACAACCTCAGATGAACAAAAACTATGATCATTTTTTGTTTTCTTATCACGGACTACCAGAAAGACAGATTCGAAAAGGCGACCCTTTCAACCATTGTCTGAAAGAGGGATGCTGCGATAGTTGGGGCGAAAAAAACAGAAATTGCTACCGGGCCCAGTGTTTTGAAACAACACGAAAACTGGCCGCAAGCCTAGACATTCCAACAGAAAAATATACGGTTTCATTTCAAAGCAGACTTGGAAATGATCCTTGGATAAAGCCCTATTCCGACTTTGTAATCAAAGACATGCCCAAAGAAGGGAAAAACTCCGTTTTGGCCTTTTCGCCTTCTTTTGTAGCCGATTGCCTGGAAACCACCGAAGAAGTCGGAGAAGAATACAGAGAACTATTTGAAGACGCCGGTGGCCATGAATGGCAATTGGTTGAAAGCCTGAATGTGCATGATGCCTGGACCGAAGGCTTACATAAACTAATCCTTCACTGGTTGGATTAATTCATCTTCACGAAGCAAATTCACCTGTTCGGCAATGATTAAGGGATTTACAATTAACTCCTGCAATTTTTTGTAAGCAAATTGTGCCTGCAAGCGATCTAGATAGTCTCCTACTTTAATCTGAAATGTGGGTTGCTTATAGGTCACGTACACATCGGCATCGCCGCCCAACGTTTTATACACTTTCTCTTTGATGCGGTTTACTTGCTCCCGGTCGCTGCCGGTGTAGACCACAATGCGGTATCCATCGGCATATTTGAGTTGCTTGTCCACCTGATAGGTGCTGTCGAGCAGGGCTTTCAACTGGGCATTCTGGTGGTTTATTGGTTCGCTAACCGCAGGTGCAAGAGAAGTAGAACTGTCCGAAACCCGTTTGTAAGGCAATCGGTTTGGGTATTGAATCCGATAAGGTTTAAACAGACTGTCCTCCGGCAATTGTGCCATGGCTCCACCAACTGACATACACAAAATGCTTAGCATAGAAACAACCCTGTTCATCATTTTAACAAGTTTTCAGGCAACGTTACCAGTATTGTTCTTGGCTTTTCTCCTTGCTCAGTCAACATCAAGCCACCAACCCCATACTTCAGCACTTTGACACCTTTAAAATTGGCAGGTACTTTTGTAAGGAAGCCGATGTAACTCTTTTTCACAGTAGCCTTAGCATCCATAAAAAACCAAGATTTTTTGCCAAAGAAGGATACATCGTTTTCCAAAAGTGTTTGGTAAGGTTTTCCAAGACCTGTAGTGCCAAATTCTAAACCATGCGCAACGGGTTTCCCATTCTCTTTATGATGCCAAAGGTTGAGCCAAGGATATTCATTTTGTTTCCACACATAGCCAAATACAATTCCACTTTCTGGATTTGTAGCCGTAACCCAACCATACTCCGCAGAATCAGGAATAAGATGTGTGGTGCAATACCCTCTTTCATCATTGGTTTTTCTCAAATCAGCTCGGCCATCAGGTAAAATACCCTCAGGAAATGTGAAACTATATTTTTCGAGCTCTGAAAAGTCAGTTCTCTGATCAAAACCAATACCGGCATTACAATCTATGAGTGTAGAGTTGCTCAAAAACGGAAAGCCCAACGTGGCATGTTGCACCACATTGGTTACCCTGGCAGTGCTCAATTGATTTTCAAAAGTTTCGTCCATCAAAAACCAGGAACCTACAGCTGGAAAATGAACTTTCCGGGTAACCGAATACTGATCTAAGGGCATTGAAATATTCCAACTAGCGGTGGTTTTCTGTTTATCTGACTTTGGTTTCTCAAGCCAGTTCCAGGTAAGGGTATTTGCTTCAGAATTATGCGGAATCCCTGCTGCAATTTCCCCTTCTGAAGGCGAACCCCAGCGGCCAACACACAAAAAATGACCCGCAAAAGGTGGCCCAGATTGGTTGTTCCTGGGCATTTGTTCGGGTCTAAGCTTCCAGGCCAATGGATTGACCGGCTTGTCACGCAACACAAAATCAGTGATGCCCGAACCTTGGGTTTGAATAACAAGCTTCACCTCTTTGTTTTCGAGCACCAGCGGCTTGCCATCTTGAGCTTGCGCAGCAAGTATGGTGAGCAAAAAACATGGGAAGAAAAATATATTTCGCATTATAGCACAGCTAAAATGCCGCCATCAACATAAATGATGTGCCCATTCACAAAATTGGAAGCATCGGAGGCCAAGTAAATGGCTGCCCCTGCCAGCTCGTGTGGCAATCCCCAGCGACCGGCAGGAGTTCGGTTGCAAATAAAGGAGTTGAATTTTTCGTCATCAACCAAGGCTTTGGTAAGTTCGGTGATGTAGTAACCCGGACCTATGCCATTCACCTGAATATTGTGCTTGGCCCACTCAGCAGCCATATTTTTTGTCAACATTTTCAAGCCTCCTTTTGAGGCTGCATAGGCGCCTACATTGGGTCTGCCTAATTCACTCATCATGGAATTCATGTTGATAATTTTTCCCCGTTTTCTAGCTATCATTCGTTTGGCTACCGCTTTCGATACCTTGAAAACTCCTGAGAGATTTATTTTCAATACCTCATCAAAGTCCTCATCTGCCATTTCTTCAAGGGGTGTTCTTTTGATGATGCCTGCATTGTTGACCAGGATATCGATAGGGCCCACCTTTTCTTCAGTTTCTGCGATCCCTGCTTCAATCACATTTGAATCAGTTACATCGAAAACCTGACCAAAAGTCTGAATGTCAAAACTCTTCATTTTGGCTACGGCTTCTTCAACTTTTGCTGGGTTTCGGCCATTGAGCACCAAAGTGGCACCAGCTTTACCCAGGCCTTTTGCAATGTCAAATCCCAAGCCTTGCGTGCCTCCGGTAATCAGGGCCACTTTGCCCGTTAAGTCAAATAATTTTATGGACATAATCTGTTTTTGTGTTGTTGAATTACAAATTGAGCAGCTTTTTCACCTCTTCTGATTCCAGGTTTTCAGCCGTTACCATTTGAACACCTGTATCCACATTTTTCTCAAAAGGCTGTTTTTTAACAATCGCT
>JBBRCC010000080.1:0-21356 GCA_038205175.1 Cytophagales bacterium | reverse complement strand
CACACAATTTGACCGCTGGCTCTATTTCATCAAAAACTTGGAAAACTTCAACCACATACCTGACCGGCTAAAAACGAAGTTGTTTGAAAAAGCTTTTCGGGCAGCAGAGATAGCAAAATTTGATCCAGACCAACGGGATGCCTACGAAAACTCATTAAAATACTACCGGGACCTGAAAAATGTGGTCGACACTTCGTTTGAAGAAGGAAAAATGGAAGGATTGGAAGAAGGGATTCAAAAGGGTTTAGAAAAAGGCAAAATTGAATTGGTGATTCAAATGCTACAGGTAGGGTTGCCGTTTGAGCAAATTGCTCAAATTTCAGGCTTGACTGTGGAGGAAATTAATAAACTTCAATCAAATCCTTGAACACTTAAAAACGAAGTTGTTTGAAAAAGCTTTTCGGGCAGCTGAGATAGCAAAATTTGATCCAGACCAACGGGATGCCTACGAAAACTCATTAAAATACTACCGGGACCTGAAAAATGTAGTCGACACTTCGTTTGAAGAAGGAAGCATGAAAGAAACGGAAAAAAGCCAATTGAAAACTAAATGGAACGAGGTTCAACATCGGTAGCCATGGGGCTTCCCACTTCCTTAATTGCCGAAGTCATTGGATGTCTTCTAAAAGAAAGCTAAGACATAGACCAGATTCAAGCCAGGATTTCAGCCAGAAATGAAACTCGCTTAACTTGAATCACAAACTTGCCTCTGACTTTGTTTGCCCGGGCTCGCCTCCAGCTTTGTCGCCTTGAGGCTCCTTAGGATTTGGCGGATTGGTTCCCTTTAGCTTCACAATGTAACTGGTAAGTTGCTGAACTTGAATAGGATTGAGTTGTTTTTTCCAGGCAATCATGCCCTTTTGAGGTACACCTTCATTGATGATATGAAAAATGTCTTTCAGCTTACCTCCATGTATCCAGTATTCGTCGGTTAGGTTTGGACCTACTTTGCCTTCACCTGAGCTTCCATGACAGGCTACGCAATTGGCATCGAAAAGCTCCCTGCCCACAGTAAGCGATTTATCATCGCTCAGCGCTGTTACATTCGATTCATTAATTAGCCCTGCTGCTTTTTGGATATACTTTTCATAATCTGCTTTGGCCAAAATTTCCTGTTGTTCATATTCCCTTACCTGGATATTTCCATCGCCCAACACATGGTAATACACCATGTAAATGAGTCCAAAACCAATGGTAGTATAAAATAAAAACATGAACCAGGGAGGTGTTGGGTTGTCCAATTCCTCTATTCCATCATAATTATGAGCCAGCGATCTTTGGTATGCAAGCGGTTTCATTTGAAACATTTTTTGCCAAAATCCCTGTTGATCAAATGCAAGTCGCTCTGCTTCCTCTTGTTCATTTTTAAACATAAGCCGTTTGAGCAAATCAACCATGTACAGAAAATAAACAAACACGACAATGGCCAAAATTGCCACTGTTACAGACATGAAAAGCAACAAATCTTTTTGTGTGATGGTAAGTTCATCTGAAGTCTGCGCCATAGCCATTGAACCTGTCAAGGCCATTACCAATATCAACAACAACTTTTTCATTTTACTTCTTTATTTGATGTTTGTTCTTCTACAACATCTTGGAGTGGCAAATTGGCCATATATCGAAGGCTGTCTTTGTTGGCAAAAATCAAATACAAACCCACCAACAGAAAAAACAGAAAAAACATGAGAAACGAAGTGACCAGGAAAAAGTCAGCGCCCGGAATTTTATCTATGAATTGTTTGAACATGGCTTTATCTAGTTGCGGTTGAAGGTTGAGTTTGTACGGCTTTAATATCTACGCCCAGCCGCTGGATGTAGGCAATCATGGCTACAATTTCCTTGGTATGACTTACCTGAACGCCTTCTTTGGCCAGGTTGGCAGCAATGGTTTTGGCTTGCATATCCAAATCAGTTTGTGCTTCAGCGATTTCTAAATCTTGATATGGCACTCCTAAGATTTTCATAGCATTTAGCTTTTCGGTTGTTTGCGTCGTGTTCAAATCCTGTTCTATAAGCCACGGGTAGGCAGGCATAACGGAACCAGGCGACATAGAAGTCGGCTCGTTCATGTGGTGGTAATGCCAACTATCAGGATATTTGCCGCCAATCCGGTGCAAGTCCGGGCCGGTACGTTTAGAGCCCCACAAAAACGGGTGATCGTATACAAATTCTCCTGCTTTTGAGTATTCGCCATATCGTTCGGTTTCGCTTCTGAACGGCCTCACCATCTGGCTATGGCAGTTGTTGCAACCTTCACGAATATATAAATCACGGCCTTCAAGTTCCAAGGCTGTATATGGCTTCACCGCTTCAATGGTGGGCACATTTGATTTTACTAAAAACGTTGGCACAAGCTCTACCAAAGATCCAATGAGCACCACCACCAGCGACCAAAACAAAAAAGGCAGCGGTTTGCGCTCCAACCAGCGGTGCCAGTAGGTATCTTCGCCTGTAGGCACAAAATCTTTCTCAAACGCCGGCGCAGAAGCAGCTTCGTTGGCCATCAAATTGCCTTGAGCCATGGTTTTAAATAGGTTGAAGGCCATCACTATAGCACCAACAAGATAAAGGAGTCCGCCAAAAGCACGAATCATGTGCAAAGGCAACAACTGAATGGTGGTTTCCAGAAAGTTAGGATACTGAAGCATGCCTGCTTCGTTAAATTCCTTCCACATCATGCCCTGAATCCAACCGGACACATACATCGGCACTGCATAGAATATAATGCCAAGGGTTGCTATCCAAAAGTGAAACGACATCATTTTCTTTGAGAAAAGCTCGGTTCTGAACAGCTTTGGAATAAGGTAATACAGAATAGCAAACGTGAGAAAGCCATTCCAACCAAGAGCGCCTGTATGTACGTGGGCAACTATCCAATCAGTAAAGTGGGTGATTGCGTTAATATTTTTCAACGACAGCAAAGGACCTTCGAAAGTAGCCATTCCATAGGCAGAAATGCCAACCACCATAAATTTCAGAATGGTATCATCTCTCACTTTGTCCCAAGCACCTCTCAGGGTAAGCAAACCGTTTACCATTCCACCCCAAGATGGTGCAATAAGCATGATGGAGAAAACAGTGCCGAGCGATTGAGCCCAATCGGGCAAACTGGTGTACAGCAAGTGGTGAGGCCCTGCCCAGATGTAGATAAAAATCAAGGCCCAGAAGTGGAGAATGGATAATTTATATGAATAAATGGGGCGATTGGCCATTTTGGGTAAGAAGTAATACATGAGCCCCAGGTAAGGTGTGGTCAAGAAAAAGGCCACCGCATTGTGCCCATACCACCACTGCACCAAAGCATCTTGCACACCAGCGTACAAGTAATAGCTTTTGAAAAAAGAGATTGGCAACTGAACAGAATTTACAATGTGCAGCAAGGCAACCGTTACAAATGTGGCTATGTAGAACCAAATGGCTACGTAAATATGCCTTTCCCGCCTTTTGATAATGGTGCCAAACATATTGACTCCAAAAGCTACCCAAACCAAAGCAATGGCTATATCGATTGGCCATTCCAACTCTGCGTATTCGTGCGATGTGGTAATGCCAAGTGGAAGGGTGACTGCGGCAGCCACAATGATAAGTTGCCAGCCCCAAAAATGGAATTTGCTTAATGCATCGCTAAACATGCGGGCTTTGCAAAGTCTTTGGAGCGAGTAATAGACTCCCATAAAAATGGCGTTGCCCACAAAGGCGAAAATAACCGCATTGGTGTGTAATGGTCTAATTCTGCCATAAGTCGTGTACTGGTTGCCCAAATTCATGATTGGAGCAAACAACTGTGAGGCAATAATTACCCCCACCAGCATGCCCACAATGCCCCAAATGATGGTAGCGACCCCAAAGTTGCGAACTATACGGTTGTCGTATTCAAAATGCTCGATTTGCGAGTTTTCCATGTTCAATGGCTCTTAGATTGTGTGATGTCGTTTTCAAGTTCAATTTCTTTACCTGCAGATGAGTTTTCTTCAAAAAGAATGCGCACCGAGGGAGTGTAGAGGTCGTCGTTTTGACCCGATTTCATAGACCACACAAAAGCGTAGAGAAAGCCAAGGGCCATCAATAAACTCAGGGCGATCATGATAAAGATTACTTCCACTGGTAGGTAGTTTTGTGTTCGCAAATGTCTCTGTAGGTGTTGTCCAAGAAAATGATATTCGTCAGTTGTGGCGCTGACATTAGCCTAGAAAGTAAAGTATAAATTCGCAGCTACCTTCATAGCTTTCTCTGACTCTTGAATTTGCATTGTGTTTTTAATAAACATGCCACTTAGATACACAGCGGCACATAGTTTTCAAATGAGCTTTGTGGGCTACTATGGGCTATGTGATTAAAAAACATGCCACTTAGATACATGTCTTTTCATAGTATTTAGGACTTTACAGGTGGTTCAGGTGGTTTTAAGACTTATAGCAAATCACTAAAAAACTCATTCACAAACGTTTTTTGACCATTGTAGAAAATGTTGTCGTAATAGAAATTAAGCATAATGCCTTTAGGTGCCTGCAATAACTTCATGTAGGTGAGCAATTGCGCATTGAGAATTGGATATAAATCTTTAACTGTCTAAATCTATACAACTACTAAATCTTCCACGAGCAGATCACAGCTCAAATGAGTTATTGCAACTGCATCTTTATAGTACACAGGGACAACGTGTTCGCTTTTGCATTGCAATCCACGCCATGAAAGCTCATACTGCATAAAATGCTTTTGAACTTCTTCAAAAAGCCTGGTCCAACTTCTTTACTTATTTCGATCGCCGCACCAAGAATATCATGCGTGAGCTCATCAACGTACTTCTTAGTAACCATTTGATTAACTTTTATTTAATCCAAATAAATACAATTATTTCAATAAAATCAAAGGCCAAATTTTCTTCCATACCACCAAGTGCCTACAGCCGCAGCCAGCATCATGGAAATTGAACTAATGGGCATAAGGATGGCAGCAATCAACGGCGACAAGGTTCCACTCAAAGCGAATGACAATCCCACGCAATTATAGATGAGCGACACAGCAAAACTGATGCGAATGGTGCGCATGGTGCCTTTACAAAAATCTAAAACAGCCGGAATGTGCACCAGGTTTTTGCCTTCCACAATCACATCGCTGCTCGGTGAAAAAGTAAGCGTATCGTCTGTGATGGCCACACCCACATGGGCTACTTTTAGGGCTGCTGCATCATTCAAACCATCGCCAAACATGATAGGACGCAGGTTCAATTGACTGAGATGTTGAATCTGTTGCATTTTCTGTTCAGGTTTCTGCTCGAACACCATTCCTGTCCAGCCAGAAAAGATATCTTGAAGCACCTTTTTTTCTGCAGGATGATCGCCTGACAATAGCCAAATTTCCTGCATGCTCTTTTTCAAACTTTGCAACAATTTTGATAAACCCGGCCTGAAGCCTGCTTCCATGTCAAAATACCCCACCTGAACGCCACCAATATGGGCATAAACACGGGCATGAGACCCATTGGCTACTGCTACTGCTCCTACAAATTCAGCACTCCCACAACGCACAATATATCCGTCTACAATACCTTCCACACCTTGCCCCGTAATTTCCTGAAACTCTTCAATTGGTTTACTTTGGTTGCATTTTGGGAATGCCCGAACAATTTTTCTGCTTAATGGATGCGTACTTTGGGCACAAAGCGAAACAATAGCATCCCATTGAAAGAGTGAAAGTTCTAGACCAATAAATTTTACCCCACGGCACCCGGGATTGGTTAAAGTCCCGGTTTTGTCAAAAACAGCTGCTTTGCTTTGGGAAATTCGTTCCACCACGTCGGCATTTTTGAGGTAAAAGCCAAGTTTAGCCAACCAGCCCATGGCATGCCCCACTGCAAAAGGATAGCTGATGGCCAGTGCACAAGGGCAAGCAATAATTAATGTGGCAGTGAAAGCATTCAATGACTTTTCTACAGAAATGGGCCACCAATATATGGCCACACCAAAAGCCAGTGCCAACACAGCCGGCGTAAACCAAGTTCCAACAGCATCGGTAAAAGTGTGAATGTCGGAGTTTCTGGTTTTCAGGTATGTGGCCTCGTTCCAAAGCTGGGTGAGATAACTTTTCTTTGCCACCCGCACCACTTCAGCTTCAATCGCTCCACCTTTTTGTCGTGCTCCGGCAAATAGGAGCTCTCCAGGCTTTTTGGTTTCCGGCTCAGATTCTCCAGTTATAAAGCTATTGTCCAATTCTGCTATCCCTTGGTAAAGCAAACAATCAGCAGGAACAAGTTCATTTTTTCTGACCTTGATTTTGTCGCCTTTTTGTAAACTTTCTATGGAAATGTATTCCTCCACTCCTTTGCTTAACCTGCAAACTGAAAGAGGAAAATAAGCATTCACATCCCTGTCGAAAGAAAGAAAATCAAAAGACTTTTGCTGAAACCACTTGCCCGCCAACAGCAAAAAAATGAGTCCGGTGAGTGAGTCAAAATAGCCTGTTCCTGTTTCCGACAGCACTTCCCAAGTCGAGCGTAAATAGGCTGTGAGAATGGCCAGCAAAATCGGAACATCAATATTGATTTTCCGTTCCGAAAGGCTCTTCCGAACCGAACTAAAGTATTCGCTTCCGCTGTAAAATACAACTGGAATACTTAGCACAAGATTCAGATAGCCAAATAGTTGCTTGTACATGGGATCGTCTAACCCCAAATAATCAGGAAAACTAAACAACATGATGTTGCCAGCACAAAAACCAGCAACGCCTAGTTTGGTAAGCAGACTTCTGCTACCGCCATGTTCCTTTTTGCTCAGTGTTTTACCTAAATCTATGAGTGGCTCGTAGCCAATACCTTTCAGCAATTCCACCAATTCTCTGAGAGAAATTGATTGAGGCCTGAAACTGATGGCAACCTGTTTTTTCAAAAAATCGACCCTGGAGACCAAAACACCTGCATGCAAACGAGTTAGATTTTCCAGCAACCAAATGCAAGAAGCACAGTGCATGTATGGAATGAAAAAGTTGACTTTAGCCAAGTTTGGCGTGTTGAAATCGAGCAGGGAATTGACAATTTCTACGTTGTTCAGGTATTCGGTTCCGCTTCCCTCCTTTTCAATTTCTTTCTTTCCCGGCGATTGGTCAAAACAGTAATAATCGCATAGTTGATTTTCGGAAAGCAAGCTGTAGACCTGACTGCAACCATAGCAACAAAATGCTTTACGGTCGTAGAAAACAGGATTTTCGTCGCAAGCAGATCCGCAATGGTAACAGGGTTCACTTACAATCTTTAGCGTTTCAGATTCAATCTTTAGCATGGAAAAAAGAAATGCTACAAAGGTTGGTTCGCTTTAAATTTCAGCGGCTGACAGCAATCATTTAGAAAAGTGACTTTCGTCACTTATTATTGTGATGTACCTAACGACCTTTGACCACATGAGCACATTACCCAAACCATCGTTTCCCGAATGCGCAAATTGCAATTGCAAAGATCAGTCTTTGCTTTCGAGTTGCGCTATGCATGAACTCGAGTCGCTGAGTGCCAACAAAAGCTTTAACAGCTACAAAAAAGGGCAGGTAATTTTTCATGAAGGCAATCGTCCATTCGGGCTTTTCTGCATTTTTGAAGGCAAGGTAAAGGTGAGCCGACTGGGTTCTGACGGCAAAGAGCAAATCATTAGATTGGCAAAACCAGGCGATACTTTGGGTTACCGTTCTCTGATCCAAAACTCCAAATACTCAGCATCGGCCATTGCATTGGACGACACCAAAGCCTGTTTCATTCCGGCTACTGACTTCAACAAACTTATAGACACAAACGCCAAAGTGGCCAATGACTTGATGAAACTACTGGCCAAAGCCCTAGGCGAAACCCAGGAGCGGATGATTCAAATGGCCACCAAACCGGTTCGTGAACGCCTGGCAGAAGCACTTTTGTTGCTTAAAGCTACTTACCACAACATAGACGAAAGTGAAACTTTTTCCATTGCCATCAGCCGAGAAGACCTGGCATCGTTGGTAGGCACAGCCAAAGAAACCGTAATTCGTTTCCTGTCCGAAATGAAGGCAGACGGCATTGTGAGCAGTCAGGGAAGCACCATCTTCATTTTAAAACCTGAAAAACTGCTGCACATCGCCAATATGTACGATTGAGGCAATCAATTCAAAGGGTGACTTTTATCATTCAATCATTGGGCTGAAGTCATTTGCTTGCTCCTTTAAAACCCGCTGTTTTGCAGAAACCATTTTTCTGAACACAGGTTTATTATGCTTACCATGATTACGTACAAGGCCGAATTAAAAATCCTGTCGATTGGAGTTCCGATGATATTGGAACCCAATTCCCCCATTGTGGTGCAAGGCTCAATTGCAGAAAATCTGTTTTACCTGAAGCGGGGAAAAATCAAAGTTCAAGGCCTAAACATCAACCGCTCCACAACAAACCAAGAGTTTTTCGGCTTGTATGAAACAGTGACACGTAGACCTTTCGCCTTCAGCCTTACTACCCTCACAGAAACACACCTGATAAAAATTCCTTCAAAAGCGTTGCTCGATCTTTTCGACATTGACGCCGAAGTCCGCCACTATTTATTGCTTCAACTGTGTAAAAATATGGAGAAGGTTGAAAAGGTTTTTGAGTGAAAAGCTAATTCAGGTTACACCAAAATACAGGTATCAACAGTACATTTCCATCAACCCACAAAGCCAGATTTGCGGTGGCTTCCATCACAATATGGCTTGTTGGCAGAGCTACCACAGCGACAGAAAAAAGTTTTGCCCGTTTTTGTAATTTCGCCTTCTGAAGATTTAACAACACAAGTGCCTTCAATTAAAAGTGGGCCGTTTGGAATTGCCTCAGCCTTGATTTCGGAGCCGGGCGTGTTTGGCACTTGAGCTTCGTCATGTTGTAGTTCATAACTCAACGCTCCCGAAGGACATTTGTCTATCTGCGCCTTAATTTCTTCTGTATTTGCCCCTTCCATATTCACCCAAGGCCTGATTTGGGGGTTAAACACCTTTCCCAAACCCCGAAAACATATAGTGGAATGAATGCACTGATTTGGTTTCCAGACTACGGTTACTTCGCCGTTACTGTACTTTTTTACGATGTCTTCCATAGTCAGTTTTGCTTTATTGTTGTGTCGATTTGAGGTTGCATGGTTAAAATTTTATGAACCGGACAGGCATTGGCCACTTGCAGCAACCTTTGCTTTTGCTCGTCGCTAAGGGAGCCTTTCAGCTCAATTTCACGGGCAATGGAATACACATTGTTTGCCTTTCTGATTTCAAGGTTCACGTTCACATGTTCCAAAGGCCATTTTTTTCGCTGGGCATACATTTCCAAAGTTATGGCTGTGCAAGAGCCTAAACTACTGAGCAACAACCCAAAAGGATCCATGGCTGTGTTCTTGCCACCTTTGCTTTCAGGTTCATCGGCGTGAACAGTATGGCCGTCGGCTTGGTTTATTACTGCAAAGTTTTTTCCAGTAGTGCTGCAGGTGGCTTGTGCCAGCAGTTCATTTTCTTCAGATTGATTCATAAAATATTGGTCGAAACAAAGGAACAAGTCACCTTTGCAAACTTGCCGTAAGTTTAGTAGAAATGATTGTAATTGACCACACCATTCTGAGCGACGATGTAGTGGAAAAACTTTTTGTTTGCCACATCGAAAAATGTAAAGCTGCTTGCTGTGTGGAAGGCGATGCAGGGGCGCCACTCGAACCTGAGGAAACGACCATTCTTGAGCAGGAATTGGACAACATCAAGCCATTTTTAACCGCAGAAGGTCTTGTTGAAATAGAAAAGCAAGGCGCTTGGGTTATAGACGTGGAAGGCGATCAGGGAACACCCATTTTGGAAACCAAAGAGTGCGCCTATGCCATCAGAAACGAAAAAGGAATTTTGGCTTGCGGCATTGAAAAAGCCTGGGAGGCCGGAGCCACCACATTCCGAAAACCGATTTCCTGCCATTTGTATCCCATCAGGATCAAAAAATACGACCAATACCAAGCCCTCAACTACCATCATTGGGATATTTGTGCGCCTGCTTGTTCGCTCGGCAAAGAACTGGGCATTCCTGTTTACAAATTTTTGAAAGACGCCCTGACCAGAAAATACGGGCAAGTCTGGTATGAAAAACTGGAAGCTGCCGCCGCAGACGTGCAACAAAACAACCAAAAACCATGAGCCAAAACCGAGTGTATATTACCGAATGTCCACGAGATGCCATGCAGGGCATTCATGAATTTATACCCACAGAGACCAAAGCCAAATACATCAACCAGCTGCTGCAAGTGGGTTTTCACAGGCTTGATTTTGGCAGTTTTGTCTCGCCCAAAGCCATTCCGCAGTTGAAGGACACAGAAAAAGTATTGGCTCAATTGGATTTAACTACCACAAAAACGGATTTGCTGGCCATTGTGGCCAATGTGCGGGGTGCTTGCGATGCTTGCTTTTTCGAACAAATTGCCTTTCTGGGTTTTCCGCTTTCGGTTTCAGAAACATTTCAAGTGCGCAACACCAACAAAAATACTGAACAAGCTTTGTTGGAACTGATTGAAATACAAGAGATTGCAACTAAAAACCACAAAAAACTGGTGGTGTACCTGTCGATGGCATTTGGCAATCCTTATGGCGATGCGTACCACCCAGATATGGTAGCCCAACAAGCAGAAATATTGAAAAGTGTGGGCATACAGCATATTGCTTTGGCCGATACCATTGGCGTGTCTAAACCTGAAAACATAAAACCACTTTTCACCACATTAATGACCGAACATGCTGACATTGAATGGATTGCTCATTTGCACACTACACCATCGAAAGCTTTGCAAAATGTAGAAGCAGCCTGGGAATCAGGTTGTCGATTTTTTGACACCGCTTTGAAAGGGTTCGGCGGATGCCCGATGGCCAGTGATGCACTTACTGGCAACCTGGCCACCGAAACCCTACTGGCCTTTTGCTACCAAAACGAGATTGGAACCAGATTGAATAAAGAAGCATGGCTTCAGGCTTCGGCGATTTCGAATGAAGTATTTGTTTGATAAATATTGAAAAACATTATTTCTTGGCAAGAATATAATCATACATCTATTCAACTTTACCTTTAGAAATTAATTCAGAAACCTTATCCTTATTTATTTTTGATATAAAATGACATAATAGAAAGAAAGGTAATACCCAAAATACCCTTTCCTGATATCTTCCATGAACAAGCACCAACCCTCCACAAACTAAAGCATTCACTGCCAAAAAAGTCAAAATATAGATCACAATAGATTTATTGGCATCACTCAAAAAGAAGATAAGCAACAGAAGGAAGGAGATAAAGGAATACATCAGGTGATAATCAAACACATTGTTTTCCCATTTTTCAAAATCATCATTGTATTGACCTGAAGAAACTAGACTATTCACCTGATCGGGATAATATTTCGTCAAAACCTCTTTAAATGGGTTAAGGTTCTCTTTTCTATTTTCGAATTGGTATGTTAGAAAAAATTGTCTAAATCCTTGAATGAATGAATAATAAGCAGTGATCAATACATACTTTGGTGTCAATAATATTTCCTTATTTATCCGATCTATTTCAGGTTTAAGTTTTTCCCATTGTGCTTCATCCCAAAATCCTTCGGGATACATTGGACTTCTGGAGTCATAAAGAAATGCGGAATGGCCTGGCAAAAAATCCATTCGGCTACAAAAATAACTGCTATCAGCCTCGCAATTTTCTTTCAAATAATTTAACAAAGTTCCGTTCTCAGAAAACCTGGCCATCAAAACTACATGCGAGGCTTTATTGAGATAAAATTTTCCAAATAATTTATAGTGTGTTAAGCCAAGGCAGATACCGGAAATTACGATCAAAATAAATAGGTAAACAATGGCATTATAGCTCAATAATCTTTTTACAAACAACTTTAGAAATAAGATAAATATCAAGAATATAATAGAAATTAAAAAATTACTAGTTTGCATTAAAAATGAAAAAATGAAAATACAAGATGATAATATTAATAACCATTTATCTTTGTACTTACTTCCAATACTATTGGCTATAGTAATAATATTTAATATTAAAATTGGAGTAAATACATCTGGGATTAACTTTGATGGATACTTTGATAATCCTGTAAAAAATACGAGTGGTAAAATAGCAAATAAAATTAAATATCTAAAATCGAATTTTAAATTTCTAAAACTAGTTAATACGAATAAGAAAATCGAAATGGCGAGTAAAATGGACTGAATGAAAATTGGAACCCAAAAAGAACCAAAATTTGCTGTTCTGGTAATAAATATAGAATAAACAATGGAGTGAGTACCTACAGACGAAATTTTATTAATGCCCATTTCAACGTACCCAGCCGAATCCCCATGATATATAATAGGATACCCATTAATAAACCCACCATAACTTAATAGAATTGAGAGAAGCAAAATAAACCCCAGAATCTGTAAAATTTGATTTATTCTAAACATAAATTACTCTTTGAAAACTGAGGCGAAAAGTAAATAATAGTTCTCTCTAAGCCAAACTAGAAAAATGGAAATGAGCAAAATAATAGTAGAGTTGCTAAAGAAATACGGTTTTGAAGCGAGGGACTCTTATCGCTTAGGGAACACCGTTTTTTAATTTATTTAGAATAATTCTAAATAAAATTTGCCCTTTTAAAATACTGCCTTCATATTTGCCCCGTCATTATTTAGAATCAATCTAAAGAATTTGCGTTTCAACTTCATTCCATCAAACATGAAAAGTATTCAAAAAATCCAGTTCGCTATCTTTTGTCTTGTTCTCATTGCACTTGCATCTTGCAAAAAAAAGGAAGATGAGAAACCAACGCTCACCTTACCTGGCACTTACAATTATGCTGGTTTTGAAGCCAACACGACCGACAATCGCCGTGTGGCCAAAGACCTTGTGAACATGACAAACTACATCAAAAAAGGAAGGGTAAACACATTCTCGCTCGAGGTCGATACATTGAACAAGTATTTTACAAACAGCGGCACCGAACCAAGTTTATCAGGGCTTTGTACACCTTACTACAGAAACCTCATTCAGACCTATTTTCAAGAAATTGTGGCTGCCAGCGGAAATACATGGGCACCAAACGCAACCAACGAAACTGGTGGTGTTTTTGGAACCGGATCATCGGCTTACCTCTTCGATGAAAATGGCGTGGAAATGGAGCAGCTCATAGAAAAGGGCTTATTTGGAGCTGTAAACTTTAAAAATGTAGTAGACGGTTTTTTAAATCACGGACTCCACAACAGCGACAAAACCCAAGCTGAAGCTGCGATCGACAAAGCTTTTGTTCATTTCGGAGCTGCCACCAACTTTCCGAATGGAAAACCGGTCACAGGAGAAACCAACGATATTTTTCATGCCCAGTATGCAGCCCGAAGAAATAACCTGGGATATTATGACCTGTTGAAAACCAACTTTTTGACTGCCCGATCTGCCGTTTCCGGCGGAAGCAGTTTCGCATCGAGCAAAGATGAAGCCGCCATGAAAATTAAAGATGCATGGGAAAAAACCATAGCAGCTACAGCGATCAACTACATTCACGCCACATCTGACAGGTTTTCTAAAACAAATCCTGACGACAATGAGCTGGCTGCAGGACTTCATGCCTGGGGCGAATGCATAGGCTTTTTGCATGGGCTTAAAACAGTTACCAATAAAAAAATGACTGATGCGCAAATTGATGTTATGCTCGAAAAATTGAATTTTCCGGTAAACGAAACGCCAAATCCTGTTGGTTTAATAGGTAATCCTTCTGAAATTCAAGAAATGCGCAGTACCTTTTCAACTTTCAAAGCCATTTATGGTTTCTCGGATGCCGACATTGAGGCTATGAAAATCAATGATTTAAACAACCGCTAAAAATATGAAGTTCGAAAAGCAGGCATTTTTAGTCGCACTGATTGGCATTTTGCTCTTCGGGTGCAAAAAGAAGGAAGAAGAAAATACCTTGGCCAACTACAATCGCTCAGCCTTACTCACACATTATTACGATCGGCTTATAATGCCTGCCTTTCAATCGCTCGATGGAGCAGCCAAGGCACTAGAAAATACCAGTATTAGATTTGCCAATGAGCCCACTCAGGCCAATTTGTTGCAAGCGAGAGAAAGTCTGGACAGTGCGTTTAAGGTGTTGCAATACGTGCATGCGTTTGACTTTGGTCCATCGGAATTGCCAACCGGATCGCTCACTCAGGAAATTGGCACTTTTCCGGTAGACACCAACCAAATGGAGGTTTACATGGCGGAGGCAGACACAAATTTTAACAACTTCCGCAGGGATACAAGAGGCATAAATGCTATCGATTATTTGCTATGGGGCAAAAAACAAAGGCAATCAGACATCATGCTGTCAGTAGACACGAATGCAAAAAAACGAGCCTACATCAGGGCTGTTGCCAGACATTTTTCGGCACAGGTAGCCATAGCAAAAAACAATTGGTTGAACTATAAAGCCACTTTCATCGGCAGCACAGGCACAGAAGCTGGTTCTTCAATAGCCAATTTGTTCAACACCTACAACATAGGTTTCGAAACCCTCAAGAATTTCAAATTAGGCCTTCCACTGGGCAGAAGAGCCGGGCAATCGCAAGCCGAACCACACAAAGTGGAAGCTTATTTTTCAGGGAAATCTACCGGTTATGCACTCAGGCATTTTCAGCACATTTTACAAGTATGGGAAGGCATGGGTGCCAACGGAATAGATGGCCCAGGATTCAGGGAGTATTTGTTGGCAGCAAAAGAACAAGGTGCACGCTTGGTGGCCGACACAGAGATACAAGTAAACAAAGCCATTGAAGCCGGAAACAATCTGCCTTTGAATGAGCCACTTGCTGGACTCATTGCCACAAACGACCAGCGAGCATTCGATTTTTTCAACGAACTGATGGCAACAACCCGGTTTTTCAAAAGCGAAATGGCCTCTATAACAGGTATTGCCATTAGCTACAACAGTGGGGATGGCGATTAACCACAATGGAATTACGGATTGATTAAAACCTTCATTGAAAATTCAATCTATTGATAAACCCATCTGGATTTTTCCTCTCGTCACTTTTCGTGTGGTGTTTGGATTTGCCGGATTGTTGGGCGTTTTGCGGTTTTGGCACCTTGGCTGGATAGCAGATCAATACATCGAACCTGGTTTTCACTTTCACTACCAAGGCTTTGAATGGGTGGAACCCTTGCCTGCTTCTGGCATGTACCTGGTGTTTTTTGTGCAAGCATTTTCAGCCATTGGCATCATGCTGGGAGCCTGGTACCGTATCTCGGCTTTTGCCTATTTTGTCACATTCACCTACGTGGAATTGATCGACAAGGCTTACTACCTCAACCACTATTACTTTGTAAGTCTGGCTGCTTTTCTGCTGATGTTCAGCCATGCCCACCACTTTTTTTCAGTAGACGTTTGGCGAAAACCGTCCCTTAAAAGCCTCAAAGTGCCAGCTTTCGAAATCTGGATTTTGATGGCTCTTATTGGCATTGTGTATACGTATGCAGGGTTAGCCAAAATCAATTCAGCTTGGTTGTTGGATGCCCAACCACTTGCACTTTGGCTGCCTCCTCACTACGATATGCCGCTCCTTGGCTCCTTGATGCGGCTTGAGTTTACACCTTACCTGTTTAGCTGGGCTGGTATGATTTTCGACTCCACCATCGTGGCTTGGCTGCTATGGAACAGAAGCCGACCTTTCGCTTATATAGTTTTGGTTCTTTTTCATGTGGTTACAGGTTACTTATTCCCCATTGGCATGTTTCCCACCATCATGAGTCTGATTGTGCTCATATTCTTCTCCGCCAAATGGCATTTGAAGTGGCAAAAGGAATTTATTTCTAAAGCCAGGATGTGTGTTGCCACAGCCCAGGTTCATGTACCTACAGCCCAGGTACGTGTACCTACGAAACTGAAATCTGATGCCCAATTTGGTCTGCAAATTCCATGGCAAAGGCTCAAACTTCTGCTCTTTGCTTTCTTTCTCTTGTTCCAACTCATGTTCCCCTGGCGATACTTGCTCTATCCCGGCAACTTGTTCTGGACAGAAGATGGCTATCGATTTTCCTGGCGGGTGATGTTGGTGGAAAAACTTGGTCACATTGATTTTTATGTGCAAGAAAACGGCGATTCACAAAAAAAACTGGTGTACTTAAACGAATGGCTCAACAACCAGCAAATCAAGCAAATGAGTTTTCAGCCGGACATGATATTGGAATTTGCCCACCACATGAGCCACGTATTTTCGAGCAACGGGATTCCCGCAAAAATATCAGCCGAATGTTATGTTACCATGAATGGCAAACCCGGAAAATTGTACTTCGATCCTGAAATGAACCTGGCTGAAATTCCGAAGTGGACACCGGGGTATAAGTGGCTTTTACCCTGACTTTGTGACAAAATTTGGAAAATTTAGCTCCCAAATTTATGCCTTGGAAACGCAAATTTCCACTATAAGCAGCATTCAATCAATTGTTTAGCTTCGAAGCGTTTCAAATTTGAAATAACACCCGGATGGAGCTACAAAATTTTTCCATTTTTAGCTTTTTATATCCTTTTTATATGCCTCCCTATCCTGCCTGAATCCACTGTCGGCGTCGTCGCCCTTGATGAGTTCTTTAACCCTTTTCAAAATATGAAGGCCGGTAAAAATCCAGGGATTCAGCTTTTTAGGCGTTAGCAGGTGAAAGTTATAGCCGTTGGAATACAGGTTAAGCCCAAATTGTTCACCCAATTTCTTAAGTGCTGGAAGCGTGTAAAAAGCCACATGTTGCCCAGTTTCAGGATTGAGATACCACCAGTTTTTCAGTTGCTCAGGATGATTGACCACATCTATATTTTCCGGAACCAAATTGGTTGAAAACAATACCGACGGCGCTAGTTTCAACATTTTTTCAAGTTCAGCTTTGGGGTCGACCAAGTGTTCAAATACTTCGAATGCAGTGAGTAGTTCAAAGTTTTGTTCAGATTTGGGGAGGCTGTCGAATGTGTACCTCTTTGCAAAAAGGTTATCGCAATAGTTGTCTTGCCAAAAGTAGTTGAACCCACGATCACGCATGAGGCGAACAAAAATGCCATAGCCTGCGCCATAATCTACAAAATTGGCTTCGGGATCGAAATAGGCTTTAATTACCCGGGGCACCACTTGTGCAAATTTTCTATTCCTTTCTAAAATGCCGGTATCCATGTCGGCAATGGCGTCGCTATATGCTTCTTCAATCCAATAAGGCTCTTCAGTTTGGATGAATTGGCAATCTCTGCATCTGAAATAACCAATTTGATATTTGCCCAAAATGGTTTCTTCCAAAATTTTGGGTGCTTCACCGTTACATATTTTACACTTCATAGCCATATTTCCGGGTGCAAATTCAGGATTTTAAACCAAGGCAGAAAATGGAAAGTAGATTCCCATAAAATGACAAGAAATTTGCCCGGGCAAAAACTTGCAAAAACTGACAAAAATCTTTTTTCTGTTTCGCTTCTCCTGTTACATTTGTGCCTTATTTAAATTTAGTCTAAATAAGAATTGAAAAGCGATTGTTCACTCAAATTCTGGATTGCCCTTTTGGGAGCATGTCTTTGGGGAACATTTGCCTTAGCACAATCGCTGGTCGAGTGCAAACTTCACTACCAATTTAAACCGGATGCCAACCAACCTATCGATGTAGTGATAGATGGCTCCAAATGGAAAACCATTTCAGCATCCGATTCCATTTTTACGTTGCCGCAACTGAGCGAGGGAAAACACACTGTGCTGATTTATTGCCTTGGCTGCAAGCCTGTTGAACAAACTTTCCGTGTAGGAAAAGATGCCATTCAACTGCATTTTTCTATGAACATGCCCGAAACCTTGCTGGCCGAAGTGCATGTGGAAACAAGCGCAAAAAGCAAAAGCACGGCAGGGCGTTTGGCAAGCGTGGAAGGCATGGGCATTTTCGAAGCCAAAAAAAGCGAAGTTGTTGAACTGAGAAACTTTACCGGAAACGCTGCAACCAACAATCCACGGCAGGTTTTTGCCAAAGTGGCGGGTGTAAATATTTGGGAAAGCGATGGGGCAGGTTTGCAAATGGGCATTGGTGCCCGAGGTTTAAGCCCCAACCGAACTGCCTATTTCAACGTGCGCCAAAATGGCTACGACATCAGCGCTGATGCCTTGGGCTACCCTGAAAGCTACTACACCCCTCCTATTGAAGCTTTAGATCGGATTGAAATTGTGCGGGGTGCCGGTTCGCTGCAATATGGCACCCAATTCGGCGGCATGATCAATTTCATTTTCAAAAAAGGAAACGAAAAAAAGCCTATTGAAGCCACAACCCGACTCACAGGTGGTTCTTTTGGCTTGCTCAACAGTTTTACAAGCTTAGGTGGACAAGTGGGCAAAGTGAATTATTATTCATTTTACCAATACAAAAAAGGCAATGGCTGGAGACCAAATTCTGCCTTCGAAAACCATACTGCTTATGGCTCCATAAGTTATCAAGCAACAGAAAAGCTAACGTTCAGCGCAGACTTTACCCACATGAACTACCTGGCTCAGCAGCCCGGCGGACTCACAGACACTGAATTTGCTGCAGATCCCCGTGGCTCGAAACGAACCAGAAACTGGTTTAAAGTGAACTGGAACCTAGCCGCTGTGACCGCCGAATATAAAATTAACCGCCAAACCAAAATCAATTCCCGCACGTTTGCCTTGGCTTCTTCACGTTCGGCTTTGGGCATTTTAGACCAAATTAACCGGCTCGACCGGGGCGAAAACCGGATGTTGATCCATGATGAATTTGCCAACATCGGCAATGAAACCCGGCTCTTGCATCATTACCGATTCAGAGGAAATTATTCCACCGTACTTACCGGGGTTCGGGTTTATAGAGGCAGAACCTGGAAGCAACAAGGTGAAGGCAACAACAGACAGGGGCCCGATTTTGCATTCAACAATCCCGACAACCTGGAGTATTCCGACTTTTTGTTTCCCAGCCACAACGTTGCCTGGTTTGCCGAAAACATTTTCAACCTGAGTCCAAAACTCAGCATCACACCGGGCATCCGGTTCGAAAACATCACCACCGCTTCGAACGGTTATTACAAAATACGACTGAAAGACCTTGCGGGAAACTTGGTGGTAGATGAAAAACGCTTCGACCAGCTTCGAAAAACCCGAAATTTCCCACTTTTGGGAATTGGTGTAAGTTTCAAAGCCACCGAATTTCTAGAATATTATGGCAATTTCTCTCAAAATTTCAGAGCAGTTACTTTCAACGACCTCCGGGTGGTGAATCCTAATTTCAGGGTAGATTCAGCCTTGAAAGATGAACGAGGATACAACATCGACATGGGCATAAGAGGCAGTAAAACGAATGCCTATTCCTTTGATTTGAGTGTGTTTCACATGCGCTACAATGGCCGGATTGGCTCATTGCTCAAAAATGATAGGATTTCGGAATACCGTTTCCGAACCAACATTGCCGATAGTCGGATTTTTGGATTGGAGGCTTTTGGAGAAGTCAATCTCTTGCACTACATGGCGCCTGCATCAAAATCTACCTTGTTTGTATTTGCAACTGCTTCGGCCACCGATGCCCGCTACATCAATACAGAAGACCTTTCGGTGCTGAACAAGCGTATGGAGCTGGCTCCGGCAATGCTACTAAGAACAGGTATTCAATATGGGTGGAACAAATTTTCTGCTTCGTTGCAATGGGCACATACCACCCAACAATTCACCGATGCCACCAACGCTGTTCGCACAGTGAATGCAGTGGATGGAGAAATTCCTGCTTACACGGTTATCGATTTTTCAACCCGGTACAAAACAAAACATTGGGCCCTGGAAGCAGGGGTAAACAACCTCAGCAACAGCATTTATTTTACCCGCCGGGCAGAAGCTTATCCAGGTCCGGGCATCATACCTTCCGATGGCAGAAGCTTTTATGTTGGCATGCAGCTCAACTTCTGATTTTCCTTCAATTATTACATAGAAAATAAACCAGGAGAAAGTGCCGGTTTTAGCTGCAACTGGAGCAATACCTTTATGCTGTTTAAAAATCTGTTCATGAAAAGAACATTATACATCCTGCTTTCAGCAAGCTTACTCTTCGGAGGCTTTGCCTGCCAGTCGAGTAAACCAATTGGTGCAGAACATCCTTTCATGCCCGAAAAAGACAATGTTGGAAAAGTGGTAAAAGTGAACCGCAGAGAGCAACTCCGCAGATCGAATTACTACAACTCACTCCAATTTAAAAGTACGCATAAAGTGACTTATTAGTTCTTAATAACCCTGATTCTTGTCCTACGCCATGGTTCGTGTTCTCACGAACCATATTACTTCCCATGCAAAGCAATTCTTAAATCCTTTAAAAACGAAAACTCCGATTTGCCTTGCTGGTAGAAACTTGCAGAAGACCATTGATAGTTCTCTGGCTCATTGGCCAAATTCCAAGGACTGGCATGTGGGTTGTTGTGCAAATAATTCAACTTTTGATAAGCTACCAAAGCACTATACAGGTGAATGGCCATTGAATCTCGTTGCCAAAATTGAAAGTCCTCATTTTGCGCTGAAACCCGATACATGTTAAGGGCGGCGGGAGGAAACGGTTTTCAAATAATGTTTAAATGCATGGGCAGCGAATCTCAAAAATGAACCTTGCACAGTTTCTTTCTCATTTTTGTCGTTGGTTTTCCAAATCACATGTATATGGTTTGGCATGATGACAAAAGCAAAAACATCTAACAGACCCCGCTGGCTCAGGTTTTCCAAAGATGCTATAATGATTTTTTTGCAGTGGTCATCAGCCAGCAGATACAACCACTTGTGGATAGTGGCTGTGAAAAAGAAAATATACCCGGGTTCCGTGCATGACTTTCGAATTATTGTTGGCGTATTTCATTTCTACAAATGAAGGGCATTGTTTACTATCAACCGGTGATTTTGATAGGTCTTGGATATTTGAGCATGTGTTGATAGTTGTTAAACATTGCTATTGGCAATCAACTGATTCGTGAGGACACGAACCAGGGCGGAAGGACATTCATTATTCGAAAGATTGGCAGGATTAGTGCGTATTCCCTTGCCATCATCACAACAATGTTGAGAAGGGTAAGGAATTTGTGAGAAATCTGGACACTGTTGACCAAATAGTAAGCCAACTGATAAAATAAAAGAGAAAAAAGAAATTATATTTTTCATTTTTATTTGGTTTAAAGGCGTGTACCCACAAACTGATATTGCTTATTGCCAGATGGCCTTGAGAAAGTGAAAGTAGCTTTCAGTCTCCTATTGCCTTGGATAAATATCGATTCATTAGAGACCATAAAATTTGTTAGCGGGGAACTTGGACAATGTATAATGTTGGGGTATCGGTAAGTCTGGTGCTTGTAATT
>JBBRCC010000079.1:0-21361 GCA_038205175.1 Cytophagales bacterium | reverse complement strand
TTCAATGGAACAGTTGCACAAGTAACGGGCACTGCTGTGGGAACTGCACTTTATTTTTCAATCAACAATCCAACAACTGTAACCTTATCCACTAATCTAACCATTGCTTCAACAGGTTCTGTGTTTGTAAACTTCTCTGGTTTACAAGGAAAATTACAATTGGCAAATTTCAATTTAACATTCAGTTCTCCAGGTCCTCCAACTTTTGGATCCGATGTTGTGGGTGCTAATACTACATATTATATAGTAACCAATGGAACAGGAAGAATGATCAGTCCGGTTTCTACTACGGCTAAGGTTTTCCCTGTGGGTAATTCTGCCTTCAATCCAATTACATTGACGCCCGGTGTGGGAAGCAATATTCCTTATCAGGTAAGAGTAATAGATGCAGTAACCTCGCCAACACCAAACGATGGCACAAAATTGATTAACCGATACTGGAGTGTAACCGCTCCAACAGCTGCAGCCAATACCCTCACTTTAAACGGAACCTGGAATGCAGGTGAAGCCAATGCCAACTATGCGGCAGGTTCTCAGGTAAAAGTGGCTTACCACAATGGCATCAGTTGGACAGAAATAAACTCCACCCAAGTTGGCGGAGGTCCTTTTACATCTTCAGGTGCATTTGCACTTTCTGCGGCCAACATCAATTCAGGAATTACATTTGGAATTGGCAAAGACAATGGATTTATTGGAACCTTTACCTGGAACGGCTCTGCCAGCAGTAGCTTTACCAACCAAAACAACTGGACACCAGTCAGTGGAGTGGGTGGTCCCACTGCCACAGATAATATAATAATAAGTGTACCCGGTACAAACACCCTGGATATTGCAGGAACAATTTCCATAAATGATTTTGCACTTTCGGGAACGGGTTTATTCAATATGTCGGCTGCAACAAGTCTAACTATCAATGGAAATTTCACCAATTCAAGTTCTGCAGCCTCTACATTCAATTGCAGCAGTACATTAAATATTGCGAATGCGGGTAGCCAGCCCATTCCAGCTTTCAACTATGGCAATTTAAATGCAACAGGTGGAGACAGGGTTTTGGCAAATTCCGGAACCATAGGAATTTGTGGAACCTTTACCAGAGGCGCAGGAACATATACCGTTACTGGCAGTACCGTAAATTACAATGGAACGGGTGCTCAAACCATTGCTGTGGGTCTTTACAATAACCTGACAATAAGTAATGCAAGAAGCTCAGCTAACCTAACATCACCTTCAGGAACAATTTCAGTGAGCGGGGTATTTGATGTATCCTCATTAAGTTCTTACACGCCTGTAGTGGATGCAGCTAGCATTTTTGACTTTACGGGAGCAGGTGTGCAAACCATTCCTTCCTTTTTCTATGGTCAGTTGAATAACACAGGTAACGGAAACAGAACATGGGCCAGTGCTGGTATTATTGATGTGGCACAAGGATTTTCTCCAGGAAATGGAACGCAAACCATTACCGGAAGTACCATTAGGTATTCAAACACAGCCGCTACCACTTGGAATCTCACCAATTTTGTCACCAATGTAGCAGGAAGGCAATATAATAACCTTGAATTTGTAGGTGGTGCTGCCACCATTTGGCAACCTGGTTCTGCTTTCAACGTGGGAACTACTGGCAACTTAACCATAAGTGCCCTGGGTAGGTTGATTGCGAACCCTACCTCATCGCTGCTTACATGGACAGTAGATGGCAACCTGACCATCGATGGTGGAGGAACGCTTACAGTGAGCAACAGCACTGGTACCTCCAACTTCAATGTTATTGGAAATACTTCCCTGAGCAATGGTTTGATTACAGTTGTTGGCACTTCTACTGGCGCAGGTCTTACTACATCTTTTGGCACAAATGGTTTAACAATTAGCGGTACAGGCCAATTGAACATGGATGCAGCTAACAATACTGCAAATGCATCTGCAACGGTAAATGGAAATTTTAGTCTAACAAGTACCGCTACTAATGCCATCAATTTTGGATCAGGTACTTCAAACACCAACAACCTCATCAATTTAAAAGGAAATTTCAGTAAATCAGGCTCCGGCACAATCGGTTTGGCAGGCACCTATGCTGCATCTGCCGGATTTAGTTTCAATGGAACAGGCACGCAAACCTACTCGCATAGTGGAGCAGCCACAACAGGTGGAATTGTGGGTGTGGCCAATGGAAGCACTTTGCAACTATTGACCAATTTGGTTACTGCCAGCAGTGCCCAAACAAATCCAACCAACATTTCTGGTACCTTGGACTGTGGTACCTTTACTGTTACTCCAGGAAATGCAGCCAATACATTCATTTTATCAGCTACTGGAAATTTAACAACAGCGAATACTTCTGGTGTGAGTGCTACCATTTCTGGTTTTACAAATGCGAATACAACCTGGACAGGAGGGGCTACTTTTGCCTTTACTGGTACCAGCGTAAATACTGGTATGAGCGGCTATGCAAATATTTCCTCAGTATCTGCTTACAATTTAACCTGGCTTGGGGCTACGGCTCTCTCACTCGACAAAACACTTTCTATTAATACATTAAGCTTTACCAATTCTGGTTTAATAACGCTAGGAGCGTTTGATGTCACCATTCTAAGTGCGGGAAGTATTACGGGAAGTGGATTTTCAAATTCAAAAATGATTGTTGCAGACGGAACAGGTCAACTAAGGAAATCATTTACTACCCCTTCTTCAGTTACCTTTACCTGGCCAATTGGCGATGTTACTGGCTCTACAGATTATTCACCAGCCACCATTACTTTATCGTCAGGTGGCAGCGGCACTATCGGCTTTAGGGTGGTGGACAATACTTCAGGAAATAATGTCCCTGCGAGCAATTTTATTAGTCGCTATTGGCTTCCGACTTCCACCTTTTCACCTCAGAACTATAACTGGACAGGTTCTTTTACCTATGTGTCTGCCGACATCAACGGAACAGAAACAGCCATGAAGCTTAATGTGTGGGATCCTGCTGCTTTGGGCTGGATAGAGTATGTCAGTAGTTCAGCAGCTAGCAATGTGGTTACAGTTACGGCTGGCCCAACAAATGGCAGTTTGAATGGCACTGAAATTACAGCCAGAACAGACGTACCAGTTTATTATCAATCTGTGGCAACAGGTACATGGGCCAATATCAGCACATGGCAAATAGCAGACAATGTAGCTTTTACGGGTGCAGTGGCAGCCATCAATGCGCCAAACAACATCAATAGTGCTGGTATTTTTGTTAGAAATGCACATACGGTTACAGTTGGTAATTCGGTTACTGCTGATGACCTCACTGTAGATGTTGGAGGCACATTAACGATTGGAGCAGGTGGAAATTTTACTATTTCAAATGGAACAGCAACGCCTGATTTTGTTTCCAATGGAACGTTTAATGTAAACAATACCACGGCATTTAGTGCAGGAGCAGATGTAAACCTCAACAATGCAGTGAATGTAACTTCCGCTACGTTTACTTCTTCAGCCACAGTAAATGTTGGTGGGGCAGCGGTTTATACACACAATGTAAATGGTGGTTCAATTCCAACGGCAACCTGGGCAGATGGTTGTGAGCTTAGAATTACAGGTATAACCAGTTCTGGCCTCACTGGTGGCTTGAGCCAATCTTTTTGGAATGTGGTTTGGAACAATGCTCAAACCGCAGCCATCAACTTGTCCAGCACGCCAATAACGACAGTGAGAAATAACTTTACTGTTACAAATACTGGTGGATTTGATTTGAGACTATATTCAGGCAATACAGGTGGCACCACCAATATTGGAGGAAATCTTGTAGTCAATGGCGGGAATTTAGCACTATCGGGAGGAGCGGCCAGTTCGGCCTCAACTGTGACTGTAAATGTGACTGGAAATGTAACAGTTTCTTCGGGGACACTTAGTTCTGCGGGTACTACAAACACTGCGGCTTCAACCAGCAATCTTAATGTTATTGGAAATATGACCATTTCTGGCGGAACTTTCAATTGGTTTACAGGGGCATTTACAATAGTAGGCACCCATGCCTTAAACCTGGGTGGCAATTTCACCCAAACAGGAGGTACGTTTACAAAAACAGGAACCATTACCACTAACTTTGTTTTCAACAATG
Source organism: Cytophagales bacterium (assembly GCA_038205175.1). GTDB lineage: Bacteria > Bacteroidota > Bacteroidia > Cytophagales > Flexibacteraceae > JBBRCC01. The sequence goes on along the minus strand of JBBRCC010000079.1, from coordinate 17,277 downwards.
CGACTGGCTCCCAAACGGTTTCTCAAACTGCTGGCTCTATGGCTGGCACCACTGCTTGGTTTGTTGGCACAGGTTCATCCACCAACACAGTACAATTGCTTTCTTCTCTAAACCTGGGTACTGGCACTTTGAACTTCACTGTTCAGAACAATGCCACCATGGATTTTCAAGCATTTGTTTTAAGTGGAACAAATACCACTTTCACTACAGGAGCTAGTCCCACATTGAGAATTGGCTCAACAGCCGGAATAATGACAGCGGGCAATGCATCAGGCAACATCCAAACCCTTGTTAGGACGGTTAATGCCACAACCACTTATATTTATACAGGTGCCGCCAACCAAAATTCAGGAAATCTTTTACCATCTACTTTATCAGGTGCAGGAAGGCTAACAATTTCCAATACAGGAGTAGCCAGTGACAATACGGTTACCTTAACCAATACCCTGCCTATGACTACGCCACAGTTAAATCTGACTTCTGGTCTATTGGCCATTGGTACTGGTCAAACGCTCAACATATCAAATGCTGGAACAGTGAATGATACGGGTGGCGATTTTGCTACAGGCACTACCGGGGGAATAGTAAACTTTGTTGGCTCCGGGGTATTTAACGGCACTTCAAGTCCTTACAATGTGTATGCAAACGGCGGAATAAACTTTGGAGCTCAAACCGTAACTATTCAAAACGGTGGAACTTTCAGGATTAATTCGGGAGGCTTTGCGAGTACCAATGGACCTTTTTACGATACAGGTTCTTTCCTTGAATACAATACCGGGGGTAACTTCGAGCGGAGTTTGGAGTGGAATGCCTCTTCTGGTCGAGGGTTTCCGCACCATGTTACCATGAGCAATAGCACCAACCTCAATCCGGCCAGGGTGGGTGCTTCTTTTGCTGCTGTAGCTTTCAATACTGGCGGAAATTTAACCATTGGCACTGGTGGCGGTATTTACCTTGATTTTGGTGGAAACAATATGACGGTTCCATTGAACATCGCTGGAAATCTAACCTTGATCGGTGGACTGTCTGGGTCTGGATCTGCTGGTGGAGACATCAACGTAGCAGGCGATTGGATAAACAATGGAGTAGCAACGACAAACTTTTTCCCCAACAGCCGGCAGGTTGCCTTTAACGGTACAACTGCCCAAACCATTGGTGGAACGAATACAGTGGTTCCAAATTTTAACTTTTTGGCCATTTCAAATACTGGCGCAGATGTAACCACAAATTTACCATTAACGGTAACCAATAGATTGCAAATGAATAACGGCAAGCTTATTATCGGCAACAACAACTTGATATTGAGTGGCTCGGCATTTTTTGATAATGGAGGTGTTGCTAGCTATGTAGTTACAAATGGCACTGGAACTGTTCGACAACAGATAAACACCGGTGGTGGTGATGAGTGGTATCCTGTAGGGCCAACTACAGCGATCTTTGCTCCGGTCACTTTAAGGCAATCAGGCACAACCGATGAAATTGCAGTGATTGTAAAAACAGCTCCATCCTTCACCAATGCTGTGAATAACAACGATCTGATGGTGAATCTGGAATGGCGTTTTACAGAATCTGCAGCTGGAGGCAATAACCTTCGAACCATATTTGGCTGGCAATCTGGCTCAGAGACCATCGACTTTGACCGAACAAGTGGTGTTTATCATGGCACTTGGAATGGAACCAAATATGTTGTCAGGGCTGCAAATGCAACTACTGGTAGTGATCCTTATTTCAGCCTTTCAACAGCATCTCAAAATTTCACTGGAAACCTTGCTACCTTAGCTTTTGTAGTGGGTAATCTGAATGGCATCATTCCTTGCGTCGAAAGTGTTTCAGCTGGAGACTGGAATACACCGGCAACATGGGACATTGTAGCTGTGCCTCCTACGGATGCGGCAGTTTGTTTGAACCATGCTATAACTCTTATCACGGTAGATCCGCCAAATCCGAGTGGAATCACCTTCAAAACAGGATCTTCACTTAATATTTCTGCAGGTAGAACACTTAGTTTCGAGTCGCCAGCTTTTGTTACAAACAGCTCAGGCGTGTTTCAGGACATAACAAGCGGTACTATCGTTTTCACAGATTTAGCCGTGGTAAATGGTGCCCAGGCCGTTGGATTTACTAACCTTCAGCTAAATGGAAATACAACTTTCACAACAGTTCCAACTATTAACAATCAGATGGAGATCAGAGCTGGTGGATTTGTAATTTCAGCGAATGGACCAAATTATGGAGCATCTTCTACATTAATATATAATACAGGAGGAAGTTATAGTCGAAGCAATGAGTGGAGGGCAACCTCAAATCCTGGCTATCCTGTCAATGTCCTGGTCACTGGAAATACGACCTTAAATCTTGATGCTGGAACAGGAGTAAACAGAACTATTCAGGGCAACATGCAAGTGGACAATGGTTCATCTGTTACTCAGGGAAATTCAGGATTTAACCTGACTGTTCCCGGAAACTTTACCTTAAATGGCGCTTATACCCAATCTACCAACTCAGGAGGCGATTTGATTTTAGGCGGAAACTGGAATTCGGGTTCTACCGCTACATTAACAAGCAACTCCAGAGATGTTCGTTTTGATGGCTCAACAATAACCCAAACCATTGCCAACACCGCCACCGGATTGCAATTTGGATTTGTGACCATTGACAACACCGGAACAGGCGTTGACTTGCTGAACACAATTACCGCCAACACGTTCAGGGTAAATGCTTCCAGAACCTTCAATCTGACATCAGATAAAATCATCATTTCCTCTAATGGAAATGTATTGATCAATGGAACCTTCAATGCCAACACTGGCACTATCGAATATTCAAACGGAGGAAATTTCACCAACAATGGCACCTTTAGCAGAGGAACCAGCACAGTAGATTTCTTGCCAAATGCTTCTTTTAGTGGTTTAGTTTCAGGATCTGTTCAAACCAATTTCCACAACATCTTTTTAGGATCAAACAGTGGAATTGACTTTAACAGTGGATTACTGAGAGGTAGGGTCTCAGGCACCTTTCAGGTGCGAAATGGAAGTTTCTGTATTGGAAATGCCCCAATTTACGAAGTTGGTTCAAAGCTGATGTATTCTGGCGGTGGCACTTTCAACAGAAATGTTGAGTGGGATCCTGTAACGCTTCAAAGAGTGGAAGTTCGAAACAATACCACTTTGAAATGCGGACCAAACGGAACAGCGTTTTCTCATACCATGGCCGACTCCCTCATCATTCAATCTGGTTCTATTTTTGATATGACCGGTCCAGATATGACTGCTCCCACGCAAGTTGGTGGTAGCGTTTGGCTAAGAGGTACTTTGAATCTTTCTAATACCGCTGGTGGAGATCTTGAGGTAACAAAAGATTGGGTAAACGATGGCGGTACTTTCAATTGCAATGGCAGATTGACCACGTTCAGAGGCGATTCAATAGCCCAGATCAAAGGTTCAAGCAATACCACTTTCTGCTTTTTAACCATCAATAAGAATATTAGAAGATCCATCACAGCCATGGTGCCATTCACTGTTTCACGTCCACCAGGAGGGACTACACTTCAGGTTTCCGGAGGCATTTTTGATCTTAATGGACAAACCTTAACCCTTGGAGCAGGAAGTAATACCCTGCGGGTAGATGCAGGCTTTGCCAATGGACAAACGCTGAGAACAGGCGGAACCGACATTTCTACCATTATTCCTGGCTTCGCCAATTTCAGAAGTACAGGAGCTAACACAGATACACTCGGGGGAAAAGTTGATTATTCAGGTCCTGGAGCTGAAACACTCATTTCTCCTGTACTCGGCTACAACCTTCTTTGGTTAACAGGTGGTTCTATCAAAACCATAGTTCAAACTACAAGGGTAAATGACAGCTTGTACATAGCGCCTTCAACCTCGCTTGATTTTGGAGCCGGCACTTTTGTACTCCAAACACGTGGAAATATTGTGAACCTGGGCGAATTGATTGGCACTTCCACTGGCTATTTGGAACTACAAGGCGTAGTGACACAAGAAATGTCCAGTTCGGGTAACTACAGAAATTTGGTGGGTAACAATACAGCTAATGTAAACTTGCGTGATCAACCAAATGTTACCAACAACATCACCATGACTGCTGGCAAAATTATAACAGGAGTGAATGACACCTTGAACATGACCAGTGCTGCTGTGATGAACGAAAGCAATCAAGCCTCCGGTTCCTTTGTTCGTGGTAATGTGAAAATCTCGAAAACAGTTGGCGTGAGTGCTGATAATTTCAATGGAATAGGCGTTAACCTATCGGCAGGGGCTGATTTGGGTACGGTGACTGTAGTTCGAACTTCTGGAACTGCTGTATTTGGTGCTCCACCTTGCTGCACGGGCTTTAGTGGTATAGATCGTTATTGGAAAATTACACCAACAGTTCAGCCTTCTGTGGCCAACCGAACCGTGACGTTGAATTGGCCCTCGCAAGATGATAATGGAAGAAACATGGTTGGAGCCCAAATGTGGAAAAGTCCAGACGGAGTACTTCCTTACGAAAGGGTTGGATTTCCGCAAAATGTAGTAGCTATGAATCCGAGGTCTGTTTTCTATAACAACATTCCTTCCTTCTCATTTTTTACCATTTCGGACGAAGACAACCCGTTGCCAGTTAATTTGATTGGTTTGGAGGCATCGCTGGAAAAAGGAAATGCTTTGCTCACTTGGGCCACTGCTTCAGAAACAAACAATAAGGGTTTTGAAATTGAAAAGTCGACGGATGGGTATAAATTCTTTAAGATTGGATTTGTGGAAGGCAATGGCAACAGCAATCAAAGAGTTGACTATAGTTTTTCCGACAAAACTTTTAGCCAGTATGCATACTATAGGCTCAAGCAAATTGACGCAAATGGTGGTTTTGCGCTTTCAAACACCGTTTACCTGAATGCCAAAGTGGTCAATATGTTGAATTTTGCAGTGTTTCCCAATCCAACTAAGGGCAAGGTTTATTTTAGCCTGAACAAACTGCCATTAACCAACGAGTGGTTGAAGGTGAATGTTTGGGATATGCAAGGTCGTCTGGTGTTTGAGGGCGAACAAAATGCCGCTACTCTTGGCGAAAAACTTGAAAAAATATTGGTCGACCAACCTCAGGGCCTATATTTGTTCGACGCCTTCATCAACAACCAACAGTTCAGAATAAAGCTGAACAAAGAAAATTAACATGTTGAAAATCAATAACTTTTTGTTGCAGGTCACCCTTTGGGTGGCCTGTTTCATTTTTGTTTCACCTGTTTTTGGACAGGTAACGATAAGAGTAACGCAAACACCTGAAAAATATACGCCCCTGCTAGACGACTTATATTTTGCCTGCGATTTCAACAACTGGGCTCCCAGCAGTCCTGATTTCAAAATGAACCGAATTGGCAATGACTGGAGCATAACCGTAAACCCAACCGCCAACAATTTTCAATACAAAATTACCAGAGGCGCATGGCCAACGGTAGAAGTTGGTGCCAATGGTGCTTCTATTGCAAACCGGGCAGCTGCCAACAGCTCTGGCGCCACCCTCAATATCACAGTCGGAGATTGGGAAGACACAAGAGGTACACATACAGGCAATCAATTGGTAAACATATTAGGCACCCGGTTTTTCATGCCTCAATTGGGTAAGCTTCGCCGAATTTGGATTTGCCTGCCCGAAACCTACAACACCAACCCAGTCAAACGCTACCCTGTTTTGTATATGCACGATGGTCAAAATTTGTTTGATGGAGCTTTTGCTCCCTTTGGCGAATGGCGTGTAGATGAGAACTTGCTTGCCTTGGGACGTCAACTTCCGCATTTGGAGACAATTGTGGTTGGAGTGGACCATGGTGGAAACGACCGCCTCAACGAATTGTCACCTTATGTGAACGCACAATATGGTGGTGGTCAAGGAGAAGGCTATGCCAGATTTATCGTTGAAACTCTTAAACCTTTTATAGATTCGATGTTTCGAACCTTGCCACAACGAGAATTTACAGGAATTGGTGGCAGTTCTATGGGTGGCATCATGTCGCAATATGCTGGGTCTAAATACCAGTCGGTATTTTCTAAATTGATGGTTTTTTCGCCTGCTTTTTGGTTTTCAAACCAAGTATATGCCGATATCACCCGTTTTGGACATCAACCTGGTACAAGAGTGCATTTTGTAGCAGGTCAAAATGAAAGCGGCACTATGGTGAGCAATATCCGTCTTATGGAAACTACGTTGAGAAATGTAGGTTTTCCGGCCTCAGATATTAAGGTAGACATTAAGGGAGATGGCCAGCATAGCGAGTGGTTTTGGGCAAGGGAATTCAACGCTTCCTGGCAGTGGCTTATGCAAAATACTCCGAATTCAACCCGTTCATTGTTGCTAGATCAAGTTGCTGTTTTCTTCAAACCCGAAGCAAACAGAATTATGATTGAAAATAAAATTTCGCAGGTCTACAACTACGAATTGCTTGATGCCAATGGTAAACTTATGAAAACAAATGTGGCAAAAGGGAATCATGAAATTTCAACTTCAGAAATGAAGCAAGGGGTGTATTTGCTGCGACTTTCAGGCAACAATGGATCAACCCACCACAAGTTGTTGGTGTATTAAAAAAGTGTGCAGACTTTCCGAAAATTTTCAGAAAGGAAATGAAACTACCTGCTCAATATCCGGATTCAAACTTAAAGCTACGGGACAAGTTAGTGCCGCATTTCGCAACTTTATACCCTGTTCTTTTGAAATCGATTTATTGTCATCTAAAGAAAAATCCACTTCAATTTTGCTGATTTTTCTGGGGCTGTTCTGCATGTGTTTTGTAACCACAGCTTTTAATCCAACAATGTCGATGTTTTCCCGGTTAGCTAATATTCCCATAATGGTCATCATGCATGTAGCTAATCCTGATGCAACACTATCTGTGGGTGAAAAAGCTTCACCTTTGCCATTGTTGTCAATGGGTGCGTCGGTAATAATCTGATTTCCTGATGCGAGGTGAGTAGATTGCGTTCTCAAATCGCCTAAGTAGATGGTTTCTGAAGTTGGCATAGCAAGTAAATTCGGCTAATTTTGTACAAATGAAATGGTTGTTCAACATTCTTCCTGTTCTCAGAGCAAACTTTATCAGGATTTTTCTGATTTGCGTTCTGCTCTACGGGGCATCTTTGTGCGCTTTCGCACAAGATGACGAGTTTGAATACAACGAAGAAATCAGCTATGGACTTCAAATAAATACAGTGGGTGGTATAATTGGCGGAGGTATGATTAAGTATGCCAAACTTGTAAATGACCGCCGTTTTCGTTTGCTGAGTTTTGAACTTGTAAATATTAAACACCCCAAAGAAGTTAGGGGCTTGGCATCACCAAATGCAAGTCCATTTATTTTTGGAAAATCGAACTACCTTTTTAGTTTAAGACCGCAATACGGACAAGAGTTTTTACTGTTTAAAAAAGCATCAGAAGAAGGTGTTCACATCAATGCAGTAGTGGCTTCGGGTATTTCCATTGGCATTACAAAGCCGTATTATGTCTATTATGATTCGTTGAACCTGAATGGAACTACGATTAGTGTTCCTTACACCACCAGCCTTCGAGACGATTTCATACTAGGTCCGGGAAATTTCCTTGATGGCATCAATCAATTGGGCTTTCACCCTGGTCTACACTTCAAAGGAGGCCTCAATTTTGAGTTTGGTCGCTTCAACAATAGCGTGGTTGGCCTTGAAGTTGGTTTTATGATCGAAAAATTCTTCAGCAATTCACTGGTGCTCATGCCAAGAGCTGAACGGATCAATCAATTCAATTCCCTCTACCTCACATTTTATTACGGCAAAAAGTACTAAAACGGCTTGCCATGCGTGAGTTTTATTACAGCATTTCCTAAGCCTGGAACAATGTTGAAAAGCCCAATAGCCATGTTGGTCAAGGAAGGAATTTCAGCTAACCTTTGCAAATGCCTGCTCAGTCGAATTCGGGTTGAAAATTGCCCAGACCAAAATTGCTCGTAATCTTCATCCATTTGTTGCCTTGTTATTTCGCCAGCAAAAAATTGTTGAATCACCTTGGCCGAAAACCAAGATGCTCGCAAAGCCATACTCATGCCATTTCCTGTTATTGGCGCAATACACCCGGCTGCATCGCCAAGTAAAAGCACATGTTGCTTTTCGGTTGCCTGTATACCGAAATGTATATTGCTGATTGCCAAAGGTTTTTCCCACAAAAATTCTGCATGCCTGAAAATGTGTTTCAAGCTTGGATTTTGGTCAAGAAACAATCTTTCTAACTTTTCAATACTATTGTCACTCCGGTTCAAATAGGTGGAGTTTACGATATAACATAAACATGAAACCCCGTTTTCGATATTTGAAATTCCGCAATAGCCTCCAGGAAAACTGTGTATGGCTATCAAGTCTTCTGGATGGCTTATTTTGATATGATACTTGACACCCACATAATTTTGCTTCCAAGTCAAGCCCGTACCCAAAGCTTTTTCCATCGCAGATTTTTTGCCAAAACTTCCGCAAACCAGCAGAGCCTTCACGGTACCTTCACTCGTTTCCAAATGAAAACTGGAATCTTCCTGCTTTACGTCAAGGGCTTTGGTATGTGTCAAAACATCAACTTGGGCTAACTTGGCTTGCTCATACAATAGGTTTTCGAGCAAAAACCTGCTTACTCCAAGTCCACCGAGGTCAAGTTTTAAATGAGTTTCACTTTTTCCAGTTGCTGTTAGTTGAAAACGTTTGATTTTGGGTAAATCCAAATGCTCCAACTCCGGGCAAAGTTCACAGAGAAACCGATATGATTCCATAGAAACATATTCACCGCATACTTTATGCCGGGGGTAATTTCCAGCTTCCACCAAGGCAACCGAAAGTCCTGCCCTCGCCAATTTAATAGCTAGCGATAGACCCGCTAAACCCCCGCCTACAATGGCAACTTGATACTGTTTTATGCCCATCCTATTGCCATAAATCTAAATGCCCAAACCCACTTCACTTCTACATCTACAAAGCCTGCTTGTTTAAAGAAACTCAGCAGCTCTTTTTTGGAAAAAGCTCTTTTTACGCTTAGGGGGGCATCATTTTTTACAAGATAAGATTTTGAAAATAAACTGGTTAACCACTTAATGCTAAGCCAAGCCAGTGGGTGTCTGTGCAAATCGTTTACCAAAACCATGCAGCTGTGTTCTTTGCAGAATTGAAGTAATTTCACAATATCTTCATCTGTCAAATGATGTAAAAACAGACTCGCATGCACCAGGTCAACCGTTTTCATGGTTTCGGGATCAATGACCCTGTAGTCTGATTCAATCAGCGTGATGCCGGCAATTGTAGCCAGATTTTCTTTGGCGTATGCCACACAATCTGATTTTATGTCGACTCCTGAAAAGCGTATACCGAGTTTGTGCTGCTGAGAAAATTGAGATAAAGACTTTAAAAAATCGCCTCCGCCAAAGCCAATATCCATCACATGTTGAACATGGGGCTTTTTTTTCAACACATGTTTCAATCCATTGATACTCAATGCATAGCCACCTAGCAAATTGTTGATAACATGTAGCTCTCTCAGGTTTTGGTATAAATCTTTTTGCGGAATGGTTTCAGCATCGAGCAGCTCGGCTTCATAGCTTCTGGTTTTCATAAATGAGCTGGTTGCAAAAGACAAAACTCCATACTCACGCCAGGACCAAACGCCATGGCGAGCAAAGGTTTGTTTTTGGTATTTGGGTCTTGAAGCATGGTTTCAAGAATAGCCAATATGGTGACTGAAGACATATTGCCAAACTGTTCAAGAACATATTTCGAAGCCTGCAATTCGTTGTTTTTTAGCCCACAAGCTTCTTCTACAGCCTCTAAAATTCTGATTCCGCCTGGATGCACAGCCCATTGCAAATCATTGGATAATTCGCCCATAAACTGAATAACTTCTTTGGCCACATTCTTGCCAATTAAATCGACCAGCTGTGGACTGAGATGCATCCTAAAAGCTGAGGACGACAAATTCCACGTCATTTTTTCAGCAGAATCCGGCACAAATGCATGACCGGTTTTTGTAATGTTAAACTGAGTTTGCGAGGCCACCTCAATCTCTTGCCCGCCTACTAAAGCAGCTGCTGCACCATCGGCAAATAATATGTTTGCCACCATATCTTCTCCTGATGTTGAAGGGTAAAAGTGCAGCGAAGATAACTCAACGGCTACAATCAACACAAGGGCATTCGGTTGCTGATGGCACAATTGGTTTGCTAAAGACAATGCTTTTAAGCCGGCATGACAACCCAGAAAATTCAGCGGAAACCTTTCGGCATGCGAGAGATCCCATGTTGCTGCCAGTTGCCATTCTAGTCCAGGTGTTGTTTGCCCGGTGCAACTTACGGTTATCAAGTGGGTGATTTGCCTGGTAGAAACCTGGCTGGAGTTCAACAATTTCTCAATGGCCTTTGACGCCAGTTGAGGTGCCAATCTGGAGAAAAGCTTCATGCGTTCTTCAATGCTCGGAATCACATCATTTTTATACAACCATATCTCTTCTTGCAAAACATCAGGTACTGCAAAATGACGTTTTACAATTCCTGATTTCCGATTCAGAAAGCGTAAAGTTCTAACTGCTGTTTCGTCTCTGCCCTCGTCCAGTTGATTTAAGTAAAATGCTTCTGAACTATTTAAATCTGCTTCGAAGGCTGCAGGGAAAAATGATATGTTAATGAGTTTTGCCAAAATCAAACAATGAATAGGGACACAAAAAAAAACAAGTTAATAAGCAATGCACTTCCACCGAGCATAAACATCGTATTTCTATGATTCACAGCTTCTTTGTTTTTTATACTTGCCCAAAACCACCATATAAAATATAGTGCCGCAGGAAACATTAAACCGGCAAACAGATTGAAAACAAGCATGTTATTTAGTTGTTGTGCCAGTATAAACATAAGAAAATGTACTGTTACAAACAAACCACCGCAGTATATAAATGTTCCTTTAATCCCCAAAAGCATACTCAAAGTGGTTACTCCGTCGCTTCGGTCGGCATCGTGTTGGTAAATTTGGGTAATGGGGTAAATAGTAGCAATCAGTAGCATTGAAATCCCTTTGCCTAGCCAATGTGTGCCTGAACTTAAATCGGAAAAAGGACTGAAAATCAGTGTATTGGCGGTAAAAACCCAACTTCCTTGAAAAAAAATGACCACCAAATAGCCCCAAATCGGATATTGCTTAAAGCGGATACCTCTGTAGCTGTAAAGCCTTGAAAAGCAAATATATATTACTACAAAAGTAGCAAACATAAATCCAACAAAAGCAGCCAACACAATAGCCAACGCATCCATAATGTTGACAACGATTAGCAGATTTTTATCTGGCATGGGTGGATTTGCCAAACCGCCAATCGGGCCAGAATCCCTGTCATGAAAACTGTTGTATCCGTTGCTTGACGGATAAACCAAAAAATGCCAAATAAAAAACACCAGTGCTACAGTGCCAGTCTCAACACCTTGAGCAAACCACAACGAAAAAAGAGAAACCGGAAGAAGAAAGAATGAAAATGGAAAGCGAAGTAGTAGAAGAGTATTCACAGTTTAGGCATAAATGATGCAATAAACTGTTTTAAACGAAGGAAATAAAAAAGCCGGACCATTTGCCCGGCTTGCCAACAATTGAAGGATTGGCTGATTATCGTTAATAGTCCATCCTTTGGCTCACCAGCTCAATGCGGTTTATAGCTAAAGGTGCCTGATATACGGTTTTGCCCGTCTTGCTGTATACCACGAGTTCCGGGTATGCTTCATGACGCTTTCTGAGGATTTCTTTTAATTTACCTAGCTTAATTTTAACGTAGATAGCGTTGGTTTTCTCGTTTTTTACGTAGTAATCTTCGAGTTTTACTTTCAGCCTCCTGGTCTCTTCATAGTCATGGTCCACCAATTCTACGTAACTGATGCAATCAGCCATTCTCACGTACAAATCCACAATCACTTCTCCATCGCTAACGAGTGAATTATACTTCGTAAGCGAAACTTGAGGTGGTTTTTTCTTACCTATTTTTTGACCGAATCCCTCGGTGCAAAGGCATAAAGATGCCATGGCGACGAAAATTGCAGACCGAAACATAAGCAAACAGATTAAAAGTTGAACTTGAAGCCTGGTTTAAGCCACCCCCGTGGTCCTAAACCGGAACTGTTCATTTTTAGAACAAGACAAAAGTAAGGGTTGGGTTTTTGTAAATTTTACCAAAACAAAGGCATTTCTTTCACGTATGTCTTCTTTTAACATTTATGCTGAATGGCAAATTTATTTATTTATAAAGTATTGTATATCAGGCAATAATAACTTAAAATGTATTGTTCAATAATATTGACAAACTTCAATTTATGTGAAAGATTAAACCATCAACTGCCGCATTTCATTTGCAACTTACATGAACAGATCTTGAGCTTGAGAATTACCAGTATAGAGAATAGGTGTAAAACACCATTGGGCGTGCAATTCAATGAGTTTTGTGAGTGTGTCTTTTTTCAATAAACGTCTTCATTTGCTGCTGTAGTTCTTTTGCGGCCTCGCAGGCTTTTACCGCAAAATCACTTCTCCTGGAGGAAAATATGATGCTTCGAGATGCATTGATGAGCAGACCATAGTCATTAATAACTCCAGCCTCCATCGTGCTTTCAAGGTCGCCACCCTGCGCACCAATCCCTGGTACAAGCAAAAAGTGATCTTTGGCAATAGCCCTCACTTGTTGGAATCTATCCCCTTTAGTAGCTCCAACCACAAACATCAGGTTGTCTGGATTTCCCCACTCAACAGCTTTTGTTAAAACCTCTTCAAACAAGTATTTTCCATTGGCCAATTTTTGCAATTGAAAATCTTCGTTGCCTGCATTAGAGGTGAGCCCTAACAGAATAGTCCATTTATGTTCAATGTTTAGAAATGGTTTCACAGAATCGAATCCCATGTAAGGTGCCACGGTAATGGCGTCGGCTCGAAGTTGCTTAAGAAAAGATTCTGCATATTGTTGAGACGTATTGCCAATGTCACCTCGCTTTGCATCAGCTATAACCAGAACGTCTTTGTTTTGTAAATAATCGAAAGTCGCTGCCATAACCTGCCAACCAGCTATTCCAAAAGACTCGTAGAAAGCGGAATTGAGTTTGTAGCTAACAGTGTAGGGCAAAGTAGCATCAATGATGGCTTTGTTAAACTCCAATACCATTTCCGGAGTCTGATTCATGCCTATTGGCAACAATCCAGGGTTGACATCTAACCCAACACATAACATTGATTTTTTAGCCTTTATAGCCTTAATCAGATTTTGTCTGTTCATCTTAAGTCAACCAGTTTCACACCTGGGTGCACACCTTTGTTAAACACAAAATCACTGTCTTTGGTAGGCACATTTGGAGTAAATTTGGTAATTTCAAATATCGACCGGTTGTTGGTGCCTCGTTCAAACACGATCCATTTATTGATACTTAAGCTACTCTTGTCTATAAGGAGTCGAATCTTGGTTATCTCCCTGGTCATATCTTTTGGCTCTAAGTCTATGGTTTGAACAATTCCATTGGCTCCTTTTAATTCGCTCATCAAAACAAATTTATAGCCTTTCTGATGGAGCATATACACATTTGCTGGTGTTATTTCTTCCTCATTTGGGTCAATCTCAGTAAGGTTTACCTCTTTCGATTTTTTCACCCACGACCAGCTGTATTTTCCGTCGCAAAACACTTCAACTTCAGGTAGCTTTAGTTTGAACTTTTCACCCTTCACAAGTATTTCGCCTTTTTGTTCACTCTCAATTTTACCGGCATTATTTTCAAGTGTATGGGTGTACGATGCTTTAAAGCTTTTGTAGCCTTTGTATTTTTTGCTCAAGTTATTCAGAATTTCTTCTGCCATTGGATCTTGAGCCAACAAAGGGCCTGTTAGAATCATAAAAAACAAAGTCCAGAATTGCTTTTTCATTTCTACTAATTTAATCTGAACCGAGTGAACGCAATTTCTGTTCCAATTCATTCAGGTCTTTGTATAGAACTTCTCTGGCTTTGGTTCCTGTAAAGGGTCCCACGATTCCAAAGTTTTCCAATTGATCCATCAATCTACCAGCTCTGTTGTAGCCAAGTTTCAGTTTTCGTTGAAGCATTGAAGTGCTTCCTTGTTGCGAATTCACTACCAATCTGGCAGCGTCATTAAATAAAGGGTCACGCTCTGAGGCATCAAAATCCATCATATTATCTCCACTTTCATCTCCTTCATATTCTGGCAAAAGATATGCGTGCTCGTAGCCTCGCTGCTCACCAATGTAGTCGCAAATATTGTTTATTTCTTCCGTGTCAACGAATGGGCATTGAAGGCGTATCAATTCACTACCTTGAGAAAGCAGCATATCGCCGTTACTCACAAGCTGGTCGGCACCACTTGTATCCAATATTGTTCTAGAATCAATTTTGGAGGTTACTTTAAAAGAAAGTCTAGCCGGGAAGTTTGCTTTTATAGTGCCAGTTATCACATTCACCGATGGTCTTTGAGTAGCCACTACCAAGTGTATACCTACCGCTCGAGCCAATTGTGCAAGCCGGGCAATGGGTAACTCTACTTCTTTTCCGGCTGTCAACATCAGGTCAGCCAATTCATCTATTACCAAAACAATGTAAGGCATAAACCTGTGACCTTGTTCGGGGTTTAATTTTCGTTCCACAAATTTTTGATTGTATTCTTTCAAAAATCTGCAACCTGCTGCTTTAAGCAAACCATATCTTGACTCCATTTCTATACACAAGGAGTTCAATGTGTTCACTACTTTTTTTGTATCGGTAATAATAGCCTCTTCTGCATCGGGCAAAGCCGCCAAAAAATGTCTTTCAAGTTTGCTATACAGAGATAGCTCCACCTTTTTCGGGTCAACCAAAACCAGCTTCAATTGCGATGGATGCTTTTTATAAATTAATGAAGTAAGCAGCACATTTAAGCCAACTGATTTTCCTTGTCCGGTTGCACCGGCCATAAGTAAGTGTGGCATCTTGGCCAGGTCTGTCACAAATACTTCATTTGAAATGGTTCGCCCTAATACTACTGGCAAATCAAAATCGCATTTGATAAATTTCTCTGTGCCTAGAACTGATCGGATGGAGACCAATGCCCTGTTCTTGTTTGGAACTTCAATGCCTATTGTGCCTTTTCCTGGAATTGGCGCAATAATTCTTATGCCCAAAGCTGCCAAACTGAGGGCAATGTCATCCTCAAGATTTTTGATTTTTGAAATTCTAACGCCTGCATCTGGCACTATTTCATACAAAGTCACAGTAGGTCCAATAGTTGCTTTTATGCTGGAAATGCCAATGCCATAGTTGAGCAGCGTTTCGGTAATTCGCTTTTTATTGGCTTCAATTTCAACACTATTGATCTCAAACTCACCACTTCCATGGTGTTTCAACAAATCTAAATTTGGAAATTTGTAGCTCGATAAATCAAGCGTGGGGTCATACTTGCCAAATTTATCAACCAAATGCTCAGGTATCAAGTGATTTCCAGCACCAAAATCTGCCTCCTCAACTTCTTTGTCTACTTCAAGATTGTTTTCTATAATAAGAGAAGGTTCACCAGGAGTGCGGTTGATAACTTCAACTTCAATTTCCTTTTCGGTTAAATCATCGTCAGCTTTTTCATCTTCCTGAAGCGTCTCCAATTCTTCATTTTCAACCGGATCTATATCATTTGGCGGTTCAAAAGATTCTGTCTCATTTCGTTTTTGTTTTCTTGTTTTTTTCTCCGGTTCTCCAACATTTAAACTTGGCACATACCAAAGACCACTAAGTCTGAATAGCCAGGAAGAAAGCAAGATACCTGTGAAAATAAGAAACAACCATGTACCCCAACGCATCCAGCCGCTTAGCCATAAACTAAGTTGAAAACCCCAGTGGCCACTTAGAAAATCGTAAAAAGGATCAATTTTAAAAACCTGCAAAACGTAACCTGTAGTTGAACTTAGCCATAAACTAGCCAGAAAGGCTTTTCTTAGATAGAAGCTTGGTGAAACCCAAACCTGACTAAAAAGCCAGCTGTATCCTATAAACAAGAAAAACGGAACCCATAAAAAGGAGGAAATGCCCGCCCATTTGAAAATAAAAAAGTAAGAAAGAATTGCACCACCAATGCCCGCCCAGTTTTCAACTTTTTTGCCTACGTCAGCCTCATCGCTATCCCAAAAATGCTCTACGAGACTTTGATCCGCTGAGCCAGTAAACAAATAAGATATGAGTGCTGTAGAAAGGTAGAACGTAAAAAACACAAAAGATAGACCTGCAAACTGCTTTGTTCGTTTGTCTTTCAGAAGTGCCATGAATGGGAAAGCACCCAAACTTTTCTTTGGGGCCTTAGCTTCTTGTGGCGTTTTTCTGAAAGTGTTTTCTGACATGGCTTGATTCCGGGGCGAAATTACAAATCTAGAATTGCCTGTCACCTTCATTTTCAATTTTCTAACGCAAATCGTTTACAAATTTGCTTTCAATGAATGTGGCAGCAACAACAAGCCTTTCATGTTTGAATGTTGAACTTCTTTTAACGTCCTTTGCCTTCAAAATTCCGGCTTTATGGTCGAACTTAATGTCCTGCTTTCGTTTTTGTGGGCTTTTGTGGTTACGGTTTTCGCAATACCATCCATTACCTATGTTGCTCATGTCAAAAATTTGCTCGATGAACCCGATCACCGAAGGGTGCATGCATCCTTAACTCCTAGGCTAGGTGGCCTGGCTATTTTTGCAGGCGTCATGTCTTCTCTAACCATTTTCGGAGACATGACTCCTCAGATTCAAAGGGTGGTTGCTGCCGGACTTATTGTATTTTTTATTGGCCTCAAAGACGATATTATCCCTATTTCAGCATTCAAAAAATTCTTTGTGCAAATACTAGCTACAGGCATTGTGATGTTTTTGGGCGAAGTAAAAATAGATAATTTTCAAGGGATATTCGGTATGAACGAACTACCTTATGGTCTCAGCTATGGCTTTACTTTTTTGGTAATTGTTGGCCTCACCAATGCTATAAATCTGATTGATGGGCTCGATGGCTTAGCCGGAACCATGATACTTATCGCTTCCGTTACCTTTGGTGTTTATTTTTACCAAACCAACGGAAACATCTTTCATCCTTATGCAACTGTTGCTTTTTGCCTCGCTGGAGCCATTATTGGTTTCCTCCGATACAATTTAAAGAAGGCAATTATTTTCATGGGCGACACAGGTTCATTGGTTTGCGGTTTATTGTTGTCTGTTATGGCAATTCAATTTGTGCAAATGCGCCCTTTCCCTGGCGCTCCTGT
>JBBRCC010000078.1:0-21398 GCA_038205175.1 Cytophagales bacterium | reverse complement strand
AATCCCCGTTACATATTCTTCCGGGTCAAAGGTTTGATAGGTAACGGCCGCATTGGCAGAATCAATCTTGATTTTCAGCCCTTGGTTGTTTGAACGAAGGTCCATAAATCCTCTGCCCCAAGGTTGATATACGATTTCTTGTCCAAAAGTTGTTTGGTAGCTGTTCCAGTTTTCAAAGTTGATATAATTATTATTACCCCATATTTTTGGGGTGGTACCGACGGTTGTAAGTGTGCATGCAGGTAAAACCGGGGTAATCATCACATATTCTTGTGCCACAGTTTGAAACTCCATTTTCAGGTTATTTCCGGTGGCGCTGCCATAAGTAAGGGTATTTGAATCCTGCATTGTCAGTGTTGAAAGACTCATGATTTGAGATTTAAAATCGGAAAACGAAGAAAAAGCAGGTGCTGTGCCTGTTTCAAGGGCAAGGGCTCCTAACGAAGTTGAAGTATTGAATTTCCACCGGTATTGGATCTGAAGCAAATCTTGCGGCACCCCAACTGTATCGAGTTCTGTTGCCCCGTATGATTGAAAGGCTGCATAAACTTCATTTCCAAAATCGACAAACAATCTGTTTCCGATCTTTTCGACCGCTAAAGTTCTGGGCACTTCTACCCACATGCTGTCGGGATTTTTCATAATGCGCATCATGGTATTTCTGAACTGGCCAATCTGTTCCCGTGGCTCTCTGCTCACATGTCGTTTCCCTGCAAACGACCTATCTCCAGCATTTCCATACAATTGAATGGCTCCATTGTTGGTCCCTTTCACAGCTAGCCTCCATAAACTCTGCTCCGAAAATGGCCGCTGCTTGTCACACTCAGCCCAGCCATCCGGGATATTAGTAGCACAACTCGACAACAAATAATCTTTATCAATCCATAAGGTCTCAAATTCAAATCTTCTGGAGCGATTGGTATTACCCCTCCAATCTTTGTAAGACTCATGATCGAAACCATAAAATGGCTTTGCCGATTGAATTTCAACAGGTAGTCGAAATTTTCGCTGGGCAATGTCGATCACAACCTGCGGTGGTCTATAAGATGAAAGCTGGGCATATCCAATAAAATCATTCAGGCTTTTTCCTGTAAAAACTCCTGGGCTGTAATAACTTGGCAAATAATTGTCGTCGGCGAAATAAAAATAATTGTAGCCCCAAACCGAACCTGCAAAAGGCACATACGCATTGACTTTGGCCCTAACGTCAGCACCTGCCATAAATCCGTCTACATGGTGCAGTGCCGCTTCAACCGACATCCAATCCAAGCCAGCTTTTGCCATTTTCTTTATTTCCGGATCTTTGGCATGTTGGTAGAAAACCAATAACGGTTGCACCGTATGGCCCCAATAGGTATTGGAGTTCCATTCGATCCGGCCTACGTTGTACAGTGCTCTGATCCAGTTTTTTGCCCAGGTTCTAAAATAAACAAGCCGCTGTGCATCTTCGGCAATAGTGGTATCAGAAAACTCTTCAGCAAATAAATATCCTGGCATTCGGGTCATCCAGTGGTAGTTTTCAGAGTTTTTTTCATTGCCATTGAATCTATTGTCTGGATTGGTTTCTGGGTTTTCGGCATTGTAAACCGGATCCATTTGTTGGTCAGGTCGCATGAAAAAGTGCCAACCAATTCTTCCGCTTGGGCATCTGTATGGATAGTTGCCTGGTTGGTATAAGTAGTTTCTCATCCTATCTTTTTGAGCTTGAGGCAAAATGTCTCTGAATTGAAAATAATATTTCGAAATGCCCGGACCTGAAAATGGGCCACACAAGGTTCCGGACCATTGAGCGTTTAACAGCGAATTTCCACAAGTTGCAATCAGATTGTCGATAGCGGCAGGATTATTTCTTTCCTTGTACAAACGGGAAAAAAGACCAGGCCATAAATTCTTACCACCATCCACTCCTGCGCTCCCGTTGCCGCATGATGTTATATTGACAGCATTCACCACTTCATCTAACCGTCCTCTGAACCTGATTTCCCAGGCGGGGTCTGTAGGTTTTGCAGAATCGGGATGGATCGGTGTGAAAACTTGTGCTTGAACAGCGAATACAGTTCCAAACAAAAGTGAAGCGACAAGTAACGATTTGGTTTTCAGTGAATTCATGATGAAAATTTATTCTTTGATCAATTTAAAGTGTTGGACAGCCTGACTATTTTCAGTTTCTACTTTTCCGAAATACAGGCCCTTTTTCAAAAAGGCCGTATTCAGTGTTCGTTTGAAAGAATTTGCAGCATTCAAACTCGATTCAGTGAAAACGATTCTTCCTAATGCATCTACTATCAAAATTTGCTTAATCTGTTGTCTATCTTCTGTGTGAATGGTGATCTGGTTTGAAAATGGATTTGGAAAAACTTTAATGACCTGTTTTACAGTCAATCTTTCGGCTTGCTTCGTTACAAATGGCGCATCAGCCACCTCAAGGCTCATCATCCAGATTTCTGATCCCGATGCGGTTGTGGTGGCAGTAATCACATTCTGATCAGACAAAACACCGGCAGGAATGTGTGCATAAGATATACCACCCCTGTTTTTGGAGGCACTATCGCCCATGTAAACATAGGTAAGTGGCGTTCCGTTGATCGAAATATTGGGTTGCCCGTTCTGAGCTACAAATTTCAATCTTGCATAAGTGCCCAAAGCTGCGCTTGCCGGAATGGAAATAGGAAAAGTTGCTGACTGATTGGCTCCAATTCTTGTTAAGATGGAATCGGCAAAAAACTGGTTGATTTTAACGGTATCGGGCACCACAGCATTTTCTGAAAGGCGAAGTTTCCAAGTTTTGGTTTTAAACGATGGCAACAACTCGGTACTTGAAAACACTGTCCCTGAAATGGGTATATTCTGAGCTAAAATGGAAAGTGTATCTGCATTGGCACTTGTGTCCACCACCTGAACTGTTCCAGAAGCAAAGATTTTTCCGGCTGGTGCCAGTATTTCTACATTCAGATTTGCTGACTCTAACAAATTATTAAAACAAACCAATGTGAGCAAGCTATCACCCGAAAGGGTTGCCACAGGCCAAATCTGGTTGTTGCTGCTACCCGCATGTAGAAAACTACCCCTAAGAGATTTCAGATTTTGAAGTGAAAATCCAGCACCACCATTGGTGTTTTGCGGCTCGTGAATCGCCCTGGCATATCCTTTGTCCTGACTGTGAGCCAACATATACAAAATGTCTTTGCTGTTATAAATAAAGGCATTCAAAGCTCTGTTTTTTGCAGTGACATTGCCGGCGCTGTTTCCCACATTTCCAGGACGTTGCGGATCAAGATATCCTCCGGTTTCTGTATTGATAAATTTCAAACGTCTGCCAAATTTGTTAAATGTGTAAGCGTAGATGGTTTCGTAATCTGCGGTCACAATCCGGGTGTCCATGCCATAATGGTGCTCATGGATGACATCTATTTTTTCGTGATGCTCATCTATCAGGGGTTTAAACAAATCTTTCCAAGGCTTCCAACCGTCTGCGTGAACTTCGAATCCCCAGCCAGCGGCTAGCAATAGATTTGGGTTTAATTTTCGGAGGGTATCGGCAGCAACTCCATACATTTCATTGTAATACAGGCTGTTTTGGCGTCCAGAATAAAATGAAAGTTGCGTGGTATCTACCGGGCGAAGTGCTTCTATTACCTCAAACTGCCGGTTTGTTCCAGCATTAAAAATGTCTCCGGTCAATAAGGCGCCGGTTAAGCCGGGATATGGAACATTGCGAACGGTGAGCATTTGATTCCATGCGGAGGAAATGGCATTATAAATCCCTTGCCTGTTGGCCGCCCAATTTGGACTGTTGTACCACTGCGCCATCTTCCATTTTAAATAGGGCTCTGGTTCAGATTTCCCCTTTAGTCTGCAAGGCCCTCCAAGGGTTCGGCCTGTTGTATCAAAAAATTGAGGATCTGTGTTCGTTCCAGGTTTGTAGGCCCAGTTTAGATAAGGTTCGTTCCAAAATTCGAAAATCACCTCCCGGTCAAGCGAGGCAATATTGGCGGCGTATTGGGTAGCTCGCTGATGAAAGAGTGGTTTCCAGGAAAGTGGTTGCTCCACATTTCGGGCTGGTTGAAACCGATCGAACCAACAATCAATCACCTGATTGACTCCTGCCGGAGGACTGTAGGTGTTTCCAGTAGGTATTGTTTGAATGGTCCGAACAGATTCAATTCCCCACTTCTGAACAGTTTGCGCATTGAATCCCTGAAAATTTCCAGCATGCACCCCAAACAACCCAATGGGCACTTTTGATGAACCATTATAAGATAAAATTTTTCCGGAAACCTTCACATCTGCCTGCACCTGTTGAGCCTTTGCTGATTTAACGTTCATCAGCAATCCAATTAAAATGAAGGCATTGGCTGTTTTAAAAAAGGATGGCATTTGGTAAAACTGGTAATTGATGACAAAGAAGACTAAAG
The DNA here is from genome assembly GCA_038205175.1 of Cytophagales bacterium. Lineage (GTDB taxonomy): Bacteria > Bacteroidota > Bacteroidia > Cytophagales > Flexibacteraceae > JBBRCC01. The sequence continues at coordinate 16,983 of JBBRCC010000078.1, read as the reverse complement.
CAGAACTTAAAATTAGAACAAAATGTCGAGATTTGTACGCTTTCTGTTTGGCAAACTATGAAACGATTTTTTTATTTTTCTGGCATTGAACAGTTTGAGTTTGATGGATTAGTCCCTCTCATTCAATCATTAACAATGTCTGAAAAGCGATACTTCAGAATTTATGAAAACGCCATTGCAGATCAAAAACCAAAGCAATATCTGCGTTTATTCGATTTGCTTGCCGCCAAACCTGGAATTTCCGACGAAGAGTTAAAGGTTAAATTGGCTCTGGATAGTGGGGTTCAACTCAGAAAGGCAAAGAGTTATCTTTTTCAAAATTTGCTCAAATCGTTGCGGCATTTCAGGCAGGTTTCACCCCGAGTTCAGGTGCATGAATACCTTATCAACGCAGAAATTCTCTTTTTAAAAGGAATGGTGCAGCTTGCTTTAAAGGAGCTGAACAAGGCCGAAAGAATGTGTGACTACTACGAGTTTTTGGAAGAGAAAATACCGGTTTTAGAGTGGAAATCAAAGGTTTTGCTCAATCTGAATGAATTTGAAAAACAAAGATTGAATTCAACTTCAGAGCAAATGCTGATTCTAAAAATCGAGAACTTGAAGCGCTACAACCGCATTCACGAGGACTTGATTTCTGTTTTCAGGAGAAATGGGTGGCCGGCAAACGACATTGAAAGATTGATTTACAAGGAAATTTCAAGTAAAGCTTTACTACTGGCAAAGCCAGAAAGCAATAGAGCCAAAATTATTCAGCTAACCATGTCGACTTTTCTGGCTCGACTCAATGCCCATCCTACATCAGACCCATCAGTTCGAATAGCGCTGAATGAAATACTAAAAACCTATCCAGGGATTGCGGTTTCCACACCTTCCTATTTATTACCTGCATTCAACCATTTGTTGCAACATCTTATAGAAACCGGCAATGTAGAAGCCTTCAGAGCGAGTACGTCTGCCTTGGAAGAACTGGAGTTTTTATCTCCATCAGGAAATCGCCATGCCCAGGAGTTGAGTTTATTGTTGCAGATTCAATTTTATCTGAGCCTCGATTTAAAAGATGAGATTGCCAAAAAGGAATCGCAATTCCGTTCTTGCCTTGAAACCAAAACGGGAAAAACTTTCAACATCAGACAGGCAGAAATCTCATTTTTGTTGTCATACTTTTATCTGTTGAATGGCCAAGCGCAACAGGCACTTCATTTTTTGATGCGCCTCATTCACAACCCAATGCCCGAAGGTTCTGGCGATCTAAAAAGCTTGATGAGGATTTTGGAAATCATGGTTCACTTCGACCTCGGGAATATTGACCTGATAGAAAGCAAATTGCTCAACACCAAGCGATATCTGAAAAGGCACAACCAACTCTACGGGTTTGAAATTTTACTACTTTCTGCATTCCACAAGATTCTGAAATCGGATACTGAAGATCTAAGGCAAAAGCTATTTGCACAGCTTCATGAAAAACTTCGAAAACAGATGGATGCAGATGTTTCTAAAAATACTTATTTCAGATTTTTTAATATTCAGAAATGGATAGAATTGAAATCATTTTCTATTTTTGACCTTGCGAAAAAGCTCAACAGCTAACATGAGTCAATAGGTTTTTTAGGGTCAAGGCTTTGAATAAATGAATGTGTGAAAATGTCAGCACTAAAGCCTTATTAAACTTTTAAGAGTCGTGTATTTCACAAGCGGGCAGGTGGGGTAGATGGCTTAATTTCAGGTGTACAAAATCTGTTTTGCAAACCCACACTAAAACAGTGATGGATTGGCCAACGAAAACCTTAGCGGCCTAATGACATTTTATTTCCCCTAAAAATACTAAAATCTTGAGTGCAAAACGCTCTGGTCATTTTGCCTGCTTTCACCTAAATTTAACAAAAAAAGGTAGGGTGAAATATTTGCTTTTCTGCTATGTTGATTTCTGCAGATATTGGCTATCGGATCGAAAACCCTATGCTTTTAAGATGGCTCCAAAATTCGGGGTAAGATTTTTCAACCACCCCAGGCTCTTTTATTTGAATAGGCCCAAGTAAAGCAAGCGGGGCAAAAGCCATAGCCATTCGGTGGTCTTCGTAGGTATTTATTACTGGCATTTCCTTTGGAAATTGAAAGGTTCCTAAATTTTGATAGCTATCTGCTGCGCTCTCTTTCAATTGTATTCCAAATTGCTTCAGTTCATGCTGCAGGGCCGCAACTCTGTCAGTTTCTTTTACCTTCAAACTCTTCAGACCTGAAAATTTAAAGGAGACTCCCAACGCACAGCAAAATACAATCGCAGTTTGTGCTAGATCTGGGCAATGACTAAAATCAAAAGTAATTTGCTTCGAAGAAGAGAAACGTGTGTCACTTGGTTTAACAAGGTTAATGCCATCTCCTTCTTCTCGGGCACCATGAAAATTAAGTAACTTGCTCAAGGCCATTATTGCAGCATCGGCTTGTAGAGAATCTGCCTTCACACCGGGTAGAAAAATGTTTGCCTGTTTACTTAGCAAGGCCATTGAAAACCAATACCCCGCCGACGACCAGTCGGGCTCAACAGTAATTTCTTCTAGCTGGTATTGTCCTGGTTTTATAGAAATAATGGCGCCTGATCGATTTGTTTCGATGCCAGCCCTTTGCATGGAGGCAAGTGTGAGGTCTATATAAGGTACAGATGAAGGCTCGCCAGTTAAATGAAGCTTCAACCCGTTTGGAAGCAAAGGTGCAATCATGCAAAGTGCAGAAATAAACTGGCTGCTCACGCTGCCATCAATTGATAGCTTGTTTACTCCTGAATACTGAAATTCGCCTACCTGCAACGGAGGAAAGCCTTCCTGGTTTAGATATTGAATGTTTGCGCCAAGTGTCCGCAAGGCATCCACTAAAATACCAATTGGACGTTGCTGCATGCGATGTGTGCCTGTTAATTCAATATGCCGACCCTTTACCGCAGCTAATGCCGTAAGAAAGCGCATGGTTGTACCGGCATCTTTCACATCCCAAATGCTTGGCTGTTCATGGAGAATGGCCAATAAAGTTTGGGTATCACGAGCCGATGACAGGTTTGACACTTTCTCTGCCTGATCAGCAAGGGCTTGAATAATTAACAGTCTGTTGCTTTCACTTTTCGAGGAAGGCAAATATATACTGCCCTCAAGCTGACTGGAAGGGTGTGAAAGTAAAATGGAATCTTTATCCAACTAAATAAGAAATCAGGGAGTATCTGCCGAATCTATTGATTCTTCCGGTTTGCTGGCGTTGTCAAATTCAACCATGATGCTGAACCGAAGCGTGTTGTTCAAAGGATTAAGTTGCCCTTGTCCAACAATGTATGCCATGTCGATTCCAAATTTCTGGTAGCGCAAACCTGCACCAAAAGTTACAAATTTCCTGTTTCCCTTGTCTTTGGCTTCGTTGAAGTAACCTGCCCGAATGGCCAATAGGTTATCATACCAGTATTCTACACCGCCAGATAAAATAACCTCAGAAAGTTTTTCGCTGGCACCGCCCGGGGCTTCATAAAAAGAAGTGAAAAAGCCATTCATCCAGCCTCCATTCTCGCTTTTTGCTCCCGGAGTTGGTACAGCAAGTTTAGAAGCATCTACGGTAAAAGTAAATCGGTTGTAAGGGTCGGCCTCTGTTGTCAAAGCACCTCCCAGGCGCACCATGGTTGGAATTGAGTTTCTCAGATCGGGATTGCCATAGGTGATGTTGGGGCCAAAATTAGATATTGATGCTCCAAGTGAAAGAATGCTTGGCGTACCTGAAATATCCATCTCAGTTTTCCATAAACCTCCTAAATCTACACAAACACTGTTTACAGGTTGTGTAGTAAAGTTGGCACCACTTATATTTGCACCACCCAAAAGGTCGGACCGGAAGAACTTTGGTGTTACACCTACTGATAATTTTTTCGACAATTGCCTGGAATAGGTTACACCAATAGATACCTCATTGGGGTTCACATCTCGAATTACGTTACCATTAATGTCCGTTAGCGTCATTTTGCCATGGGCAAAATAATTGAAGGTTATTCCAATGGCATCCTGCTTTCTTATTTTCTTGTATCCGGCCAAATTGCCAATGTACATATCTGTGATGCCCAAAGCCTGCAGCCAAGGAGTAATCGACAAGGCAGCTGCCATCGGTTTTTCGGCCCATGCCAGACGGGCTGGATTCCAAAACGCAGAATATACATCGCCTGAAAGGGCAACTCCAGCTTCCCCTAATCCACCAGACCTGGAGTCAGGCGTGAGTGCAAGAAATGGCACAGATGTAATGAGAGCTTTGTTTCGATTGTCATTTTGTGCTAGAGTAGGAAACACGGTGCAGGCCAGAAGTAGAGTTAAAACTGCTGCAGTAGATTTCATTTTTCCGTTCAAATGCATTTGCATTGCTTTGGTGCTCAAAATCAGGAAGTTAAGGTTGATATAAAATTTTAACTGTTTGAGAGTCTGCTGAACCATTTTCAGGCGAGCGAAGAGTTATTCGGCAAAAATACATACCATAAGCCAATTTCTCTCCAGATACCGAATTTCTTCCATCCCAATAAAAGCTTCCTTCATCTGTAATAGTGCTTGAGGCATTGGAAATGTTGTGGTCCTTAACGTAGACTTCTTGTCCTAATGCATTGAAAATCTGCACATTCACCTGCACATTTTTTCCAGCCAAAGGATGGGAGATTTTAAAGTAAACCTTATCGCTGAAAGGGTTCGGGTATACACCAGCATTTTCAATTTCTGCTACATTTCCATTTATCACTCTGAAACTGATTTTTGCTTCTGCTGAGTTGTTGTAGGTATCCCAACCTTTCACAGTCACAGAATGCATACCTTCCGAAAGATTGTAGAAAGGGAAATTAACCCATCCCGTTTGGTATGAATTTGTTTCGGTAACAAAATATTCGTTGAGTATATACACTTTGCTGCCATCGTTGTCAAGCGTAGCCGTCATGTCATGGCCAATCCCAATCTGAGAAGTATTGATTCCGCTTTCATCGAAAAGACGGGCAATAAGGATTGGATTTGAATGGGAAGCTCCGCCGTTTTTAAAGGTGAGGTCGTTGATGAAAAGATCGATGGTGGGTGCAGTTGTATCTATCGGTGCATTGGCATTGGTTCCGCCAATTGTGAAATCTACATTGAATCCTCCGGCATCTTTCAGTTGCGAGCCATGCTTGCCGTAGAAGCTGATTTTTCCTTCTCCGAATAAATAAGAAATGTCTTTTGGAACCACAAATGAAAATTTGAACTTCCCGTTTTTCACTTCGGACTCCCCGTTATAAATGATGTTTCTTCTCACCCTGAATGTGGTAGCATTTCTGTTGCTGCCTGCAATCAGAGTTTTTAATTCTGTAGGTTTGTCGAATATAATGGTTTTTAAAGAACCATTAAAATTTTCATTCAATGGGCCATCTTTTGAAGCCCTAACCTCTCCTTCGAATTCGATCCGCTCTAAAGCATTTAGCACCAATTCATCAGTATTAGTTGAAATAGGTTCTCCGTTCTTCTTTGTCAAGGTAACTACTTCTTCTGGATAGGCCAACATCATGGAAGGATCTCCCAATAATACAAAGCCTCTGTTGTCTATAAAACCAGATTTTGCGGTTCCGTTTTTTGCATATCGCAACACATCGCCCAAGCAAGGCATTTTGCCATCTCGTTCTCTGAAAACTTGGTTGTAAAAGGCCGTATTGATGCGTAAATTGTTATTGGCAAAAACTGCCCGCCCAGTTGTCATCATCCCTATTGCACCCACTTTCGGCATAATGGTTAAAATTTCTGCACCTGAAACCTTTGAAGGGTCGTCGAACTTGCCAAAAGAACAAGTCGCTGTAACGCCAAAAAAGTTGGAGTTTTCGTTGGTAAAATTCGTGTAAAGATCGCTGTCTACTACCGACTCATCCGAAAGTTGAACTTCGTTTCCGTGTCCAGAATAATTGAAAAGTAAAGTACCTCTATTGATTCGGCTCAGCAACTCAGCCCGACTCGATGGAGATAAATCACCGCCTGGTAACGAAACTTTAGGATAGGCAGCAATATATATTTTCGCTGGGTTATAATTTCGATAATCCCGCTCCACTATCCTTGCGCATTGGTCTGCATCGGAGAGGTGTAAGTGGCTGTCACCATCATCGGCAAGAAATGTAATGTTGTTTCTCCAAGAACCAAGGTTGCCTGTATTGCTAGAATATTGGATCAACTTGTTCACCATTACCCTAGATTCCTCCAGTGTTTTGACTGGCAACCTTCCTACGCCAATGTCAAGCAAGTAATTTACTTCTTGATCCCAATCTCGTTTGCTATAATCCAAAATGGCAAAAAAGTCATCTGATGCATAAGAATCTAAAGCGTTGAGGGAAGCTCGTTGTCCAAAGGCTTCATCCACAGGAATGAAGTTTGTATTCCCGGCGGTACGGTATTTCGGATCGTAAGAACAATCGCCAAAGAGGAGCATATATTTTAGCTTGGTTCCTTCGTCCTGATTGAAATAATATCCAGCCAGATTTCGAATGGCTGAAATGTCCTGAACCCCTGAAGAGAATTGGTCATAAACCTGATTGGTGGTAACCAACAATACATCCATGCCATTAAACTCTCTTCTGAAATTGGCCAAACGCTCTGCCTCGCTGTAGAAATTTGGGTGTGAAACAATGATGAGATCGGGTACAGCTCTATTAAGAATGTCCTGATTATTTAATCTTGAAATGGTTGGTGGTGCTGGGAAATTATTGCCTGATATAGCAACATATTCACGTAAATTTATGGAAGAATCTGCGAAAAAAGCACGATCATTCTGCATGGAAAAGAATAAGGAAGCAATTTTGCCGGGCGAAGTCACATCCCATATTTGAACATCATTGCCTAAAATTCCTAGGCTATAAGTAGAAGTAGTTTTTTGAACGGATTCTATGGAGCGGAATGAAAGCAGATTATTGCTCATATTCAGCCTTCGCTGAAAATTGACCAAAATAGCATCTAGATAAGCAATGGCACTGTTGTTCCCATTTTTTAAATAGCTAACTCTAAATGGGTTTACGCCATTGCTCAGCAATCCAGCATTTACCGTAAAATTCCTTCGAACCACAATTCCGTAATCGCTGTACAATCCACTAGAAGTTGGAGGAACAGTATAGCCACCGGTTTGCCCAACTTCTACATTGTTTGCATGCAATTGAACAGTTGTTAATGTTCCGATAGCTCTTCCAAGTACTGAAATATTGAAATTAACAGGTGAGCCCGGCTCTACATCAGAAAAATCGATGTTGTAGGTTCTTTGAGGATTTACATCAAATGGGTCTCCATACCAATCCCGACCTGTTTTAACCAAACTAAATTGCTCTGGTTCATGGTGCCACCTTTCGTTGAATTTCGTGATTGGAATACCTCCATCATTGGCAACAGGTGCTTTTGGTTGAATCCTTTTTCCATTCGTGCCTCCGTATGTGAAAAAATAGGCAACTGAATCAGAGTAAAGATTTACTCGTTGTTGAAATCCAAAAGTAGTCGGCAACCAGTCTGTTGGATCTTTCACATAGAATAATATGTAGTCGGATGGGTCAAATCTTCCATCACCGTTGTCCACTACAGCAATTGGGTTTTCTACTGGCTGTGCAAGATCCCGGTCTCTTGGCGCTCTGGAAAGCATGCCACCTCCGTTTCCATAAATTTTTAAGGTAACAGGGTTAATGTTTCCAAGGTCAACACCTAGATTCTGGAGATTAGCGCCAGTGAGTTTATAGACGCCGCCTTTTGCAAATTTTAACTTAAACCAATCGCCGGTAGCAAAAACTGAGGCCTCTTGAGCAGTACGAAAATTACTTTTGAAAGATTGAACCTGATTGGCTGGTAGCATTTCAGTTGAATAATCGAAGCTGTTTAGTTTCTCATATTGGCCTGTGTACTGATTTTTTCGAATGGCTTTTACAAAAATAAAGGAAACGGGATTTTTTCTTTCCTGAGAGTGTTCAAACCGATAACTGAACGACTTTCCTACTTTGGATGTATCAACCAATTCGAGTTCAGATGGACTTGCAACAGAGGTCGAAACCTTTTCAAACTTAAACTTCGAAATATGGGAGCCGTCTATTCGAATAACAGCATATGGATTTCCTCCATCAGTTTCAATATTTGTGCAAGATTCGCACATCAATACTTTTCGAGGTTCTTGATTTGAAAACAAAACTTCTCTTGGTTCCACCCATTCGAGCTTGTAGCTTTGGGTTACTTTAGAAGATTGTGCAAAAACTGAAAATACAAAATTAGTGAGTATGAAGAAAATGAATAACTTTCTCATCGTAGAATTTAGCTTAAATCCAACCCAAAACGACCAACAAAAAACCATATTGTGCAAAAGGAATAAATTTATTGTTCTGAAATTTGAAAAGTGTAGTTTTCCATGATCACGTTAGCCAATAAATTCTGGCAAGCTTTCATTACAACAACTTCAGCCTCGCTTGCATTGTTTGCTTCGATGTGCAAGGTAATGTGTTTTCCTATGCGAACACCGTCCACTCCGCTAAGGCCAAGATTTTGCAGTCCTAACCCTACTGCTTTGCCCTGAGGATCAAGGATTTCGGGTAAAGGCATTACATCTATTTCAGCTTTGTATTTCATCTGGTTGATAAAAATTTGAAATTATGGAAATGAGAATATATCCAACGACCACAAATGGAATGGCAAAATAGGAGAAAATGAGCAACAAAGGCAAACTGCATGCAACAATGAGGTACTTAGGCCAATTGTTTGCTACCTTAAAGTTTTTGAATTTGAAAGCTTGTAGCCTTACAGGTGCTACCAGCAAATAACTCTGGATAACTGTGATTGCCAACCAAAAAAACAAAGATTGGTTCAAGCCCTCAAAAAGCTTGAAATAATCGAGAGTAAGCGGCAAAAAAACGATGAACAGCCCATTTGCAGGTGTTGGGAGCCCATAAAAACAATTTGATTGTCGGGTGTCGTGGTTGAACTTTGCCAACCGGAAGGCCGAAAACATGGGTATTAGAAATGCAACAGCTGCAAAGTGGGCAGGCATGGGAAGTTGCAAGAGATGTATGTAAACTACAAAGCCCGGCACTACACCAAATGTGACGCAATCGGCGAGCGAATCCAGGTCTTTGCCAATGTCAGAATGTGCGTTGAGAAGTCGGGCCACAAATCCATCTAAAAAATCGACCACCGCAGCTGACAAAACAAAAAATGCGGCATAGTTCCATTCGCTTTTAAACACACTAACGATTGCCAGGCAACCAAGAAATAAGTTGCTCAAAGTGAGCATATTAGGTACCTGACCTGTAAGTTTTCTGAGCATAATGAGTGATATTTCGAAACCCAAAATTTTTGTTTAATGAATGCAATGCTGTAGAATTGGCAAAAAAAGGGCTTTTTATGGCTAATCTGGCACTTTTCTGTTCTGGAAAAGGAAGTAATGCAAAAAAAATTGTTGAGTATTTTCTTCACGAAGACTCCATACATGTTGCATTGATTGTGGTGAACAAGGCAGATGCTGGAGCCCTTGAAATAGGGGGTGAATATGGAATTTCTACACTCGAAATAGACAAAAATCTTTTTTTTGAACAGCCCGCATCTTTTTTGGAAAAGCTAAAAGAGCAAGCAATCGACTTCATTATTTTGGCAGGATTTCTTTGGTTGATACCACCTTATTTAGTCAAAGCTTTTGAAAGAAGAATTTTAAATATACATCCAGCCAAGCTTCCAAAATATGGAGGAAAAGGTATGTATGGCATGCGGGTGCATGAAGCTGTGAAGGCGAATAAGGAGAAAACATCCGGATTAACTATTCACTTGGTCAACAATCAATTTGATGAAGGAAAAGTGCTTTTTCAATGTACATGCACCTTAGATCCTGACGAAACTGCCGAACAAATAGCTGCTAAAGTGCTTTATTTGGAACATAGATTTTACGCACCAATTATCAGTTCCTACATCAAAACTAACCAAAATGAGTTGGTTTCACCTACTTTTGTTCTTTAATCTTGCTTTCAACCATTCAAATCAGACAATAAATCATCAACATGGAGCTTAAAGAAATAGCCGCCGTTTCAGGCAAAGGAGGCCTTTATAAAATTTTGAAGCCTACTCGCACAGGAGTAATTCTCGAAAGTATGGATGAGGCAAAACTTAAGTTTGTTGCTGGTCAATCATCTAAAGTATCGATTTTGGATGAGATTTCGATTTATGTTCATAGCGAAGAAGGCACCATTTTATTGGGCGAGGTTCTTCGAAGAATTTATGCTTTGTTTCCTCAAGGGTTGACCATCGATGGGAAAGCCGGCGGAGCTGATTTGCAAGCGTTTATGTTGAAAGTTTTGCCAGATTACGACAGCGAAAGAGTTTACAACAGCGATATTAAAAAATTGGTGGTTTGGTATGGTATTTTAACAAAATTTGCCCCTGAACTGCTAAAGCCATTGGTTGAAGAAAAGCCAGCTGAAGAGCCAAAAGCAGAGAAATCCGCCAAAAAAGGTAAAGCCAAGGAGACAGAAGATTCAACTGAAAAGGCTGAACCTGCAAAGAAAGTAACTGCGGCTAAAAAACCTGCTAAGCCAAAAGCGGCTAAATAAAAAACCACAAAGCCCCTGCCAAATACCCGATTAGGGCAAGCCAGGAAATCTTTTTCAGGTACCAGATAAAGTCAATTTTTTCGATACCCATCACAGCTACACCTGCAGCTGAGCCAATAATTAGCATGCTGCCACCCGTGCCTGAGGCGTAAGTGAGAAAGAGCCAGAAATGATCGTCAACAGGAAAGTCTGTTATCGAATACATACCCATGGAGGCAGCTACCACCGGTACGTTGTCTACTATGGCTGAGGCTGCACCAATTAGAAGGGCTATTACTCTCATGTCTCCAACAGTAGTTGTGAGCCAACCAGCAGCACCTGCCAAAACACCTAGCGTTTCCAAGGAAGAAACCGCCAATAATATTCCCAGAAAAAACAGCACACTTGAGGTGTCTATGCGTGAAAGAGCATGTGCAGCGGTGAAACGCAGGCGTTCATTGTGATCAGTTCGCTTGTGTACCACTTCCGAAATAAGCCAAATAGCACCCAAAGCCAGCAACATACCCATATAAGGGGGCAGATGCGTGTAAGTTTTGAAAACTGGCACAGAAAGGAGTCCCATAATCCCCGAAAAGAAAATAATTTCCCTGCCCTTAATCTTGTCTTGTTCCGGAGGCGTGTTATCACCCATCAATTTATCTTTTATCATGAAAGTGATAAAAATTAAGGGGACTACCATACTGATAACACTTGGAATGAACACACTTTTTATCACAGCTGGAGTGGTTATTTGCCCACCAATCCAAAGCATAGTGGTGGTCACATCTCCAATTGGCGACCAAGCTCCTCCTGAGTTGGCAGCAATAATGACAACACCAGCGAAGAACTTTCTCAAATCTGGGTCTTTAATAATTTTTCGGAGCACCGAAACCAATACAATTGAGGTTGTCAGGTTGTCGAGTATGGCAGAAAGAAAAAAGGTTAAAATAGCGATAATCCATAATAATACCCTGGGGTTTTGGGTGGTGATCCGATCTGTAACGATACGAAAGCCATGGTGGGCATCTACGAGCTCGACAATGGTCATGGCTCCCAACAGAAAGAATAAAATCTGAGAAATTTCGCCCAAGTGGTGCTCAAGATAGTAGGACACAAATCCGATAAAACCGATATGTTGATTGTCCTGGTGGCGTTCTATAAATACCTTATACTGAGGCAATTCAAACATCCAGGGTTCCGGTGTCATCACGGCCATAGCAGCCCAGCAAAGAATGCCGGTTAGCAATGCAAAAGCAGTTTTGTTGATTTGAAGAGGATGTTCGAGAACAATGGCTAAATAGCCGACGATGAAAATAAAAATTATTGACCAGAGCATTTACTTTAGTTTTTCAATTTTGTGGCAATATTAACACCATCTAATCACATTAGTTAAAAAACAGATGCAAATGATAAGAAACGAATGGGAGAATTTTCTTGAAAACCATGCTACAAAAGAGCCTGAAATTCTGCGAGAACTGGCCAGAAAAACCCATGCCGACGTGTTGATGCCACGGATGTTATCAGGACATTTTCAGGGAAGATGGCTTGCTATGCTTAGTCATTTGATGAAGCCTGAACGAATTTTGGAAATCGGGACTTACACAGGTTACTCGGCCATTTGTTTGGCAGAAGGGTTAACAAAAGATGGACAATTAATCACCATTGACATCAATGAAGAACTTGCCGATATGGTAGCTGAATTTGTATTTAAAGCAGGTTTTTCTGGCAAAATCACGCAATTGATAGGTCCCGCAGCCGATTTAATTCCAACATTGACTGGACCATTTGATATGGTTTTCATAGATGCTGATAAAGCATTATATCCTTTGTATTATGACCTTGTTTTTGACAAAGTTCGCTCAGGCGGACTCATATTGGCCGACAATGTGGCTTGGGACGGCAAAGTGCTTGAGCCGGAAAAGCACAACAATAAAGAAACAAATGGGATTTTGGGCTTGCTCGACAAAGTAAGACAGGATGACAGGGTAGAGCCACTCGTTCTGCCAATTAGGGACGGGATTTTAATGGCCAGGAAGAAATAATTGAAAAAATAGCGCAAATAGTCGGCTGGCTTACTTATTGCAAACTTCTAATTGATTTTCTTTGTTATCATTTTTAAAAATCATCAATATCATGGCAAAAGCAGTAGAAATCACTGACAAAAACTTTGACGAAATTATCAACACAGACAAACCAGTATTGGTCGACTTCTGGGCCGAATGGTGTGGCCCTTGTAAAGCTATTGGTCCGGTAGTGGAAGAACTGGCCGGAGATCTTGAAGGTAAGGCGATAGTTGGCAAATTGAACGTGGACGAAAATCCAAACATATCTGCCAAATTTGGAATTAGAAGCATTCCCACTTTACTGATTCTGAAAAACGGAGAAGTGGTCGACAAACAAGTTGGCGTTACTACTAAAGCCATTTTGAATCAAAAACTCACTGCCCAAATGGCGTAAATGATAAATATGCACGAATTGAAGAGCCTCTGAATGAAAATCCGGAGGCTTTTTCTTTTTTTGCGCATTCAATGAAAATTCAGAAAGAAATAGCGTCCACCATTTTTGATAAGTCTTACAAAGTAGAGGTGCTTTTGCCCCCCAGCTACAACAAACATCCTGAAAAGCGCTTTCCCGTTGTGTTTTCTAACGATGGTCAGGACTTTGAAAAACTAAACCTGGCGCAGAAGCTCAAATCTTTGTACGCTGAAAAATTAATTCCAGAACTGGTTTTGGTTGGCGTGCATGCCGGGGAGCGCAGGCAAGAGTATGGTGTAGCAGCGCAGGCAGATTATTTAGAAAGAGGTGCAGATGCAGGAAAGTACAGCAACTTTTTTATCAATGAGTTTTTACCTTGGATCGAATCAGAATACCGGGTTTCTCGTGAACCAGCTTTGCGAGCTATTATGGGTTTTTCTTTAGGTGGCCTTTCTGCTATGGACATTGGTTGGTCCAATTTTCACTTGTTTAAATTTATCGGAGTGTTTTCAGGCTCATTCTGGTGGCGAAGCAAAAGTTTAGAAAATGGCTATCAACCAAGTGACCGAATCATGCACAGCCAACTTGCTTCTAGTACTAAAAAAAGTTTGAAAATCTGGTTGCAGTCAGGCGGCAAAGATGAATTGAGCGATCGTGATAAGGATGGACTTATTGATTCTATTGGCGATACATTAGATTTAATATTGGTGCTTCAAAACTTGGGCTATTGTCTCGGCAAAGACCTTCGATATCTTGATTTGCCTAACGCCCGGCATGATATGCAAGCATGGAGCGATGCTTTACCTGATTTTCTACGCTTTTGTTTTAGCATCCGTGATTGACATAGAGTACAACCGTTTACTTCAATGGGCTGAGCACTTAGGCAAAGCAGTGAAACAAGTTCCCAAATTCGGCTTGGTGGCTGGAACAGGACTTGGTTCCTTTATGGATCAGCAACTTGAGGTCGACGCAGAGATAAAATATGAGGATATACCAGGTTTTCCGTTGGCAACAGCAGAGAGCCATAGTGGAAGATTTGTTTTTGGCAGATGGCGTGGAGTCCCTGTTCTGGTTATGAAAGGTCGCTTCCATTGTTATGAAGGATATAATTTGGAGCAAGTAACTTTGCCTGTAAGACTGATGAAGCTGCTTGGAATAGATAAACTAATAGTGACCAATGCAGCAGGCGGACTTAACCCGAATTTTCAGCTTGGCGATTTAATGATCATCACCGATCATATTGATTTACTTCCAGGAAATCCACTCATCGGGAGAAATGAAACTCGTTTTGGTCCCAGATTTCCCGACATGAGTCAGCCCTATAACATTCTGTGGTACAATTTAGCATTTGAAACAGCGCAGCAACTCAAAATACCTGTTCGAAAAGGCGTATATGTGGCTGTAAGTGGCCCTAACCTGGAAACTAGGGCAGAGTATCGTTTTCTACGGATAATAGGAGCAGATGCAGTAGGTATGAGTACTGTGCCGGAAGTAATTGTAGCCCGACATATGAACATGAAAGTACTGGCTGTGAGTGTGATAACAGATATATGTGACCTCGATTCTTTAGAAGTGTTGACACTAGAGCAAGTGATTGCCACAGCCGACAAAGCAGGTTCTAAACTTGCTATGCTTTTGGGTTCCTTGCTAACTGAATTGAATTAATTAAGAAACCATAAAAATCATACAAGTTACAGTTCTGTTCTAAATCCTGTTTTCTTGTGTTTGAAGCTTTGCTCACCTTCGTATCATCAAAATCAGATGGTAAAGCTTTTTACTTTTTACGGTTGCAATGCTACATTAACAGCAAAATCTATCCTTATAGGGTGTTTGTTTTTAATATCGTTTGCATCTGCTGCTCAACAGCTTGTGAAAATGCCATTTCCTTTTCCACCCGGTTGTGTGAAAGTTAACGATACTTTGTTCATGGACGAATCCGAAGTTCAAAACACGGTTTGGCAAAACTATCTTTTCTACCTGAAGCGTGATTCTGTTGAGTTGGATCACGACCCATATTTACTGGCGCTTCCCGATACTTCGGTATGGATGAAAGAATTTGGGAGCCGAATTGGTGTAGATTTCATGAAATATTACCACCGAAGCGAAGAAACTTTATATCACCCTGTTGTTGGCATTTCTTATGAGCAAGCTGTTGCTTTTTGCAAATGGCGATCTGCAATGGATACCCAACTTTTCAACTATCAATACAAGAAGAACGACAAGGAGCTGCAAGAATTCAGAAGTGTATGGGTTGAGTTTCATTACCGCCTGCCTACTGAAGAAGAATGGGAAGCTGCATGCATGGCAAACAATCCTTCGAAGGCAGGCTATTACGGGTTTGGCAATACCTATGGGGAGTACCCGAAGGCCAGGAATATCAAGCCTGCTTTGGACACCGTTGTGAAGTCAAAATCGCTCAATAAGGATATTCAAACTTATTATTCCAAGTATCCGCATCTGATGTTGGCAAATGTGAAGCCTGATGTTGTGCCTTATTTTATTGCCAAAAGAAAGCTTCCAAGATTCACAGAAAATGTGTTTTACTATCCACCCAACGAACTTGGGTTATACAGTATGGTTGGCAATGTGGCTGAAATGGTAGAAGGGAAAGGCAATACAAAAGGAGGTAGTTGGTCAGATCACCTGGCCAGGTGCAAATATGAAATTACAGGCATATTTAATGGGCCGAGTACCAGAGTTGGTTTTAGAAGTGCATGCACCATGAAAATTTATGATGCAGAACCCAAACAAAAATTCTGGCAACCAAATCCCTGACAAATAACCTTTACTGAAATGGCAGTTGTGTAATAATTGCATCAAAAATGGAACATCAAGTGCAAGCCAAGGTCACTACATTTGATCAAGGATTTTTCTCTTTGTCAAGTTCAGATTAATAGGGGTTAACCAAATCCCTTTTCAAATTAAAGTGGCGCCATAGGACTTACAAAAGCCTTTAGCGTTTAAGCAACATGAAACACATTTACGCAGTTTGGTTTTTACTTTTTTTCCAGCCCTTCTTGTTGA
The DNA here is from genome assembly GCA_038205175.1 of Cytophagales bacterium. Classification (GTDB taxonomy): domain Bacteria; phylum Bacteroidota; class Bacteroidia; order Cytophagales; family Flexibacteraceae; genus JBBRCC01. The sequence goes on along the minus strand of JBBRCC010000078.1, from coordinate 941 downwards.
AGGCAGATGTGCCAAGTGAACGCATAAACTCAGAAACTGCATTGCTACATGACGCAAAAGGAGCAATGGATTTACTCGATTTACTATCTGATGATGCAGATACGGAATTTAAACACATCGGCCAAAAGGCAGCTTTTTTGAAAAATCGAGAAGGTTTTTATTGGCTCAAAATCACACCTTCCGTTGGTGCTTCTGTTACACAACCTTACTGGGTTTACTTACCATCTGCCATCATAGATTCTGCTGAAGTTTTTTTTGTTCAACCTAAGCACGGGCTTGAACATTATGAGTTTGCACAGCTCCATAATTTTTCTTCCATAGCTGGGTTAGAGAAACAGCTGGCTTTCCCATTTTATCCAATTGGGAAAGAAAATCTAGTTATTTATGTCAAGTTTAGGATAAAGCAAACAGGCTTTATCTCTGCCAGCATAGCCCGTGAAAATTATTTCTATAAATCACAGAAAAGCCAAAGCATGTTGGTTGGGCTACTGAGCATGTTGGTTTTACTTTCAGTATTTCTCATTCTTACTTACCCTCGAAAAGCCTATCAAGCCCAAAGCGATTTGTTAGCCATATCGATGCTTTTGTGCTGGTTGTCTATACTTATGTACAATGGGTTGATCTTGCCATTTTCAAAATCTTTTGGGCTAAATGACGATCTGGGACTGGTTTCGGCAATGGCTTTGATGATGGTGTTTCAATCCACCTTTTTTTACTTTTCATTCAGGCATATAGTAGTATTTAGAAGATATAGAGGCTTAACCTTGATTTTCATTTTTGGATTCCTTTTACTGAGCATTTTTCCCTGGCTTGCTGGTTCTTTCTTTTCTTTTCAATGGGTCTTGTTGTCGGGTGTAGCCTTTCTGGGTTTTTCAACCTACGTTTCCGGATTTCTGGCTATTAAACGCCTGAAGCCTGCCAAAAATCTGTTTTTTGCTTCA
>JBBRCC010000077.1:0-21726 GCA_038205175.1 Cytophagales bacterium | reverse complement strand
GTGAAAGTGGTTTTGAAGCTGATTTATATACAAATATTATGAAGAATATTGAAAATCAAATGCTTTGGGTAAAAATTAAAGCTTAGGTGGTCAGGGTTTGCTTGCTAAACAAGTAAGACTCCGCCTTTGGGCGGAGCCTTTTTTAATGAATCCTTCCTTAAATACCACCTAAGCCGGAGCCTTAGTTTTCGATTCTCACCCTTACTTCCACAGGCACCTTGCTGTTGTTGTTGATTACGAGGTTGTTGTCTTCGCCGGGCAGGTCTGGGGTGGTGGCGGGCACAGGTACGTTGAAAAGCAGCTCTTTGCCGGAGGTGTCGCATCTCCCAAGTTTTCGGCAGATGTTTACCTGATTGCCTACATCGGCGAGCAAGTTGGCGGTGATGGCCGATTGGGCTGTGAGGCTCACCTCGCCTACCATCAGGCTGCCATTGGCCGACACGATAAAGGTTTGTTCAAACAACTCGCCGGTGTCGTTGGTGTATTCCAGGCCCCATTCCCTCAGCACATTTCTGACAAAGCCGGGCGTTTCTTTTCTGTATGCAAATTCAAGCCCGGCAAATAGGTCGCTTACACTTTCTTCCACCTCTGGAAATACCTGATTTACTTCTTTCTCATCGGTAGAAAATTTTTATTTCAACTGACTTTGGGTTTGTTGAAGCGTTTTGAACTGGTTGAGCCCTGCTTCTACCCCGGCCGCTGAGGGATTGACCATTGGGGCACCACCTGCTGCAACTCTGTCTGCTTCGCTGGTTAATATGTTTTGGGCTGCGGTCAATTTGTCGGCTTCGCTTTTCAGGTTCGAAAGTCCATCCGAATCTATTGGCAAGCCATAGTAGCCACGTACGCTGGCAGGGTAGACTTCTCTGTCGATAGCCATGTTTAGCACCTGAACGAAATGTGATATATACTTGGTAATGGCCTTGTTGGCTGGCTGTGCGAGGGCTGTAAATTCGGTTTACCTTGGCGGCCCGCATTTCAACAAATTCCTTTTTCCAGATTTGTCTTTTCGCCTGGTATGTGTTCCTCGACGAATACCAGCAAGTCTAAGCGTTTTATTACATGCAAAACTAAAGAAACGATTGAATGAATAAAAAAGGCTCCGCCAAGGCTCTGTCCCGGCGGAGCTTTCCTTATCAAGAACGAAAGCTCCCTTTGAACATCCTATGCGTGAAAATTCCCCTCATCTTTTTACTTTTGCCCAAACCAAAGTCCATCAATCAGGTTATTACATAAAAAACAATCATGGCAAACGAAAAACGTGAAGGCCGCATGCCGGTGAAAGAATATTTTGCATTGGGAGAAGTGTTTGGGTATTGGTTTCGAAAAAAAGACCCCAACAGACCCAACAACTTCAGCATCCGAAGCATGCACACCATCAATAAAATTTCGATGCTCATGTTTTTGGTATGTTTGCTGGTGATGGCCTACCGGTTTTTCATCCGATGACCTTAGAACAACTTCGAAATCTTTGCCTTAGCCTGCCTGGTACTTCCGAGTACCTACCCTTCGACGAAAATACCCTGGCCTTCAGGGTGGGTTCTAAAATTTTTGCGCTTGTAGACATTGATCTTGCCGAAAGTGTAAACCTGAAATGTGAACCCGAACGAGCTGTCGGGCTTCGAGATCAATACGACGACATTTTGCCAGGATACCACATGAACAAAAAACATTGGAACACCGTGAGCCTCAAAGGCAATTTGTCGCCCTTGCTTATCAAAGATCTGGTGAAACATTCGCACGAGCTTGTGCTCAAATCGCTGCCCAAAAAGGAGCAACTGGAGATTGAAGCGCTATGAAAATCCTGATTTTGCGGTTTTCTTCCATTGGCGATATTGTGTTAACAACGCCAGTAGTGCGCTGCCTCGCTACCCAATTGCCACAAGCAGAAATTCATTTTGCCACCAAATTGGAAAACAAGTTTTTGCTGGAATTCAACCCGCACATTCGTAAAATTCATTTGCTGGGCGAATCGCTCAGTTACCTCATTCAAGAACTCAAACGAGAGCAGTTCGATTACGTTATAGACCTGCACCACAACCTTCGAACCCGGCAAATAAAGGCTCGATTGGGGGCTAAAGCCTTTAGTTTCAACAAACTCAACGTCCAAAAATGGTTGTTGGTCAATTTGCGCATCAATCAGTTGCCCCATGTTCATATCGTAGACCGATACCTAAAAACAGTGGAAAGCCTCGGCGTGAGCAACGATGGCCAGGGACTTGACTATTTTTCCTGCACCTGCGATGTAGTTGAAGCTGAATACCTGCCAGAAACCCACAGAAATGGTTTTTATGCTTTTGCTATTGGTGGTCAGCATTTCACTAAAAGGCTTCCCCCGCATAAAATTGCTGAAGCCATAAACCTGCTGAAAGCCCCTGTAATTTTGCTCGGCGGAAAAGAAGACAGAATGGCCGGCGAAGCAGTGTTGCCGCTACTCGATAAGCCTGAATGGGCTTTCAACGGCTGTGGGGAGTTTACTTTTGGAAGTTCTGCCTGGTTGGTGGCGCAAAGTTTGGGTGTACTCACCAACGACACAGGGCTCATGCACGTGGCCGCAGCTTTTCAGAAAAAAACAACGGTGTTTTGGGGAAACACGGTGCCAGAATTTGGCATGTATCCCTACCAAACTGAATTCCTAAACATTGAAAATCAAGCACTTAATTGCAGGCCATGTACCAAAATCGGGTTTGAAAACTGTCCGAAAGGCCATTTCAATTGTATGAACAAATTAGAATCAGGTAGCATCCATGCATTTTTTAACACAAAAAAGGATATTGGATAAATCAAATTCGTGCATTTATTTGAAGCCAAATTGATATTCCATGATGCGTCTGTTGTTTTTAGTTCTTGCTTTAGGCTTTAATACTACTCTTTTTGCCCAAATCTATACCACACAAGTCAGCAGCCGGGGCGGTAATGCACATGGTATCGATACCGACACATCGGGCAATTTATTTTTTCATGAAGGTGCACGAGTGCTCCGTTTCAGGCCTTCTATTGCACGCTTAGATACAGTTTTTGTAGCCAAAACAGGCCTCACAGGTTTGGCATTAGCCAATAGAGATTCTGCTTTGTTTTTCACCAGGGCCGATACCGTTTGGTCATTTCGGTTTTCTGACCGAAGCATCAGACCCATTTGGAATGGATTTGAATACCCTAAAATCATTCGGGTGCAAAAGAAAACCGGCGACATATTTGCCATGGAAATAGGTGGCGACAATGGACGGGCTGCTGCCATCAGCAGAATTAATCCTGCATCAGGCGAACGCACAAAAATAGCAGGCGGTAGATCCAATTTTCCACCCGAAAACGGGTATTTGAATGGCGCAGGTGATTTTGCCTTGTTCAATTTCCCCAGGCCAAACGGTGGTGGACGTTTAGGATGCGCCATTGTTTTTAGCCTAAATGAAGACACACTATTTATTGGAGATTTAAACAACCGCTGCATAAGAAAACTGGATATTGATGCCAGAAGAGTTACCACTTTTGCAGGCCCGATACCTGATTCTGTTCGCATTGGTTACAGAGATGGCTACCGGGATTTTGCCCGTTTCAACCAAATCAATGGACTTGAAATTGATTCTGCTGGAAATATTTACGTAGCTGACCGTGGTAACTTCGACAATTTACCTACCAACGGAAACCGGGTACGGAAAATAAGTCCGGGAGGATTGGTGAGAACCTTAGCCGGAAACGGCCGGGGACAAGGCATGGGCACAGCCAACAACATGGATTACATCCAAAACGGCATTGGCACAGGCGCTTTGATAGGAGAAATGAATCAAATGGTGTTCTCGCCAAACAAAGATACTTTGTACATTGTGCTTCGGCAGCGGATTATCAAATTGAGAAAACGGCAAACAAGCCTTAAACTTGATACCATTCCTGATTTGCCCTTGGGTTATGGAAACTACCCAGTCAGCTTCACAACAAACAATGTTTTGCCAGTCGAATTGTCTTTGGTAGAAAGCCCGGTTGGCATCTCCCTGGCCAATGATTCCATCGATATCAACATCGCCGGCGAAGAAGGCAACATTGTGGTGAAAGCCCTTCAGCGTGAAGATGACGACAGCACCTACACCACATTTTCTACCAGTAATTTTTCCGTATTCAGAACAGTGGAAACGAAATTGAAAACTGAATTTGCAGATCGAATACGATATTACCCCGTTCCTGCTGCTAATAATTTAACCATTCAGATTCAACAGGCAGAAAATCAAACGCTGGAAATTCAGCTTTTCAATGCCCAGGGAAAACAGATGTTGGTTGCAGCTTTGCAGCTAGACAATACGGGTAAAGCTGTTGTTTCCACATCAAATCTGCAAGCTGGAATGTACCAAATGCGGGTGCTTTATAAAAACAACATCTGGAGTCGAAAACTACTCATTGTCCATGAATGACAGTGGAGAATTAAACCAAAGCACTTGTTTGACCATCAAAGGCAACATGTTGGTCAGATTGAGCGAAATACTTGATGCAAGGTTGGAAACTGCCAACCATGCCATTTCAGAAACCAGGTTTTCCCTCCAAGGCGAAACCAAAAGTAGTGCCGGCGACAAGTATGAAACAGGCAGAGCTATGATGCAGCAAGAGTTGGATAAATATGAAGCCAGCAAGCAAAGCATTCTCCAACAAATTCAGTCGCTTGATTATTTGAAATCAAAAACAACCCAAAACACCATTGAACAAGGAACACTGGTAGTTGCTGAAACTGCCACTTTCTACATGGCGTTTTCATTTGGCAGCCTGGATTTGGATGGAAAAACAATGTTTGTGGTTTCGGCCATGTCGCCTATTGGGCAGATGCTGGTTGGCAAAAAGGTTGGCGACCATTTTAGCTTTCAAGGAAAAATGACCAAAATTTTGTCTATTTGTTAATGGTTAAGTAGTTATGAAAACTTGTATTGCCTTTCTCCTTATTGTCATGTGCTTTTTTGCAGGTCGATCACAAGCACAAAATCTCTACTTTCCACCTTTGGTTGGCAACAACTGGGAAACCAGAACACCTGAAAGCCTGGGTTGGTGCACCAGCCGAATCGACACCCTGTACCAGTATCTGGAAAGTCGAAATTCTAAGGCATTCATTGTGCTTAAGGATGGACGAATTGTTATGGAACGTTATTTCGGCACATTCACTTCCGACAGCGTTTGGTATTGGGCTTCGGCAGGCAAAACCCTCACCGGGTTTCTATTTGGTATAGCCCAGCAGGAAGGACAACTAAGGTTAACCGACACAACATCCCGATACCTGGGGCCGGGCTGGACTTCGCTCCCACCCGACAAAGAGCAAAAAATCACCATCTGGAATCAACTCACCATGACCACAGGTCTTCGGGACAATGTATCTGATGTGGATTGCACGAGACCTTCTTGCCTTCAGTATTCGGCTGATGCGGGCACACGCTGGGCCTACCATAACGCTCCCTACACCTTACTCGACACTGTGCTTCAAAACGCTAGCGGACAAACGCTGAACGGCTATTTCAACCAGAAAGTGCGAAATTTAACCGGTGTGTCTGGCTTGTTTATAAAGTTAGGGTTCAACAATGTATTTTTTAGCCGACCCAGAAGTTTTGCCCGGTTTGGGCTTTTGTTGTTGAACAAAGGAAAATGGAACACTACTTCTGTGCTTTCAGACACAGCATATTTCAGGCAAATGACCACCACTTCTCAGCCACTCAATGAAGCTTATGGCTATCTGACCTGGCTTAATGGTGGTTCAACTTTTATGGTACCTACTCTTCAAATTCGCTTTCCAGGCATGATCGCTCCTGCCGCAACCCCCGACAATTTCAATGCATTAGGAAGAGACGGGCAAATTTTGAGCGTATCTCCAAGCCAGAATTTAGTTATCATCCGAATGGGCAATTCTCCAACTGCTGGCAATGTACCCTTCACTTTATGCGACACCATTTGGCAGTATATGAATCGTATTATTTGCAACACAACACCGGTTCTAAACAAAATTAACTCAGACAATCCTTTGGTCAAATTAACCCGGCAAAGCCTTCATTTACCACAAAATATGGATGCGGTTTTGGTTAAACTCTACGACTTGCAAGGAAAATCAATCGGCATGCATGAAACTTTAAAAGGCCAATTTCAATTATCTGAAAAACTAAATCCGGGCATTTACTTGCTGAAAATCAAGGATATTGATGGCAGGCAGTTTACTTTTCGAACCCTACTTGAAAACGAATAGCCCGAAACTACCTCAAAGTGTGGATAACTATTTTAGAAAAATATTTGCACCAGATATTCAAATACCTACTTTTGCACCCTCAAAACTAAGGCACGGTCTCGTAGTTTAGTTGGTTAGAATGCCGCCCTGTCACGGCGGAGGTCGCGGGTTCGAGTCCCGTCGAGACCGCAAAAAGTCCCGCTCTTCGAGTGGGACTTTTTCGTTTAAAACTAGTTTAGAATTTGAAATGAACACTCGTCGAGGTTTGTTTCAACCTGACACCACCCTCGATAAAATACTTCGGCCTAAGGTTATTTCATCGGCAAATTCAAGGTCGGCGCCTACAGGCACACCCCGTGAAATGCGACTGATGGTGATTTGGCGAATTTCGATGATTTTTTTCTCCAGATAATGTGCTGTCATATCGCCGTCCATGGTGGGGCTGAGGGCGAAAATGATTTCAGTGACTGCATCGTTTTCGGCAATTCGGTTCAGCAACGATTCGGTTTGCAACTGACCAGGCCCTATTCCTTGCATAGGTGCGATGAGCCCGCCAAGCACATGGTACAAGCCATGAAATTGCGAAGTATTCTCTATGGCCAACACCTCTCTTGTGGTTTCAACCACACATATTTGCGCAGCATGCTTTCTACCACCGCTGCAAATGCTGCAGATTACATCATCGGCTATATTGTGGCAGGTTTGACAATAGGTTGTTTTTTGGCGCAATTCACTGATGGCTTTGGCCAAATCTTCTGCAGTGTCCGGATCTTCTTTTAGCAGCCACAAAGCCATACGCAATGCAGTTTTTCTGCCAATCCCCGGCAGCCTTGAAATCTCGTTCACGGCTTCTTCCACATACTTTGATGGATATTGCTGCATGTTTTAGTTTCGCTGTTTTACCTTTGCGCTAATGTTTAAAACTTATTTTTTCGGAATTGGGTTCAAAAGTATCAGGAATCGCTTTACAAGTTGGTGTCTGATGGGTGTAGTTGGTGTTTTTTTCATGCAATGCACCAAAGAACCCAAAGATCCTATCGCTTCAAAAAAGGATGCTTTGCTCAAATATGCTGCTTTAAATCCTGAAGCATCAGTATTTTGGATAGACACAACCAAAAGTAGGGTAAGCTGGAGTGGGAGTACTTTAGAAGGTCATGGCATTACAGGAACTATAATTCCGGTAGGCGGTTGTCTGGTAGAAATGGAAGGTGAATTTTCGGGTGGGTATCTACAACTTCCTATTTCAGGTATGAGCCTCACCCCTTCCGATACGTTTATTTCAAAGAATGAAGCTACTAAGATTCTTTTGTCTTCTGATTTTTTAAACTTGGCAAAAAACAGTTTAATAGACTTTGAAATGAAAGCCTCGCTAAGGTACATTGAAAGAGGCGATATTTTGTCTTTGGCCGATTCACGTGGCTTTACCCACAACATTACTGGCAATCTTACCTTGAACGACAGCACACGGCAAGTATCATTTCCTATCAAATCTGATACACTGGCTCATCATTCAAGAGCCGTTTCAGGCAGATTTTCATTCTCCTATCCTGAATATGGTATCCAATACGGCACGATTCAGGATACCTTGGCAAAATTTAAGTTAAACCCCAATGTAGATATTGAATTCAACCTTTATTTTAAGCTGTTCAATGCTAAAGATTGATTACAGCAGGTTCTTTCGTTTCAACAGCAATTCCACAAACTTAAGGTCGTTTTCGCTGGGGAAAATGGAAAAAGGCAAAAAGATAAACTGCACAGCCGACATGTGGAAAATAAAGCCTGTTTTGTTTTTGGTCACTTTTTGAAACTTGTCCCAACTCAAATCCATCCCTTCTCTATCGTTTTTCTTCACCAAAAGGCTTTTGTTGTGAAATTCGTAATAGTACTTTTCGAACCAGGGTTTTCCTTGGGGTAATTGGGCTAAACCATAAAACTGCGCACCCCAGAAAAGTGCATAAAGTATGGTGATCAAAAAGGCGCTACCCAGCAACCACCAAAGTGTGGCTCCTCCGAAAAAAATGCCAGTAATAATCATGGCAACTGGCAATAAAAATGCATACCACCATTTTTTAAAAACAAGCAAGAGGCCTATTTGAACGAACTGGTTGAGGTTTTGTTGATACTTTTTAGTTTTTGCGCTGATCATTTTAGCGTACTATAAATTTAAGTTCTGGAGCAAAATCACGAATGTCTATTCGATTTACACGCTGTAGGCGCTTACTGGTAAATTTCTTATTGATACAGCCAAACACGCCCAGGGAGTTCGAGATATTGGAATAAACCGGCGTGGACTGAGTAATGGCTGAAAAATTGTTTACCACATCGAAATAGGTAGGTAGTTGAATGGTAGAAGTGACCCCTTCATATACCAAAACCGGATTCAATACCCTGCTTTCTACATTAGGGTCGCTGGCACGAAGTTGCGCTTTGAGTGCATTGATGAAGTCAATAAAGCGCATTTCATATTCAAACCGCTGAATGCCTTGTTCGTTGAAATTGTTGCCTATGTTGCCCCAAACCACATCTACGGTGCGTGTAAGTTGCCCATTTTCAGGCGTAATCAGGTTTTCGATAACCTTAGCCCTCACGTTCACTTTCAAAGAAATGATGGTTCTTGGATTGGAAATGTCTCCAACTGATCCTAAAACCACTTTCTGCTCTACAGTCTGAGTAGGAAGGCCGAAAGCCACAGAATCTGCAGTTTCAATCGGTCTAAAAAAGATCAAGCGTTCCACCATTTGGGTAATTCCTTTCGAAGTAATTCCTGTTCGGCGGCTATTTACTTCCAGTTTATAACCTAATGCAGTTGGGTTGAGTCGGTAGGGAAGTTGGTAAACAAGCTGCTGATTGAAGTGAAAAGTACCTGTGTCTTTGTTGGTAATGGTGATAGGCTGAAAGTCTCCAACAAGCGCAGTGTCTCCTGGTCTGCGAATTTCAAAAAGTTTAGCTGTGATATCTTCCGGTCTGAAATTAGAGGAGTCCGGCTCGTTTCGGGCAATTGATCTTGCGTCTCTATCTTTGTTTTGGAAGCCTTTACCTAGGCGCAAATATTGCACTGAGTCTGACCCATCGAGCACACAATAAGTGACCTTCAATTCTTGGTGGGGAGCATTTACTTCAAAATCTGTTGTGCAGGAAAAAAGAGCCAAGGCCAGCAACAACAAACATGCAAAGCAGGAAAATTTCATAGGCTGAGTAAACGAGTGCGCAAAACTACGTTTTTTCGGGGCACAGTTCTACCCTATTTTAAAATGAAGGATAAATGGTTAAATTTGAAGAATTGAGAAATTGTAGCTAAAGTCGTATTCTGTAAATTTTCAAATCCTTTTCGATTCTTCTGCGGCTCGCAATGGACATGGGTACCGAAAATTTCTTTTTGTAAATGCTGCCAAACACACCGACAGCGTGGCTGATATTTGAATGAGTGGCTATACTTTGCGTGAGTTCGCTGTAAGCGCTGTTTGAATCAAAATAATTGAGGAGTTCTTGGGTACAAGAAACCAATTCCAGGTCGCCACGAACCAGAAAACGTCTAAACAATATATTTTCATCGTCTTCCAAAGGCATTTGCAGCCTGAAATTATAGATAAATTTGCTGTAATCGAGGTCGAACCCAATTGCCTGAAAATGGCTGCCAACATAAAGGTTGCTGGCATGTCCAATGGAGTAATAGGGAATTATTACCTGTCTGGTAATTGAGCCATTTACAGGATTTTTGAAATGCTCAACGAGGTACACATAGTAGTTGAATTTCACAAAACGATTTGCTGCGTTTGTTTCTTCTTTTGCCTGAACTCTGAACTTGTTGTCTATATAAGAAAAGTTTAAAGTGTCTGGTGGTGATCGCCTGTTTTTCAGTTCATTAGGCAAAGTAAAAGTGAAAGGTGTGGCAACTTTGGTGGCGCCAACAGATTCTATGCCAGAGCGTTTGCTTAGAATTTTTACTGTAAATTTTTCTGTTTTTAAATCGAGTTTTTTCTCGAGCTTGAACACCCATTGATTCTCATTCGGAAAGTCTCCTTCTTTGTTTTTTATCGTTGGAACGGGGATAAAATCGCCTAACTTTTCGTCCACGCCGGATAATGTAGCATACAGCGAAGCATCAACTTCATTCATGCGAAAATTGGACGAATCGGGATAGAGGTAAGCTATTTCGCCGGCATCCGTTTTATTGTTCTGAAATCCTTTTCCAACCCGCAAATAATGCACTGAGTCGGCACCATCTAAAACACAATAGCTGGTTTTAATTTCCCGATAAGGTGCAAGAACTTCAAAATCTGTTGTGCAACTTGCCAGGCCTAAACAGCTTAAAAAGAGGCCGAGCAGTAGAAGTTGCTTCATATCACTAAAGTATATAGTAAAAGTAATAAGATTTTTGTAGGCTTTTGCCAAAGTATGAAAAAGAATTTTGTTCAGGTGGTTTTGAAACAAGCTCCGGTTGCAAATCAGAGGCAAAAATTTGTGTTTGATTTTGTGTTTAAACAGCAGTTGCAAGTAGATTATGAGCTTGGAAATGAAGAATTTAAATCGGAAGGGTTGGTACAGATTTTCTATGGGCAAAAGCCTAAAAATGAGGCGCCTGCGATATATATTCCAGACTCAGGCTTGTTGCATAAAACTGATTTGTCGGCAGATAATCTTCTACATTTCAATCCGTTTGAAAATGGCCAGACTTGGAATTTTGATGTTTTTTCAACTATATTTTTCTGCATCAGCAGATTAGAAGAATACCTGCCTTTTGAGGCTGACCAACATGGCCGATTCGACATTCAACACGCCAAAATACCTGGCAAAACTGCCTTTGTAGATGTTTTGATAGAACAACTTCGGCTGCAAATAAATCAAACAGCAGGCTTTGAAATATGTAGTAAGCCAAACTACAAATACCAACTTACCCTCGACATAGATCAGGTTTTTGCTTATCGCAGCAAAAGTTTTGGAAGAACATTCAAAGGCGGCGCAAGGCAATTGCTGCATGGCCAGTTTTTGGACTTTTTGCATCGGAAATTTGCAGTGCTTGGCCTTCAGCCCGATCCTTTTGACATTTATCAATGGTTGGCCGAATTTTGTTCAACAAACCACATCAGACCAATCCTATTTATCCATGCCGGTTTGCCAGGCACTTTTGATAAACAGGTAAATTTAAAGGCTTCAGCAGCAAAAAAGGCCATTCGATTTATGGCAACATTTGCAGATATTGGTTTGCATCCCTCCTACGCTGCTGCTCACAATCCTCAATTGATCGGAGAAGAAAAAAGCAGGCTGCAAGAAATAGTTAAAGCAGAAATCACAACATGCAGATTTCATTATTTAAAAATAAGATTGCCAGATAGTTATGAGTTTTTGATTGAAGCTGGTTTTAAAGACGATTATTCGATGGGCTACGCTTCTCAGCCAGGGTATAGGGCAGGCACATCGCACACTTTCCCATTTTTCAACATCAATAAAAATGAAGTTCGACCCTTGACGATTCATCCTTTTCAGGTAATGGACACTACCTTTATTCGGTATATGCTGCTGTCGCCAGAAGAGTCCGTTGGTTACATTGAAACAATGGCAGCTGAAGCAAAAGAACTTGGAGGTGTTTTCACTTTGTTAGCACACAACGAGATGAAAGCAGGCATCAACGAATGGAAAGGTTGGGCCTCTACCTATGAAAAATTTCTCAAAGCTGGATTATTAGCTTAATCGGTGCAATTTTGCCAAATATGGCTGGTATTTGGGAAAGACTAAAACGATTTATCGGAGCCAAACGCAGGGCCGAAAACATGCTGGGCAACCTCAGCAGATATAGGTATGCCAAAGCCATGTACCGCCGAAGGGTTTCCATTATGCACCAATTCAAAGACGTTGGTCTTATTGTAGCTGGTGTTTTTTCTGCAGCATTTGGCCTTAAAGGCTTTTTGCTTCCCAATGGCTTTATTGATGGAGGTGTAACAGGTATTTCTTTGTTGGCCAACCACCTAACGCAGTATCCGATTGCTATTTTTCTTATTTTCATCAACATTCCATTTGTGTTGTTGGGTCTCTCTCAAATAGGAAAAGCTTTTTTTATCAAGAGTATTTTGGCCATTATTGGTTTGGGTTTGGTTGTTAGTTTTGTCCATTATCCTGTCATCACCGGGGACAATATTTTGGCTGCTGCATTTGGTGGGTTTTTTCTGGGAGCGGGAATTGGTTTGTCTGTGAGAGGTGGTGCTGTGCTCGATGGCACCGAAGTATTGGCCATTCACCTGAGCCGGAAACTTGGCCTCACTATTGGGGATATCATTCTGATTTTCAATATTTTGATTTTCTCAGTTGCAGCCTGGTTGCTTTCGGTAGAAGTGGCAATGTATTCCATTTTAACCTATTTATCGGCATCAAAAACCGTAGATTTTTTTATTGAAGGTGTTGAAGAATATACGGGTGTGACTATTGTTTCGAGCCACTTCGACGAAATCAGGCAGATGATTTTGCACACCATGGGAAGAGGTGTAACCATTTATCAAGGCAAGCGGGGATATGCTTCGCCAGGAGTTGAACTTGCCGAAATGGATATTGTTTTTACTGTGATAACCCGGTTGGAAATTGCCAAACTGTACAGCGAAGTAGAAAAAATAGATCCGAACGCTTTTATGGTGATGAACAGTATCAAAGACACCAAAGGCGGCATTATCAAAAAGCGACCTCTTACTAAATGATATGCGTTTTTGCTTGATAATTAGCTTGTTACTTATCTGTGTTAAAAGTGCAACTTTAGCACAAACTGGCTATGGGCTTCAACAGGAATATGGTTTTGTGTGGGCACATAGAAGTGGTTTGCGCCATTTATCAAATGCTCATTTGGTTAAAACTCAAGTTGACGTGATGCCGGCTTGGTTGCAACCGCAAGGTGTGAAAAGTCTATATCCACATGCTACAACAGGTTTTTCCGTTGGCTTCATTGACTATCAAAATCCGATTTTGGGTTATGTGATTCCGGTTACAGGTTTTTTTGAAAATAAAGTGGCAGGACGAAAACTAAGTTTTAGTTATAGAATTGCCGCCGGGTTTGGTTGGTGCAGCCGAAAGTTTGAGCTCGAAACAAACACCGCAAATACTGCTATCAGTTCTACCATCAATATGGCAGCGCAAGGGACGATGGCTGCGAATTACCAATTTTCACCAACCTGGAAGGCCCGATTAGGTGTGAGTTTACAACACTTTTCCAATGGCTCCATTCGTCAGCCCAATGCGGGAGTAAACCTTCCCACAGCCATTGCAGCTATATTTTGGCAACCAGTTTCAACCTTACCTCAGCCAAAAGAAACATGGAATGTAAATAAGGGCTGGCTTTTCCAAATTGGAACAGGAGTAGGTTTCAAGCGGGTTGCCTTTTTGCCAGACAACATCTATCCCTTGTACTTTTTACATACTTGGGCTGGTTATAAACAAAGTATGAAATCGACTTGGTGGATGGGCGCAGATATGGTTGTAAATGAATCGCTTGACTACTTCAGAGACAATATGCCCGAGTATTTAAATCGCTCAAACAGTCAATTCGCTTTGGTGGGTGGGCACGAATGGCATGTGGGCAAAGTGTCATTGCTCACTCAGCTAGGCTACACTGTTACAAATGTATTTTCCATAGTAGATGAGCCACTTTTTCAGCGGTATGGCATTCGCTTTCAAGTTTTAAAAAATATGCAGGCTGGCCTGCTTTTGAAAGCATACAGAGGTCGGGCCGATAGTTTTGAGTGGCATGCCGCCTACAGTTTTAGATGATGAACAGATTAATTTTCCTTCTGATGTTTATTGGCTTTTGGGGTTGCAACGATCCCAATGCACCCGATTTTTTAAAATCCACAGGAAAAACTTCCAAAGAAACCAGACCTATTGTCAGGCCTTTTTCAAAACTTATTGTTGAAGACAACATTGATCTTGTACTCAGAAATGACTCATTGCCCTTTTTTGAACTTCGGGGTGGCAACAATTTATTGCCAAAAATTAAAACCTATGTAGAAAATGGAGTAGTAACCATTAGCAATCAAAACACAGTGAATTGGGTAAGAAGTTTTAAGCCGAGACTTGAAGTAAGTGTGCCAGGTTTGTGGCTCAACCAATTGTATATCAAAGGTTTTGGAACAGTATCGACTCAAGACACTTTGCAACTGAAAAACTTAATCATCTCGCACTATGGAGAAAGTGATATGACACTTAAGTTAAAACTAGATACCTTGCATACGGATGTAAATGGGCAGGGAAATTTGTATTTGGTAGGCAATGCCAAATACGCTTATTCCACCATTCAAAAATTTGCCAAACAAGATGCCAGCCAATTCGAAACCGAAGAGCATGACTTGCGTACCTATGGCGTGAGAAACATTTTTGTGAATCCTGGGCGCAGAATGGTAGCCATAGTAGAAGGTACTGGAAATGTATATTATTCTCGAAACCTCGAAGAATTGTTGGTGTTTGGTAGTGGATCCGGGAGGGTTTTGAAAGATTAATTTCAGTTTTTTATTTTATTTGCCATGTTACTCAATGTGTTTTGCAAATGCGGTTGATTTTAGTCTTTCCAGTGCTTTTGTTTTGCCAATTTAGCTTGGCTCAGCCTTATCTTCAAGGAAAAACCAGGCACAGATTTGCCCAGTTGAATGTAGGATTCGATGCGAGATTGCTGCTTTCGAAAGGAAGTTCAACTCAAAATATAAATGCTTCTGCCACACCACACTTGCAAACGGTAGCATTGCCCAACCAAACCGAAGGCCGTTTCATCATTGGAGGAACTCATTTTTGGGGTCATGCAGATTTTTTCATTGCTATTCCTCTTTTCTATGGCCAAAAAGCAGGACTTCGTACACGAACGGAAACAGGTCTTAAAATTTACCCGTGGAAAATAGAAACTGGCAAAATCAGGCCATACATTGGAGCCAGCTGGCAGCCAAGTTCGTACATGCAAAACAATGGCGCACAGTTTTTTAGCAACAAGTATCCATTAACAGGAGGCCTCACTTGGTGCCATCACCAACACCTTGTGGAGTTGGGCTTTGGCTACAGGTACGAAAATGGTGTAAACTATTTCACCGCCCCAGATCAACCGATTCAGGTAAAAACCAATCCTTTTTGGATTTCATTGGGCTATAAATTAATGCTCGAAACTACGTTAAGTGCCGAAAAAGAGTGGGTAAATGGTAAAACCAAAATTCTTACCGACACCTTGCAAAAACTTGGCAGGCTCAATGGTTTAACATTGGCTGTTGGGCCATCTTCCTCTATTTTTCTAAAGGAATATGAGAACAACAGACCATTTTTAGGACAACATAAACTGGCGAGGGTATTTCCTGAGTTTGGACTAGGCTATTATTTTCACAAACCCGATCTTCAATTCAACCTCAGCTACAGGAATATTCAAAGCGAACTTCAGGCATTCGGCAACAGTACAAGATTTACGAGAAGGGCACTTTCTTTGGAGGCCTACCATTTTTTTGCTGATTATCATGGTTTTGCTACATTCATAGGCGGAGCAATAAGCTGGGAAAATTTAGGGCTGGAAGATCGATTTCCAGACCTAAATCCGATCATTAACCGGAGAGAAGGTGTTTTTGGAGGACT
Source organism: Cytophagales bacterium (assembly GCA_038205175.1). GTDB lineage: Bacteria > Bacteroidota > Bacteroidia > Cytophagales > Flexibacteraceae > JBBRCC01. The sequence continues at coordinate 5,969 of JBBRCC010000077.1, read as the reverse complement.
TGTATTCGGTTGGGACATCAGGCCAAACCGACTTCAAGCATGGTATTTGCGCACCAACCTTCGCTGGTTTCCAAATTTGACCATTACAAATAATCAAGGTTCAAAAGCAGATTTCGATCAATTGGAGTTTAATTTTATTCAATTGGTTGTGTTTCCTGGTCGCATGTTTTGATGGATGTATTGCTTAGAAATTATCTTAAATTTCCAAAATTCTTACACAACCAATGAGCAAACCAATTTTTATATTTTTAAAACCAAAGACTGCTGCAACTTGCGCCGGATTTAGAAGTTACTTACATGAAAATCAAACTATTAGCTTTTTTACTAACACTTGGTTGGCTTAGCAGCTGTTCTGATAAGCCAGCAGAAGACAATTCAAAAATCGAAATATCATCTACCGACGTGCATGGACCCGCTTCTTTGCCGGAAGAAATGGTGAATGAGTTTTTAGAATCCATTCCTTCGCCTGTTGAAATTGCCTTCCTTATAAAACGCTCGGGAACAGGCTACGACAAGAATCTTATGAATCAAGCCGGTTCAGCAGGCAAATATGCCACAACAGGCAAAATGGCCTTGAACTTGGGCGTTTATGGCGCTGATTTGGGCTATATCAACACGTTTGGAATTAGTCAAGATGCCTATATTTATTTAGAAGCCATTAAGATTCTTTCTGGTGAATTGTCGATCGGGCAATATTTCGATCAGGCATCCATCAGACAATTAATTCAAAACAATGCCGAGCTTGACTCATTATTTTTGCTCACCAACCGCAATTTGCAAAGCATAAACCGACGCTTACATGAAGACAAACGTTCGCACCTGAGTGTGTTGATGGTGACAGGTGGTTGGATTGAGGCCAATTATTTGCTAGCTACCTATTATGAAAAAACAAAAAAGCCAGAGCTGAAACAAAAATTGGCAGAGCAAAAAATTTCCTTGGTTGCCATCAAAAAACTAGTTGAGTTTTATGTTGATTCTCCGGAGTTTGATGTGGTTGGCCGGCAGGTTGCTGCCATCGAAAAGGCTTTTGAAGGTGTTGAAATGCAAAATCCAAGGCAGGACCTGGGCAGTGTGACAAAAGTAAATGGAGTAACCATGGTTGAAGGCGGGCCTGCTGAACCAACAATAATTACGGATGAGCAGGTCAATGCCATTGTAAAGGTGATTATTGATACCCGAAATGAAATTATTAAATATTAACCCAACTCACACATGAAAAATTCATTTATTCTGAAGAATTTGAGCAAATGGTTGGTCGTTACCTTGGCTTCGTGCAACCTGGCTATGGCTCAATGTGATGAAAAGAAACTGGATGAAAACTGCAAAGGCGCTATCTCAGACGGTTTTACCTACATCAAATCGTTCAACCTGGATCCTGAAAAAATACAAAACGGCACCGTTGAGTTTAGTTATATTTTCAGCAAAGACACCCAATATATGTTGGCCCTTTGTGGTCAAACTGACAAAGCAGGCAAAGATGTTACCATAGCTCTCTACGATGGAAATCGCAACCAGCTTTTCAATTCTGCCGAAAACAAAAGCGAACCATTGAAAAAGCTAATGTACAAATGTCAAACTACTGGTGTTCATTATATTAACTTTACATACTTAAATGAAAAATCCAGCTGTCACCAAGCCCAAATCGGTTTCAAACGGCAGTGAAAATATATTGAATTGGATTGAAGTGAAGCAAAAACAGGCTGCCTTTGGGTGGCCTTTTTTGTGAGAGGCTGTTTCTTCTGGCATGTGAGATAGGGCAGATATGAAAGCAGTAGGAAAAAACATAATCCTTAACATTGCAATCCAATAGCACTTCACACTAAAACATGGCTGTAAAACCATTTCTCAACGAAGATTTTTTGCTGCAAACAGATGTAGCCAAACGGCTGTATCATGATTTTGCAGCTCAAATGCCTATCATCGATTATCACTGCCATTTGCCAGCAGATGAAATTGCTGCAGACAAGGTGTTTGAAAATATTACCCAAATCAGCCTAAAAGGCGACCATTACAAATGGAGAGCCATGCGCACCAACGGGGTTGATGAGCAATTTATTACCGGGTCGGCAAGCGATTTCGATAAATTTCAAAAATGGGCAGAAACGGTTCCTTACACCATGCGAAATCCATTGTACCACTGGACACACATGGAACTGAAAAATCCATTTGGTATCGATAAGCTTTTGTCTGAACATACAGGAAAGGAAATTTATGAGGCTGCTACAGCCAAAGTGAATTCAAGTGAATTCAGTGTAAAAAACCTGTTAAGAAAATTTCAGGTGAAAGTGGTTTGCACTACGGATGATCCCATCGATAGCTTGGAACATCATAAAGCCATTGCAACATCTGGCTATGAAATAAAAGTACTTCCTACTTTCAGACCAGACAAAGCCATGCTGGTGAAAGACGCAACCAGTTTCAACGATTATGTAAACAAACTGGAAAAAGCCGCCAACATCCCCATTTCAAACCTTGCGCATTACATCGAGGCTTTGGAAAAACGACATCAGTTTTTCCATGACATGGGTTGCCGTTTGAGCGACCATGGATTGGAGAACATTGCTTTTTCCCGAGCTTCCGACAAACAAGTATCTTTGATTTTTTCAAATTTTAGATATGGATCAGAGATTTCAGAGGAAGAGCATTTGCAGTTTCAAACTTTTATGTTGTTGTTTTTCGCCCGATTGGATGCAGAAAAAGGGTGGACCCAACAGTTTCATTTGGGTGCAGTGAGAAACAACAACGATCGCATGGCACTAAAACTTGGAGCAGATTCTGGCTTCGATTCCATTGGCGACTTCAGGCAAGCAACCAACATGGCAAGGCTTTTCAATGAGCTTGACAAAAGCAATCAATTGGCCAAAACCATTATCTACAACCTGAATCCTGCCGACAACGAAATATTTGCCACCATGATTGGCAACTACAACGACGGCTCATTGGCAGGAAAAATGCAATACGGTTCGGCTTGGTGGTTTCTCGATCAAAAAGAAGGCATGGAAAAGCAAATGAATGCCCTCAGCAACATGGGGCTTTTGAGTAGGTTTGTAGGCATGCTAACCGACAGCCGAAGCTTCCTCTCCTACTCCAGGCATGAATATTTTCGCCGTATTTTGTGCAACCTCATTGGCAACGATATTCAGCATGGTGAATTGCCGAACGATATTGAATGGCTGGGTAAAATGGTGCAAAATATTTGCTATCACAATGCGGCCAACTACTTTAAATTTTAAGCTAAAACAATGATGAATCAAACACCTAAAGTTATAACCTTCGGCGAAATTATGCTGCGCCTGTCTGCACCTGGATTTTCACGCTTTGTGCAGGCACAGCAATTTAATGCTACATACGGTGGAGGCGACGCCAACGTGGCCATTTCGCTTGCCATCATGGGTATTTCTGCTGCTCATGTTACCCGTTTCCCAGATCATGAAATTGGCTATTCAGCTGCTCAGTTTTTGAAAAAATATGATGTTGATACCAACCACATTTTATACGGCGGCAACCGAATTGGGCTTTATTATTTAGAAACAGGTGCCATTGTGCGCCCAAGCAAAGTAATTTATGACCGGGCCGATTCCAGTTTTGCCCAAATTGAACCGGGCATGTTCGACTGGGATGCTGTGTTTGCAGATGCGACATGGTTTCACTTCACAGGCATTACCCCCGCCATATCTTCAGGTGCAGTCGATGTGTGCTTTGAAGCATTGGAAGCAGCCATGGCAAAAGGACTCACCATTTCTATCGATGTCAATTACCGAAAAAACCTATGGCAATTCGATATAACGCCGCAGGAAGTGATGTCGAAAATTGTAGATTATGCCGATATTATTTTCGCAAGCAAAAGCGACATGAAGGAACTTTTTGAACTTGAAGCTCCTGCTTTCGAAGACGACAAGTTTCCCTTTATAGCAAAACTCGCCCTTGAAAAATATCCTAAACTTCAAAAAATAGTAAACTCGAAACGAGACAGCACATCTGCTTCCGATAACAGCATTTCGGGCACAGCCATAGACCGGGAAGTTTTATACAATTCAAGAAAGTACAAGCTATTGCCCATCGTTGACCGAATTGGCGGCGGCGATGCTTTTTGTGCAGGCTACATTTATGGAGAAATTGTGTACAACGATACCCAGATAGCATTAGACTTTGCCGTGGCTGCATCAGCGTTGAAACATACCATAGAAGGCGATGCCAACCTGGCAACAGTGGCTGAAATTGAAACCGTGATGCGGGGAGATATTAGCGGAAAATTGAGCAGGTGAGGTTGAGAGCAATTTTCTATCAAGTAGAATTGCCGAACATGGTCTTTTGAAAAGTTGAAGTAATTTTAAACTGCCAATAATGGGCAGTTGCATCTTCAATGACTAAATCTGCACTATGTTTGAACCTTAATTTTGTGTTTACGATATGCAAGGAAAATAACTTAGAAAATTAGAGGCCGAACTATGGAGAGCAGCAGACCAACTCAGAGCCAATAGTAAACTTACGGCTTCGGAATACTCCATGCCTGTTTTAGGATTGATATTTTTACGCCATGCTTATAATCGATTTCAGAAAGTAAAAATTGAAGTGGAGAAAACCTTGCCTTCGCATCCACAACGAGGCAAGAGAGCATTGACCAAAAAAGATTTTGAAGAACAAAACTCCATGTTCCTGCCTGAAAAGGCACAGTTCGACTATTTGGTAGCTTTGCCTGAAAGTGCCGACATTGGTGAAGCGATTGACAACGCAATGAAACTGATTGAGGACGAATACGACAACCTTAAAGGCGTATTGCCTAAAAACTTCTCCATTTTCAGTAAAGATTTGTTGCGGGAATTGCTCCGCATTTTCAATAAAGAAGTATTACAAAAAGCGGAAGGCGATTTATTCGGAAAAATTTACGAATACTTCCTTGGCAAATTTGCAATGACTGGGGCACAGGAAGGCGGAGAATTTTTTACACCTATGAGTTTGGTGCAAACCATTGTAAATATTATTGAACCTGCCTGCGGTATTGTGTTTGACGCTGCCTGCGGCAGTGCAGGTATGTTTGTGCAAACAGGCTATTTTATAGAAAGTGAAGGACTGAAACCTGCCGAAAAAGTTACTTTTTACGGACAGGAAAAAGCCGACCTCAATACCAAACTTGCTAAAATGAACTTAACGGTTCATGGACTGGAAGGCAACATACAGAGGGAAATACTTTTTACGAAGACAAACACAACTTGGTTGGTGGTGCAGATTTTGTAATGGCGAATCCTCCGTTTAATGTGGATGGTGTGGACAAAGCCAAAGATGCCGTAAAAAAAGACCCTCGTTTGCTATTGGACGGAAAAGTAAATCTGCCGAAAAATGACAATGCCAATTATTTGTGGATTCAGTATTTCTACAATTACCTGAAACCAACTGGCAGAGCTGGTTTTGTAATGGCTTCTTCTGCAAGTGATGCAGGCCACAGCGAAAAAGATATTCGTGAAAAATTGGTGAAAACAGGAGCAGTAGATGTAATGACTGCGATAGGTAATAACTTTTTCTATACCCGTTCATTGCCTTGTACCCTTTGGTTTTTTGACAGAGGAAAAGAAAGTCTGAACTATGATTTAGCTGATTATGGTGATGACATTGATAAATTGCCAAAACGAAGAAGTGATGCGGTTTTGATGCTTGATGCAAGAAAAATTTACCGCAAAGTAACCAGCAAGGTAAACGACTTTAGCCCCGAACAATTGCAGAACCTTATTTGCATTGTAAACCTGTACAGAGGCAACATTAAAAAGTTTGAAGCCACGATAAAAAGCTATTTGGAAACTTCTGTTGACTTAGACAAAGAAACAGCCGAAGCAACAACCGAATTGCAAAAGCAATTACAAAAAGTTTTGAAAACCGTGAGTGACTTTGCTACCAAATATGCCAAAGAAAATAAGGAGGCAGAAGCATTTGTAGAGACTTTAAGACTTGATGATTACCAAGATCTTTTCAATAAG
>JBBRCC010000076.1:0-22409 GCA_038205175.1 Cytophagales bacterium | reverse complement strand
ATGGTATTAACAACTCCTGCAACTGATGCTGGGTCGGTAGATGAAATTCTGATGGTTGGGGCGGGAGTTTCGTCGTCTGATTTACAGCCTGATAATGCGACTGTTGCTGCAAAAAGCACAAAGAAGATTTTGTTCAAAAAGTTTTTTTTCATGATTGTCTTTTGATTTTTAAGTTTTCTAAAAGTTTTCGCAAATATAAACAAGATTGATTCCAAACTTCAAAATATGAATTTTAGAGGGTCTACAGGTATTTTTAGCCCTGATTTTATTTTTCGTAAAGCGGGACTTTCAACCTCAAATGTTTTGTAAATCATACATTTGACCGAAATATCTGCTGTTGTATATGTTAATTTGGGTGAAAAAATTTTTCCTTGCGCTGTTGATTTTAGTTACACTTTTTCAATTAGAAGGTTGCAGATCCACAAAAAAACCTCGAAAAGTTCCTCGGAACGGCCCGATTCCTTGTCCAATCAAAGACTGTTAACAATCCAGCAAACCAAATGAAAGCACTGATTTACATCATTTTTATACTGTTTTCTCTCCAGACATTTGCCCAGACTAAATCTGGTAAGCCCAAAAAAAAGCCCAGGGAATCTGCAAGCATTGATAAAAAGGAAAAAGAGCAGCATAGTAACTTTGCCATCGCAGAGGAAATTGAAGAAGCAAAATTCTTAGGTACTGAAGAAGAGCTTGTGACCTTTTTTATGGATAATATTGTTTTTAGCGATTCTGCAGTTGTGCAAAATCTGGAAGGACAGATTACCATAAAATTCATCGTAAATGAATCCGGAACTCCAACAGAAATTGAAATTATAAAAGGGTTGGGTTTTGGTATTGATGAGCAGGTGATTAATCTAACTCCAAAGCTCAAATATAAATCTGCTCATGTAGGTGAATTGCCTGTTAAAATGGAGCAATTAATTACCATTCCGCTGAGGGCATATAAAAAGCAATAAGGCTTATGCGTTTCAGGTTTTTAATTTGGTTGCTGCTATCTGGTTCTTTGACTTTTGCGCTTTCCAAAAAATGGGGTTCAGTGCCTCCTTTGCTCCAATTGTTTAGTCCTTTTGAAGGGTTTTGGCAGCAGGCTGAGCAATTTTCAACTGTGGGAACTGATTGGAATCTTCAACATGCAGACCTTACGAAGCCCGTCACTGTCTCATTCGATTCTATGTTGGTTCCGCACATTTATGCTGAGCATGAAGCCGATGTATATTGGGCGCAAGGGTATGTTACGGCTTCCCAAAGGCTGTGGCAAATGGAATTTCAAACAAGAGCTGCTGCAGGGCGAATAAGCGAAATAATTGGGCCAATGGCCCTGGAATTTGATAAGCATCAGCGAAAGATTGGGATGGTTTTCGCAGCCGAGCAATCAGCCAAAGCCATGTTGGCAAACGATACTACACGAATTCTTGTTGAAAATTACAGTAAAGGTGTGAATGCCTGGATAGAAAATCTGCGAGGCAAAGATTTACCCGTTGAATACAAAATTCTTAACTACAAACCAGAACCATGGACCCCTTTGCAGTGCGCCTTTCTTCTCAAATATATGGCCTATGACCTCACTGCAAACAGAAGTTCAGATCTTGAGAATACCAAAGTAGTGCAAACTTTAGGTTTTGATGTTTGGAAAGACTGGTTTCCTGAAAATTTTGATGAACCGGTTATTCCAATTGGAACTCAATGGGCTACAACTGAACAACATCAACATCTTGATTCATCAATTTTCAAATCTATGTATGGAGCCATCCGGCTGATGGGAATGTCTGTAGAAAACCAAGTTGGAACAAATAATATAGAATCAGAAGCCGGAATTGGGAGCAATAATTGGGTGGTACATGGCAGTCGTACAGAAAGTGGTAGTCCCATTTTGGCCAATGATCCTCATTTGAGCCTGAATCTACCCTCACTTTGGTTCTTGGTTCATCTTTCAGCGCCCGGGTTGGAGGTAATGGGAGCAACATTGCCGGGTGCACCTGGAGTAATAATTGGTTTCAATGAAAACGTGGCCTGGGGCGTAACCAACGGATATTATGATGTGTTGGATTGGTATGCCATTGATTGGGTGGATGATATGAAAACGAAATACCGGGTAGACAGCCAAATTCTGGAGACAAAAGAAAGACTTGAGTTTATTAAAGTGGCTGGAGGTGAAACGCTGCAAGAAAAAGTGAGATACACTATTTTTGGACCCGTTCCGTATTTAGTTGGCGAAAAGCCATTCAAAGGATTTATACCTGCAAACTGTGCTATGAAATGGATGGCGCATGAGTCAAGTAATGAATTAAAAACATTCACCATGCTCAACAAAGCCAAAAACCTGGTTGATTATCAGCGTGCCATTTCTATGTATGCCTGCCCGGCGCAAAATTTTGTCTTTGCCAGTCGGGAAGGCGATATTGCCCTTTGTGCTAAAGGCCGGGTGGTTGAAAAACAGAAGTATCAAGGTCAATTTATTTTGGATGGATCAACTTCAAATTTTGCATGGAATCGTTTTTTGCCCGTACAGCACATTCCTATAGCCATAAATCCATCTCAAGGTTTTTTAAGTTCAGCCAATCAACGGGTTTCGGATAGCACTTTTCCATATTTTACTTATGGTGAATATTCGACCCCTGAACGTGCAAGGAGAATGAATGAGTTATTAAAGAAAGAGATTAAAGTTACAGCCGCCACCATGCAAGCAATTCAGAACGATGTGCTTGATGTGCATGCCAGGCAGGTTTTGCCAAGCCTTTTGCTTGCTGTTGATAAAGCAAAACTGAACGAAGACGAAACCTCGATGCTTGAAAAACTTGCAAAATGGAACTACCAAAACGCACTTGATGAAATTGGACCATTGCTTATGAAAACCTGGTGGCAAAATCTCAACAAGCTTGCCTTTGCCGACGAAACAGGTGATTCTTTGCCTTACCCTTCAAAAAAGTTTGTCAACGGCATGGTTTTTCAGCCTCAGCATCCGCTTTGGGATAATATTAAAACAAACGAAAAGGAAAATATGGCCCAAATAGCTACTCAGGCATGGAAAAAAACCATAGAAGAGCTCTCCGAAAAACATCAAAAGTTTAAAGAAGCTCCTCAAAATTGGGCATGGGGACAAGCGAAAGGCACTTTTCTACAGCATGTAGCCCGCCTGGATGGTTTTGGAACAGAGCCGCTTTTGATGGGCGGTGGTTCAACCATGGTGAATGCAACAAGCCAGCGGCATGGCCCTTCGTTTAAATTGATAGTTGCAACGGGCACTAAACCAGAGGCTTACGCCATCATTCCTGGCGGTCAATCGGGAAATCCTGGTAGTCGGAATTACGATGATTTTGTAGAATTATGGAGAGTAGGTTCCCTGAAAAAGCTGGAATTCTTGCCTCGTTCTTCAAAGACGATTCAAAGCAAAGCCAGTGCTGGTAAATAATTAGTTCTCAAACCTGACTTTTGTCTTTTTAAGCATTGAGTTTTCCTGCTACATTTGCACTGTTTAAAATTAGTCTAAATAAAGATAGTGGGCAATCAGATTCCTATGTCGGCTTTGGAAACGGGCCAATTGGCTCGGGTCATCGGTTTTACCGATGAACTTACTTCATTGAAACTTCTGGAAATGGGTCTTTTGCCGGGAGAGCAAGTTCAGTTAGAACGTTGGGCTCCCATGGGCTGCCCGGTACTGATAAATTTAGCTTCAAGCCAATTGTCGCTCAGAAAGGAAGAAGCAGATTCTGTTCTTGTAGAATCCGTTGACCATGCCTGAAGAATCGAAAATCTGGAATATTGCATTGGCCGGAAATCCAAATACCGGCAAATCGTCTCTATTCAATCATTTGACTGGCCTTCATCAAAAAATTGCCAATTTTCCAGGTGTTACTGTTGAGAAAAAAACAGGTTTTTGGAAGACAAAAAGCAGAGGAAATGTCAAGTTGATGGATTTGCCCGGCACCTACAGTCTTTACCCAAAATCTAATGAAGAAAGGGTAGTGGCGGATGTGTTACTAGGCGAATTTAATCAGCCAATTCCAGAAGTGATTGTATATGTGGCAGATGCATCGAACCTGCAACGTAATTTGTTACTTTTTAGCCAAATTGCTGATTTGGGTTTTCCTATGGTACTCCTATTGAATATGGGAGACATAGCCAAAGAAAATGGCATCTCAGTTAACCTTTCAAAACTAGAGCAAAGCCTTGAAATTCCTGTTTTGGCTGTTAATGCCCGAAATGGATCTGGGCTAGAGAATTTAGAAAAAGCTGTTCAAAGGGCAGAAAGGGTGAAAAAGCCATTTTACTTCATCGATAATGATGATGAAAAGAAGATGGATTACGGTCAACTTTTGAAATGGCATCTGAATCCTGAAACATTAAAAAACAAACAAATTGGTGTTCCCTCTGCAACCTTGCAAGCCAGAGAAACCATAGCCCGATATGCCAGCTTGCGCACATTGATTGAGCCTGTAGTAGAAAAGGAACCAATTCAAGCAGATCCATTTAGCCGTAAAATTGATGCATGGGTCACGCACAAAGTCTGGGGATATGTGCTTTTTTCACTACTGATGTTGCTGGTTTTTCAGGCCATATTTTCTTGGGCAAGCTTTCCGATGGATTTGATTGATTCAGGAATTTCTGGCCTTTCAACTACATTGAAGCAAAACTTGCCACAGCATTGGCTTACCAATTTGTTGACTGATGGAATAATTGCCGGCTTTGGCGGCATTTTAGTTTTCATTCCGCAAATAGCGCTCCTGTTTTTCTTTGTGAGTTTGCTCGAGGAATCTGGCTACATGGCCAGGGTTATGTTCATTATGGACAAACTGATGCGGCGCTTTGGCCTAAATGGTAAAAGCATTGTGCCCATGATTTCAGGTGTAGCTTGTGCTGTACCTGCTATTATGTCGGCCCGGGGAATTGAAAATCAGCGTGACAGGTTAATCACCATTATGGTCACTCCACTTATTAGTTGCTCTGCCCGAATACCTGTTTTTACAGTATTGGTAGCTTTGGCAGTGCCTTCAATCAAAATTTTTGGAATTCTTAACCTACAAGGCTTGGTTTTTATGAGCCTTTATCTGCTCGGGGTCATTGGAGCTGTAGGCGCTGCATGGGTGTTTAAAAAAATACTGCCTCAGGGTGAAAAATCATATTTCATCATGGAGTTTCCCACATACAAATGGCCAAAACCTTCTAATGTTCTCATTACTATATATATGCGAGTAAGGTCCTTTGTAGTAGAAGCAGGCAAAGTCATATTGGCCATTTCCATTGTTTTGTGGTTTCTGTCGGCCTATGGACCTGGCGATTCCATGGATGAAGCAGGTGAAAAGGCTGTAATAGAAGCTGCCAACAAAAGCCTAAATAAAGAAGAATCTGCCAACTTGGTTGCAAGCAGAAGAATGGAAGTATCTTTTGCCGGCGAAGTTGGCAAGTTCATGGAACCTGCCATAAAACCATTGGGTTTCGATTGGAAAATTGGCATTGCCTTGCTCACTTCATTTGCAGCTCGGGAAGTTTTTGTAGGCACTATGGCTACTCTTTATGCAGTGGGCGATGCAGATGCTTCTACCGATACTTTGCTCGAACGGTTGAAAAAAGAGGTGAATCCTGATACGGGGATTCCTACCTTTACATTGCCCGTTGCGCTTTCTTTGGTCATTTTCTACGTGTTTGCCATGCAATGTATGAGCACAATTGCCGTGGTGTATCGGGAAACCGGAGGATGGAAATGGCCGTTGGTTCAGTTGGCTTACATGAGTGTTTTGGCCTATATAGGTAGTTGGATTGTCTATAATCTTTTTAGCTGATACCGGGTTAATTCCGTTTCTTTGCGGTCTTTTTCAGAAAATTGAGGTTTTCCTAAAGCTCAGTTTTTAATAGATTTTATTTCAAATCATGTCAAATATTGTAGCCATAGTTGGCCGCCCAAATGTGGGAAAATCAACCCTGTTCAATCGTTTAGTGGGTGCCCGAAAAGCCATCATGGACAACTTGAGCGGTGTAACCCGTGACCGACACTATGGGCATGGAGAGTGGTGCGGAAAATATTTTTCGGTTATCGACACTGGAGGTTATGTGGTAGGTTCAGACGATGTGTTCGAAGGAGCGATTCGTGATCAGGTACAATTGGCCATAGAAGAAGCAGACGTTATCTTGTTTATGGTTGATGTAACAGAAGGTGTGCATGGCCTTGATCAGGACTTTGCCAATGTAGTTCGCAGAACCAAAAAGCCAGTATATTTGGTAGCAAACAAAGCCGATACACACGAGAAGGCACATTTGGCTGGTGAATTTTATAGTTTAGGCTTTGATAAACTATTTACCATTTCGAGCCAAACAGGGGCGGGAACAGGCGAATTGCTCGATGAAGTGACCAGTCATTTCGAGCTAGAAGGAGAGGAGTCGCCAAATGAGGGCATGCCCCGAATATCGGTATTGGGCAGACCTAATGTGGGGAAATCGTCGTTTATCAATGCACTATTAGGTGAAGAAAGGAATATCGTAACAGATATAGAAGGTACCACACGGGACTCCATCGATACCGTTTACAAAGGCTATGGTCATGAATTTATACTCACAGACACAGCTGGTATACGCCGAAAGTCGAAATTGAAGGGGCACAATATTGAATTCTATTCTGTGTTGCGCTCGCTCAAAGCTTTGGAAGATTGCGATGTTTGTATTGTAATTCTTGATGCTACACGAGGCATAGAAGCGCAGGACGTGAGCATCATTGGTCAAGCTGAAAAGCTTAAAAAAGGAATTGTAATCTTGATGAATAAGTGGGATTTGATTGAAAAAGATACAAAAACCGCAAAAACCATTGAAGATGACATCAGGAGAAAAATTGCTCCCATGGATTTTATACCTATTGTTTTCACCTCGGTTATTAATAAGCAGCGCATACACAAGGCAGTAGAAAAAGCCATTGAAGTCTTTGAGAACCGCCGGCAAAAAATTCCCACCTCCCAGCTCAATGCCAAGTTGTTGCCTGAAATTCAGCATTATCCACCGCCGATCAACAAAGGAAAAAGTGTGAGCATCAAATACGTGACCCAATTGCCAACTTACACTCCTTGTTTTGCATTTTATTGCAACCTGCCACAGTATATAAAAGAACCGTATGAAAGGTACTTGGAAAACAAAATGCGAACTCACTTCAATTTCGAAGGAGTGCCTTTAAATTTGTTTTTTCGAAAAAAATAGAGCTATCCTTTGCAAGTTTCACATTGATAAGTACTTTTGCACCGGAAAAATTAATTTCTACAAGTAAAAAAATTGAAAATGAAAAAGGTATTTGCGTTAATCCTTATTGCTGGTGCGTTCACTTTCACCTCTTGCGGTGAGAAAAAAGTTGAAGAATCTACAGAAACCACTACAGAAACTACTACAGAAACTTCAACTGAAACAACAGAAGAGGTTATTGATTCTGCTGCAGCTGCTGCTGAGCAAACCACTCCTGCTCCAGTTGACACAACTGCTGGCAAGTAAAAATTTAAGGGTTGAGAGACCCGAAAAATTGAAGAAGGCTCCTGACTGGAGCCTTTTTTTATGAACTTATGTCAAAGCGACAAATACGACTTTCTTTAGAAAATCTATTGAATCAACTCCTTGATTTTAAGGGTATACATTGCCAATGTATTATGAAAACGGGTGTAACCTACAGCGGAACAATTGGCAATGTTGATCAAGACAACTTTCAAGTTCTTGTAGCAAGAAATACATTCATTTTAATTCCTTTGGAAGATTTATCCGAAATATGGTTAGATGTTCCCTTTGCTTATTAATTTTCCAACCTAAACCGTTTTGATTTGGTATTTGCCAATAAAAATTCATGCTAAAGTCCCTCGATATTCAAAATTACGCTTTGATTGAAAAGTTGTCGCTTCACCCAGACAGTGGATTCAACATTGTAACAGGCGAAACAGGTGCGGGAAAATCGATAATGCTAGGCGCAGTTGGGCTCTTGCTTGGCAACAGGGCGGATGTAAAAACCTTATTCGATGAGGGCCAAAAATGCATTGTGGAGGGTGAGTTTGATGTTGAAACATACCAAAATCTTAAAGATGTTTTCGAACAAAATGATTTAGAGTTTGAGCCTTCTTGTCTCATTCGCCGGGAGGTACATCCCAATGGAAAGTCGAGGGCGTTTGTTAACGATAGTCCGGTGACTTTGGATTTACTCAAGCAAATTACACCACTTTTGATAGACATTCACTCTCAACACGAAACCCAATTTCTGGCCGAAGAAAAGTATCAATTAAATCTTTTAGATGAATTGGGTGATCATGCAGCATTGTTGGCAAGCTACCGGGTTGTGTATCGGGAATTGACCAAAGTGCGACAGGCCGTTCTGCAACTTCAGGAAGGAAGTGCCCGGCAACAAAAAGAAAGTGATTTTATAGCTTTTCAGCTTGATGAGCTACTTCTAGCTAACGTTCAAGTTGGAGAAAAGGAGGAATTGGAACAGGAATTAGCAGCGCTTGCTCATGCTGAGGAAATCCAGATGAGACTGTTTGAAGCCTTGGGATCGCTTTCAGAAGGTGAGCTTGCGGGTTTGCAGCTGTTGAAGCAGGCACAAAGCGCTATGGCGAAAATTGCAAGTTATTCGCCTAAATTTGAGGAACTTAGGTTTAGACTTGATGCCAGCTTTATTGAGTTAAAAGATGTAGCTGGCGAATTGAGCAATGCTGCCGATGGGGCACAAACGTCGAACAACGAGCGTCAGCAGGAAATAGAAGAAAGGCTGGCTGTGATTTACAGACTTGAGAAAAAGCATCAGGTTGAAGCTCAGCAACTGACGGAACTTTTGACTGATCTGAAAAAAAGGATACTTCAGTTTGAATCATCTGATGCCCAGTTGGAAGCCTTGTTGGATCAGAGTAAAGAACTTGAAAAAGAATTGGGCTTTTCATCTGCCGCTTTAAGCCAAGTAAGAAAAAATGTTGCAGAACCCATTCAAAAGCAGATTACTGATTTGTTGGTTGAACTTTCAATGCCTTTTGCGCAGTTTAGCATTAGTATTTCGGCTCGAAAACCAAGCCTGGACGGAGCCGATGCCATCACTTTTCTTTTCTCAGCCAACAAAGGGAGTGAACCCAAATCGATGAAACAAGTAGCTTCTGGAGGAGAATTTTCAAGATTAATGCTAGCCATCAAATATGTAATAGCAGGAAAGACAGCGCTGCCAACACTCATTTTCGACGAGATAGATACAGGTGTGTCTGGCGAAGTGGCAGCAAAAATGGGACGATTGATGCAAGGAATGTCGACCCGCCACCAAGTTTTAACCATCACCCACACGGCTCAAATTGCGGCCATGGGTACCAGACATTTCTTTGTGGAAAAAGCACATACTGGTCAAAAAACCAGTAGTCAGGTCAGGTTGTTGTCGCCCGATGATCGGATTCAAGAAATTGCTCAAATGATTTCCGGAGACAGGATTACTGATGCGGCTATCCAAAACGCCAAAGAATTGTTACGAGCCTAAATTAGAAAGGCAGATTATCTGTTTCGCTTTCGTTGAAAAGATCGGACGGCGGTTCAGAAACTGCACTAGAAGCTTGCTGTGGTGCTGATTGGCCGGCCACTTCTACTTTCCAGGCTTTTATGCCAGTATACCATTTCCCATTGTATTCTCTGCTTTCCACATCAGCCTGAATTACCAGGTTGTTTCCTTGTTGAAGCTGGTTTTCGTTGATTTTGTCGCCCCAAACTTCTATACATATTTTCTTGGGATATTGATCGCCAGTTTCGATGATCACTTCCTGTTTTTTCCAAGTTCCGTTTTTTCCTTCGCCGGTTACAGGGGATAGTAATTGTGTGAGCCTTCCTTTAAATTCCATAATTTTACAATTGCTCCCCAAAGAAAAGGACTGCAAGCGCAGTTTCCAAAACAATTTTTTTCTAAGTCTGATTTTGGTAAGTAGCCCTGGTCATTTCTCTTTTTCCGGGTGGGCCTGGCAGTTTTTCCACCAGCCATCCGCATGTTTTCAGATTTCGTTTAAACTGCGATTGCGCACAATAAGTAACCAATATTGCATTTGGCTTGGCCAAAGATGACAGATTTTCCATTGCTTCGAGGCTCCACAATTCTGGCTGGGCATGTGGAGCAAAGGCATCATAATAAATTAAATCATAGCCCTCTTCACTTTCAAAACCTTGAAGTGCTGTTTCTATTACACTGAACTTTAGCGAGTTGTCGATAGAATTTTTTGCTTGAACATCTTTGTAAAAAGTGTAGAAATCAATACCTCCATCAGGAGCGGGTACAAGTTCGCCATAGCCCAGTTTTTCTACTATTTCTATTGGTAGTGGAAAAGGTTCAAGCCCATGGTATTCGAGTTGAACTTCTTTGTTTTCTAAAGTTTGTGTGTAGGTCAGATAAGCATTTAGCCCGGTGCCAAATCCAACTTCTAGTATCCTGATGTTTTTGAACTTCTCCATTACAACCAAAAGCCCATGTTGGATAAACACGTGTAAACTCTCTGTAAGAGCACCCTTTTTGCTGTGGTAGCTTTCGTTCAAAACCGGATGAAAGAGAGTAAAACTAGTATCGTTTGTTTGAAAAGGTTCTAGCATATTGGTAAGGGTCCGGTTAGTTCATGCGAGTCCAAAATTATGTACTTACATTTGACGCTGAGTTTATATCTCTTATGAGGGTTCTTTTGTTTTTGATATTCTGTTTGCCAGGGTTGGTTTTTGGAAAAGCCAAAATCAAACCAGATCCCAAATGGCCAAAATCTCCCAGTTCAAATCAAGTATTTGATATTGTGATATTAAGTGCTACTCCTGCTGGAATTATGGCAGCCATTTCTGCTACAAAAGAAGGGAAAAAGGTGGTAATACTTGAGCGTGAAAAACACATTGGTGGATTACCTGCGAACGGGTTGGGGGCAACGGACATTGCAACAAGAGGAGTTACTGGCGGTCTGTTTTTGGAATTTGTAAACAGGGTAAAGCAACATTATATAGACAAATATGGTGACACTTCTGTGCAAGTGAAACACAGCAGCGACGGATATCACTTTGAACCCCATGTAGCTGAAAAGGTTTTTACTACAATGATTTCTGAAAATCCTCTGATACAAGTAGTTACATCTATTCAGTTTGATAATTCGAGCAAAAATATTTTAATGGATGGAAATCGAATCAAAGCAATAGCATTGACTCCCCGCAATAGAAGGCGATTTCAGTTTTTCTTTGGTAAGCAGTTCATCGATGCTTCTTATGAAGGCGATTTGGCAGCGGCCGCTGGTGTGCGTTATCGGGTTGGAAGGGAAAGCAGAGAAGAGTTTGGGGAACCAATGGCTGGCGTAATTTACAAGGCTTGGGGTGGAGATGTTGGTGAGGGAAGCACCCACAAAGGCGATACAGCCATTCAGGCATATAATTATCGCATGTGCATCAGTGATAAGCAATCAAATATGTTCCCAATTACCAAGCCTCCTCATTATGACAGAGGTGAATATGTTTCATTGGCCGATGATGTAAAATCTGGTTGGGTGAAGGGAATGATTCATAAAAAATCAGGTGTGATGAACCCTGTTAGGCTTCCAAATTCTAAATTCGATGCAAACAATCATCATTATTCCATGTTGAGCACCGATTTGCCAGAAGAAAACTGGTGGTACCCAAAAGCAGATTGGAATTGGAGAGATCAGTTTGCAGTCAGGCTGAAAAACTATACTTTAGGTTTGCTTTGGTTTGCTCAACATGATACTACTTTGCCATTATCTTTCAGGCAAGATTGTCTTAAATATGGTCTGTGCAAAGACGAGTATGCCGACAACAACCATTTTCCGAGGCAAGTGTATGTGCGGGAGGCACGCCGCATAGAAGGCGAACATTTTTTCACTGCCCATGATGCACTACCATCTCCTGAATCTGAGCGGCCTCCTGTGCACCAAACCTCGGTCACTGCAAGTCACTATGCCATAGATTCGCATGCCATGCACAAGCGAGAGCCAAACAGAGTGCACCTAGATGGTTTCATTAGTTATCATACAAAACCTTATACAGTTCCATTTGGTGTGATGGTGCCTAGGTCAAGTGAAAATTTGTTGGTTCCTGTGTGTGTTTCTGCGTCGCATGTTGGCCTGGGTACGCTCAGAATGGAGCCTTGTTGGATGGCGTTGGGTCAGGCAGCTGGCATTGCCGCTTCTATTTCCATAGATGATGGGCAGCCAGTTTCCCGGATTGCTGTAAATAAGCTTCAGGACAAACTTCTGGATCAAAATGCTGTTTTGGTGTATGTGAAAAACGTTCCTTCTTCACACCCTGATTACAAACTTGTGCAGAAGTCAGTACTTAAATTGGGTATTGCCCGGTATGAAATTCAACTTGATATGAAAGTGACTGACAGAATTCTTATGGCAGCTGAGCCATTTTTTCCTGACAACATAGAAAAGGACTTTGCTGAAAAGGCAGCGAATATGTCGATTCTTGAATTTTTCAGAGCCATCAGCACTTATTTATAATCACATAGTATGAAAAGTCTCAACGGATTTATTGTTTTTTCCATCATGACTTTGGCACTTTCATGTGGAAGCAAAAAGGAAGAAAAATCAAAAACTACAGTTTTTAAACCCAAATCTGCTCAGGAAGAAATAGCTGAAGTGAGCAATTTGTTGGCCAACCGCCCCAAAGATGTTCTGCTTTTAAAGCGAAGGGGAAATCTTCTGTTGCAAACTGAGCAGTATTTTCTGGCTGCCAATGATTTCAAATGGGGTATTTTTTACAATGAGCAAGACCAGGATTTGTTTTTGGGACTTGCCAATGCGTTTAAATTCCAGGGAAAGGTAGATTCTGCCTTGTTTGTTTTGAAATTGGTGGAGCAAAACTTGATACCTACCAATGAAGTTTTTTTGCTGGCTGGTGAAATTCACCTCATAAAAAGAGATTATAGCAAAGCGATTGAAGCGTTTGATGCGGTAATCAAAAGCGCACCTTTCTATGCAAAAGCCTACTACTTAAAAGGCCTGACATTTTCAGAGCTCAAAGATACTTTAAGGGCTATTTCATCTATTCAAACTGCCATTGAACAAGATCCTGAGTTTCTGGATGCATATAATTCTTTGTCAGCGTTGTATGTTGGTAAAAAAGATTTTCGGGCTGGCCTTCAGGCGCTTAAGTCGGCTTTTTTGTTAAACCCATACGATGAATTATTGAATCTAAATCTGGCAATCGTATTTAGAAATATGAGTGAGCCCGATTCGGCCATCAAATATTATCAACGAGCTATCAAGATAAATCCAAACAACAAAGAGGCTGGTTTGGCAGTGGCGCAGAGCTTGATAAAAATGGATAAAGTGGCTGAGGCAATGCCTTATTTGGACGATTATCCTTTAGTGACCCCATTTTATCTCCAGTTGAAAATCAATGCTTACGAAAAGTTGGGAAAAGTAGATTCGGTGAAAAAATATGCTGACCAACTCAATTCTTTATAAGTATCAATACATGGTGGACAAATCGACTTCCAAATTGTTTTGTGACTTGTTGAAGTAATTTCCCAAAATCCTCGCATCTGGCAGCAGTTGAACTGGATTGAACTCGCTTAGCTCATCTATTGAAAAACCATCGGGACAAGCCACCATCGTTTTCTGCCCCATGTACGCTGATAACTCTTTTGGTGCTTTTGTATTTCCCCTTCCCGATATCATATCGTTTTTAAAATGGGTGAAATTGTACAGGCCTCTTTTTGACGTTGTTATTAAAAGTGAGTCACCGATTAATCCATTCAGTGAAAAGGCCATAGCTGCATGAGAATCAAGTGCTAACGGTATTTTGTTGATAATCGTAGCAAAGCCTTTTAAGGCTGCCAGGCCAATGCGCAAGCCTGTATTCGAGCCTGGTCCGCCGCCCATAACGAGTGTTTTCAGACTCGAAATCTGTATCTTTTCATTGTTTAAAACATCTTCAATGAGACTATGTAAGCCTTCAGAATGTGAATTTTGTACTTTGGCTTCTGCAAAAGCTATACATTCACTTTTGCTGAAAAGTGCAACCGAACTAAAAAATGAAGAGGTTTCTATTACAAGTTGCATGGGCTATAAAAAAAGCATCTTAAGATTGATGTAGGCTATGTATGTGAGTACACCTATGAAAAGCAGTTTGTTGAACTTAAGTGGTATTCTGGGATAGAGCCAATTGCCGATTGGTGTGCCAATCAATATGCCAATTACAATTGGAAACACAATTTCTGTTTGATACAACTCAGGATGCCAGATAAAACCATGGTTGTAAGACACCAGATTGCTGAGCGTGAGCAACAATGAACTGATAGATACAACCACCAAAGAAACGGTTTGCGAAAGTCTCAAATTGATTTTGCAAACCTCTGATAGCACTGGGACTATAATTACCCCGCCACCAAGGCCTGATAGAGAAGCAAAAAAGCCACTACAACTACCAATTATGGTTGAACTTGCAATTGAAACATCACTTAGGTTTTTCTTCCCAATGATGTGACCTTCACGTTTTACAAGATTCCGAATCATGGTATACACAATGGTAATCATGAGTAAAAGTGCCAACAATTGTTTGTTTACAAAGCCTTGAAGCACAATAAACTGGAAACTGAGAATGGATAAAAGACTGGCAGATAGTCCCATCATGATGGGTTGTCGCCAATGCCCTCCTAATTCACGTCGCCGATTGACAAAAGAAGTGAAAGTAGAAAAAAGCGTTAGACTTATTGAGTTGGCTATCACCAATTGTGTTAAAAGCGGATCTTCGATGCCTTTTTTGGTAAGGTAATCAAATAACAGCGGCACAAACACAATGCCACCACCGATGCCTAGCAACGAAGTGAGAATACCCCCTGCAATTCCAAAAATGATAAAGGAATAGTCCAGATTAAATTAATTTTGGTAAAGTACGGGCAAACTTAACAGCATTTTTGTTCCTAAACCCGGACTTGTTTCTAATTTGAATGAAGCACCTATTGCCTCGGCTCGTTTGACTATATGATTGAGTCCCAATCCATTTTTTGTAGATTCTGTGTTGAAACCTTTTCCATTGTCGCTCAGTAATACGTGGAGTTTTTGGTCTGTTTCTATGAACTGAAGACTAAGTTTAGTGCATTCGCTGTATTTGATTGAATTATGTATGAACTCTTGAATAATTCTGAACAAAGTAATTTGAGCAGCTTTTGGAATAAATTCAGATGGTTTAGCCTCAATGCTAAGTTGAAATTTGATTTCTGAACTCATTTCAATTGAGTCTTTCTGGTTTTGCAAAGCTTGTTCAAAGTCGAATTTGTCGAAATTATCTTTCGATAGAATCCGACTTACTCCTCTCACGGATTCTATTGTAAGCGAAATTTCATTTTTTACTTTTGTAATAACCTGTAAATAAGCTGGTTCTGTCACTTTTCCTTCCAGGTTTGATATCTGCATTCTGATGATGGCCAACATTTGGTTTATGTTGTCATGCAATTCTCTCGAAATATTGTCTGCAACCTCCTTAGACCACTCTTCTTTGGCTTGGTTTACTTCTCTTTCCATTTCACGTTCCTTTTGATTTATTTCTTCAGCCATAAGAAGCCTTGAATTGAAATGATATCTGATCAAAATGAAAATGAAAATCAGAATGAGAACAAAAACAATGAAGGAGTATATGAAAACCTGTAGCAGCGTTATTTGTCCCATTTTGAATAGTAAAATGCCAAAGCCAAACTTACATTGTAAAATGTATTTATCACAGAAAAAAGGTCGAAAACTGAGCCGTTCAATCTATACATATCTGAAATGAAAGAGTCTCTGATAAGACTTGCAAATAGGCAAAAACCCAAATAAAAGAAGTTGGCTATGAAGAAAATAAAAATAGAATTTTGATAACTCAGCAACTGTTGTGAATTTAAAAATTCATTTATTCCTACCAAGATTAGAATCATCAAAAAGATGATTCTAAAATTGTTTGCTTGAGAAAAAAATTGACTGGAGTCAATTCTAAATAATTGTTCATAGCCATTTAGAATCCAAATGGAAAACAGGAAAAAGTAAGCAATATATTTGACCCATTTTATAGACAAAAAATGCAAACTGAATATTCCGATAATAAATAACTCTGCAGATAGCTGAACAAAATGGTGGTGGTTTGTGTAGGGTACTTCAAAGTAAACATGCACAATTAAAGAGAATACTTCAACTAGTGAACCTATCAACACCAACAGAAAAGCCAAATTAAAAAGCAGATTTTTCC
Source organism: Cytophagales bacterium (assembly GCA_038205175.1). Classification (GTDB taxonomy): domain Bacteria; phylum Bacteroidota; class Bacteroidia; order Cytophagales; family Flexibacteraceae; genus JBBRCC01. The sequence goes on along the minus strand of JBBRCC010000076.1, from coordinate 6,236 downwards.
GTTGAAAGTAAAGAATGGAAACTAAAAGAGGTAATAAAACGCTCATTGTAGAAATAAGTCGCATATAGTATCAGGTTTACAAAGGTGTAGATAATGAACTCAAATATGGGTTTTCTTTTGATAAGTAAACATAGATAAAAAATCGTTCCAGATACATATAACCAAATCTCTTTGCTCGTTTCGAAATATAGCAGAAATCAATTTTTCTTAAAAGCTTGAGATCAGGCAAAAAAAAGACCACCCTTTTTAGAGTGGCCTTTTTTTAATTGATACAATATTTACTTTATCACAGAGAATCGTTTCATCACCTTTTCATCGCCTATGGTGCCAAGAATGATGTAAATTCCGTTTTTCAAAGTTTTAACCGAAACTCCGTTTTCTGACAATTCCAACAGGTTATCTCCTGAAAGATTTATCATGGTTTTGCCTGAAACATCAGTTATGTTTAATGAGTACCCACCTGCAAGGCTGTGAAGTGGTAAATTCATTTTAAATGATTCGCTGGTCGGATTGGGGTAAAGGGCAAAAGGCTCAAGAGCAACTTCATTAAAGCCTTCAATTTCTCTGGCAGCGTTAATAATTACATTATAGTCTTCTACTTCGCCATAAGAGAAAGTTTCGCACGATGTTTGGCTTGCATTCCATTTCATAGAAACACGCATTCTCACAGTGCCAAGTGTAGCAGAAGCTGGCACGGCTACGGTTGTACTCAAAGTTCCTTTAGATGTTGAATTTCTGTTTACAACAGTTTCACCGGCATCATTGAACGAACCATTGTTGTTCCAATCTATGAATACTTTCCAATATTGCCTTGCTGAGTAGCCAGAACGAAATCCTGCACTGTAGCTCATTGTGTATGAGCGTCCTCTAACAACTGAAGCAGAAGGTGAAGCAACATAAATGTATCCTCCATTGGCTCCCGAACTGCGATTAATGCCACTAAATGCTACAAGGTCAATCCATTCGTCAGCCTGGCTGCTGCCACTGGAAGCGCAATATGTTATACCTGCCACTGAAGAGGTAGTGAAAGTGGTACTGCCTGAAAAACTGCCGGTGCCGGCACTACAAACAGTTGCTACCTGAAATTCATATTGAGTGCCAGAAGTAAGATTTGAAACTGCAATAGAAGTAGACGTTGTAGAAGTAGTGATCCAGGTTGCAGCACCAACTATTTTGTAGCTCACATTGTAGCTTGTTGCTCCTGAAGCTGCTATCCAGCTCAGCGTTGCAGAAGTAGATGTAATACCTGACGCAGACAATGCACTTGGATCATTGCAGGTTGCGGGCGTCACAGCAGTACAACCATTTGAGCTGAGCAAACTGGCTCTTGCTCCACCTGTTACAAATAAGGCGTTCATTCTGTCACGTTGTCCAGCAGAAAACATGTACATGCAGACATCGTCTGTGTAATCCATGTAATTCATTGTCATTTCAACAGGAGAGCCAGAGCAAGTGCTTAAATGTGGAAAAGTAAGGCAGCCATAATTTGCGGTATTGTGGGGAGGGGTATCTGCAACAAAATCACTACCACAATTAGCATCGCCCCAAATATGTCGCAGGTTCAACCAATGACCAACTTCATGGGTAGCGGTTCTGCCCTGGTTGTATGGCACTGAAGTTCCACCCGGAAGGGAAGAAAATAAAAGTACCACACCGTCTGTAGTGACTGATCCACCTGGAAACTGTGCATAGCCCAAAACTCCACCACTCAGGTTGCACACCCAAACGTTGAGGTATTTAGTTGCGTCCCAGGCTGCACTTCCACCAGCCGTTTCCGACTTTACAGCGTTGTTGGTGGAAAAAGCAGTCACAGTTGTAGATTTTCTTACGATTCCATTTGTTGCTAAACCCTGGGGTGTGCGTTTGGCAAGGCAAAATTGGACTTCACAATCTGCTGCCAGGCCTGCGAAAAGCGATGGCACAAGAGAGGCGTCAGCATTTAGTTTTCTGAAGTCTTTGTTCAGCACATCAAGTTGAGCGTTGATGGCTGCGTCAGAAACATTTTCAGCTCCGGTTCGGTAAACAACATGAAAAACAACGGGAATAGTAATGATGGTTCCGTTAAGCTTTTGTTCGTTATTTGTTTCTTTTAAATAATGCTCAGTTTGCCATTCAATCTGATTCATGCGTTTACCCATTTCAGGGTCTTGTTGAAGCATGTGTTCATGGGCTTCCATGGTTCCACATTTGCGTAATTCACTGGATTGTGCAAAGGCTCCTAAGGCCAAAGCCATCATGAATCCAAGGGTGAGAAAGTAGTTTTTTGTCATAAATGTTTGTTTGAAAACCTAAATGTGAATATATGATTTCAAATTCCAATCTGCTTCCAAATTTATTTTGGTGAACGGACGAAAATCACCTGTCAACCATCATTAATTGCCCGTGGCACCAAATGATATTAGGCGAAAATGGCAATATTTGAAATATATGACTTCAAATTATTTGTCTTTTGAGGAGGTAGAAATGCAAGGCGCATGGGGGCAAAGTCCCCTTTTGGTTAAATATTTTAAAAGTTCATGCCTCCCACATTTTAATGCACGTTGATGTGTTTGTTTTCTACCATAGGGTTTTATACCTGTAGCATTTTAAAAGTTTGAGCAGGAAGCCCTTCAGGTCTTTGAAAACCAGTCAAAACTCAGAGCCAAATTCCGAAATCCATATTGTTGGCTAGCGTTTGTGGTAGTGGGATGAATAAGAAAACAGAATTTTAGCTTTGAGTTTATTTTCCTTCGTGCAGTGGAATAATTGTGTTTCCTTGCCTCCCTATTGTGACAGCTACGAATATGAGACTAAATCAAAGCCTGAACTACCTTGCAATTTGCACCATCACAATTTGTGCATTGGCCCAAACTGTTTGGGCGCAAAAACAGCCACTCAAAGATTCAATAAACAAATACTACATTGCTGGTTTGTATGCCAAGGCAATTCCGTTTGCCAAGGCTTTTATTGTAAAATTAGAAAAGGATCACAAACCTGAAAGTAAGGAAGTATCAGGTGCCCAAAATGTTTTAGGCGATTTACTTACCAGAACCAATGAATATGCTGATGCAGAAGCAGTTTTACTCAAAGCACTTAACAATCGAAAGCAAACGCTGGGACTCAATCACCTATTGGTTGGCGAAGTGCATAACAACCTTGGAAACTTATATAAAGCTACAAGCGATGCTGAAAAGTCGGAATTTCATTTCCTTGAAGCATTAAGAATCCGCAAGTCTGTGCTAGGCAATGATCATATTGATGTGGCAACCACTTCAAGCAACCTTGGCGTGTTGTATTTGGATCTGGGCAAATACGAAATGGCAGACGAAATGTATCAGTTAGCCCTCGGGATTCGACTAAAGACGTTGGGCGAAAACAGCAAAGATGTGGCATCGAGCTATAACAACCTAGGTATTTTGTACTGGAGAAGCGGCAAGCTTCCGAAAGCCGAAGAATTCCATGAAAAGAGCTTGAAAATTAGGCAAAAGCTGTTTGGCGAAAGCCACCCGCTAGTTGCTCACTCGCTCAATAATCTAGGTTTGGTTTACATTTTTATGGGCAACCTTCCCAAAGCTGAAACCTTCCTGCTGAGGTCGCTAGAAATGAAACGAAAAATTTATGGCGATAATAATTTAGATGTGGCAGAAAGCTACAACAACCTGGGAAATTTGACCAAAAATTTGGGCAAATACATAGAGTCTGCAGATTTCAGTTTAAAATCGCTTCGGATCAAAGAGGCCATTTTGGAGCCCAATCATCCTGACATAGGTGGGTCTTACAACAATCTGGGTGAGCTTCACTGGACTTTAGGAAACTACTATTTAGCTGAACAGTATCATAAAAAAGCACTGGAAATTTGTACAAACAGCTATGGTTCAGAACATATTGAAGTGGCTGGGAGCTACCTCAATTTGGGAAATTTGTACGCAGATCAGGGGAAACTTGAGTTGGCAAGCGAGTATTACAACCGTGCCCTAAACATCAGGCGAAAAGTGTTTGGTGAAGGGCATCCTGAGTTGGCAAATCCCTACCACGATGAAGCCATCAACTTGCAGGAAATGGGGAATATGTCAAAGGCAGAACTATTTTTCAATCGTTCGAAAGACATTTATTTAGAACAAGTTCGCCAGTTTTTTCCCGCTTTTTCTGACGAGGAAAAGGAAGGATTTTTTGCAACGCTCACGCCCAATATCGATGCTTACCAGTCCTTTGCGGTTGCTCGATATGCCGAAAATCGAGATATGGCTGCTCAGCTGTACGATCTTCAGCTAACCACCAAGGCATTGCTAATGAACAGTTCTGCTAAATGGAAACATAGAATCAAGTCAAGTGGCGACAAGAAATTGTTTCTGCGTTTTACGGAGTGGGAATCGCTACAAAACCAGTTGGCTAATTTGCTTCAAAGCCCAGATTCTACTGAAAGACTTGCCCTTGACAGCATCAAGGCTATGTCAGAAAAGTCAGAAAAGGAGCTTTCGCTGCGGTCAGAGAATTTTGCCCAGCTTGCCGACAGGCACCAGCCTACCTGGCAAGAAGTGCAGCAACAACTGAAATCAGGAGAAGCGGCTATCGAAATTATTCGCATACACCGCAATGGCATCCAACGAATAGTTACCGACACATCCAGTCCTGCAAAGCCCACCTATTACATTAAAGGTCTTTCAGATTCTGCACAATATGCTGCCCTTATTTTGAAAGCAGGCACTAAAATGCCTGAATTGGTATTGTTAGCCAATGGTACAGAACTTGAAGGCAAGCACCTCAACTATTACCAAAACTGCGTAAAACAAAAACTGGAAGATAGGGAGTCTTACGATCAGTATTGGAAGAGAATTGGCGAAAAGCTCAAAGGAATTAATCGGATTTACTTTTCGCCCGATGGGGTTTACCTGAATCTGAATCTCAATATTTTGCAAAATCCTAAGACCAAGAAATTTATTATCGATGAAAAGGATATACATTTGGTTACTGTAACAAAAGATCTATTGCCAACCAACAAAAGCGAACAGTTGAACAAGTTGGCTTGCCTCGTTGGTTTCCCCAATTACTATCAAAGTCACGATCAAGTTGTTTCAACCGCCGCAACTGAAAGGAAAAGCCCCACCCTGCGGTATGGCATGAAACTGGATGCCAGTGAAGTTTTGGCTGAGTTGCCTCAAACAAAAGTAGAAGTTGAAAAAATAGCCGACTTGCTTTCGCAAGCGGGTTGGGAGGTGAAAAGCTATTTGGCTAACGAGGCGATAGAAGAGAACTTGAAGGAAAGCTACAAGCCTAGGTTGTTGCACATTGCAACCCATGGATATTTTCAACCCAAAGACGGTGAAGTATCGAATCCACTACTTCGTTCAGGACTCATGTTAGCCGGAGCAGGAACCACACTTAGAAGCGGCAATCCTGAGAAAAGGGAGGATGGTATTTTAACTGCCTATGAAGCCATGAATCTGAATCTGGACAATACTGATCTGGTGGTGCTTTCTGCTTGTGAAACAGGCTTGGGCGAAATTAAAAATGGCGAAGGCGTTTATGGTTTGCAGCGGGCATTTAAAGTGGCTGGAGCCAAAACCATCATCATGAGCTTGTGGAAAGTGAGCGATGAGGCTACCCAAGAGTTGATGGTGAGTTTTTATAAGCATTGGTTGGGGGCAGAAGCCGTCGTTGCGACACGCCAGACAGCGAAAGGAGAAAAAGCGGTCTGGCCAAAGGCACCGACCGCAAGCAACACCAAACGGGTAGCCTTCCTCAAAGCCCAAAAAGAGTTAAAAGCCAAATACCCAAATCCTTATTATTGGGGTGCTTTTGTAATGGTGGGGGAGTAGTTGATAGTATGGGAGTTTCGAGTGAAATTTGAGTGAAGCCGTCTGTGCGGCACGCCAGATGGCGAAAGGAGGAGAATTCAAAGCCGTCGGTGTGGCACGCCAGACGGCAAAAGGAGTTCAAAAAGCGGTCTGGCCAAAGGCACCGACCGCAAGCCAAAGGCGAAAAATTTGAGTGAAGCCGTCGGTGCGGCACGCCAGACGGCGAAAGGAGGAGAAACCAAAGGCGGCCAGACGGCGAAAGGAAATCAAAAAGCGGTCTGGCCAAAGTCACCGACCGCAGGCAATAGGCGAAAAATTTGAGTGAAGCCGTCGGTGCGGCACGCCAGACGGCGAAAGGAGGAGATTCCAAAGGCGGCTAGACGGCTTTAGGAGTTCAAAAAGCGGTCTGGCCAAAGGCACCGACCGCTGGCGAAAAACCCCGACCGCTGGCGAAAGGAGTGG